>NZ_JBHSFP010000016.1:0-195080 GCF_042654065.1 Sphaerisporangium dianthi | reverse complement strand
CCGAGCAGCGCCGGCTTGGCCTCGCTTCGCTCGGCGGCTCGGGGCGCCTTTGAGGCGGCGCCCTTCGTCGTCGTACGGGCTCGTTCCTCACCCTCCCTCCTCCTCACGACACCGCCGCGCCCCGAGCTGTGTTTGCTTTGCCTCGCTTCGCTCGGCGGCTCGGGGCGCCCTTGAGGCGGCGCCGCGCCCCGAGCTGTGCTTGCTTTGCCTCGCTTCGCTCGGCGGGGGGTGCCGCTTGCTTTCAGGACGGTGGGGGGGACTGGGTGCTGGTGGGGTTGGTGTTCGTGGGTGGGGTGGTTAGGGGGCGGGATGGGGTATCCCATATCGTGAGACTTGTGTCCGTAGATTTGACACCGGCGATGCCTCAGGGGCTATGGTTGCGGCATGCGTATCACTGGGGACTCGATTGCCGGGCTGCTGCAGCCCTGGCTTGACGGTGTAGTACTTCGCCGGCGCGCGGGTCGCTGACGAAGAGTCCCCAGCCTGCGCGCAGCCCCAGCACCGCCACCTCGGCGGGGCGGGGCATTTTTTATGGCCACACCCAGCTCAGCCACGCAAGGAAACGAGCCGATGACCGAAGAGATGACAGGTGCGCAGGCCCTCGTCAGGGCGCTGGAGCAGGTCGGGGTGGACACCGTGTTCGGGATCCCGGGCGGCGCGATCCTGCCCGCCTACGACCCGCTCTACGACTCCACCAAGGTCAGGCACGTGCTCGTACGCCACGAGCAGGGTGCGGGCCACGCCGCCGAGGGGTACGCCCAGGCCACCGGCCGGGTCGGAGTCTGCATGGCCACGAGCGGCCCGGGTGCCACCAACCTGGTGACCGCGATCGCCGACGCGTACATGGACTCGGTGCCGATCGTGGCGATCACCGGCCAGGTCGCGGCGCCGCTCATCGGCACCGATGCCTTCCAGGAAGCCGACATCTCCGGCATCACCATGCCGATCACCAAGCACAACTTCCTGGTCACCGAGGCCGACGAGATCCCGCGCACCATCGCCGAGGCCTTCCACATCGCCTCCACCGGTCGTCCCGGCCCCGTCCTGGTCGACATCTCCAAGGACGCCCTGCAGGCCAAGATGACCTTCAGCTGGCCGCCCACCATGCGCCTGCCGGGCTACCGCCCGGTGACCCGGCCGCACTCCAAGCAGATCAGGGAGGCCGCGCGCCTCATGGCCGAGGCCAAGCGGCCGGTGCTCTACGTCGGCGGCGGGGTGCACAAGGCGCGCGCATCGGCCGAGCTGCTCCAGCTCGCCGAACTCACCGGCATCCCGGTGATCACCACGCTGATGGCCAAGGGCACCTTCCCCGACAGCCATGACCTGAACCTGGGCATGCCCGGCATGCACGGCACGGTCGCGGCCGTGGGCGCGCTGCAGCGCAGCGACCTGCTCGTCGCGCTCGGCACCCGGTTCGACGACCGGGTGACCGGCAGGCTCGACACCTTCGCGCCGCACGCGAAGATCATCCACGCCGACATCGACCCGGCCGAGATCTCCAAGAACCGCCACGCGGACGTCCCGATCGTGGGCGACTGCCGCGAGGTGCTGACCGACCTGCTCGCCGCCGTCAAGAACGAGCAGGCGGAGGGCCGCACCGGCGACTACACCGCCTGGTGGGCGGTGCTCAACGGCTACCGCAAGACCTATCCCCTCGGGTACGACGCGCCGGACGACGGCTCGCTGGCCCCGCAGTACGTCATCGAGCGGCTCAGCGCGATCGTCGGGCCGGACGCCTACTACGTGGCGGGCGTCGGCCAGCACCAGATGTGGGCCGCCCAGTTCATCGGTTACGAGAACCCGGGCACGTTCATCAACTCCGGCGGCGCGGGCACGATGGGCTTCGCCGTGCCGGCCGCGATGGGCGCCAAGATGGGTCAGCCGGAGGCCACGGTGTGGGCCGTCGACGGCGACGGCTGCTTCCAGATGACCAACCAGGAGCTCGCCACCTGCGCGCTCGAAGGCGTGCCGATCAAGATCGCTGTGATCAACAACGGTAACCTCGGCATGGTCCGCCAGTGGCAGACGCTGTTCTACAACGAGCGTTACTCCAACACCGACCTGCAGTCGCCGCGCCGCATTCCCGACTTCGTCAAGCTCGCCGAGGCGTACGGCTGCGTGGGCCTGCGGTGCGAGCGGCCCGAGGACGTCGACGCGACGATCCGCAAGGCCATGGAGATCAACGACGTGCCCGTGGTCGTCGACTTCGTCGTCCACAAGGACGCCATGGTCTGGCCCATGGTCGCCGCCGGAACGGGCAACGACGAAATCAAGATCGCTCGTGACATGGCCCCCGTGTGGGACAACGAGGAGCAGTCGTGAGCCGCCCGGGCCGCACCGGCGGCCGGGCGCACAGACCATCCACCGGTTTGGCAGGAGGGAAAGCATGAGCCGCCACACGCTGTCGGTTCTCGTCGAGAACAAGCCCGGCGTCCTGGCCCGGGTCGCGGCGCTGTTCAGCCGGCGCGGCTTCAACATCGACTCCCTGGCGGTCGGGCCGACCGAGCACGACGACGTGTCCCGCATGACCATCGTCGTGAACGTCGCCGAGCTTCCGCTGGAGCAGGTCACCAAGCAGCTCAACAAGCTGGTCAACGTGATCAAAATCGTGGAGCTCGATCCCTCCCAGTCCGTGCAGCGGGAGCTCACCCTCATCAAGGTCCGCGCCGACGCGGAGACGCGTTCCAACGTGCTCGAGCTGGTGCAGTTGTTCCGCGCCCGCTGCGTGGACGTGGCCACGGACGCGGTGACCATCGAGGTCACCGGCACGCCGGACAAGCTCGACGCCTTCATCAAGGTGCTGGAGCCGTTCGGCATCAAAGAGCTCGTCCAGTCGGGCATGGTGGCCATCGGCCGCGGCGCCCGTTCCATCACCGACCGCTCGCTCAGGGCCCTGGACCGCAGCGCGTGAGCCCTGCGGGCGCGAGCCGCAAGAATTCACGAAAGGCAAGCTAGTGACTGAGATCTTCTACGACGACGACGCCGACCTGTCGGTCATCCAGGGCCGGCACGTGGCGGTGCTGGGCTATGGCAGCCAAGGCCATGCCCACGCGCTGTCGCTGCGCGACTCCGGCGTGGACGTCCGGGTGGGTCTGCCCGAGGGCTCCAAGAGCCGCGAGAAGGCCGAGAACGACGGCCTGCGCGTCCTCACCCCGGGGGAGGCCGCCGAGGAGGCCGACCTGATCATGATCCTCGCGCCCGACCACATCCAGCGTCACCTGTACTCCGAGCACGTCGCGCCGAACCTGGTCGAGGGCGACGCGCTGTTCTTCGGCCACGGCCTCAACATCCGCTATGGCCTGATCGACGCGCCCGAGGGCGTCGACGTGGCGATGGTGGCCCCCAAGGGTCCCGGCCACCTGGTCCGCCGCCAGTTCACCGCGGGCCGCGGCGTGCCGGTGCTGGTCGCCGTCGAGCGTGACGCGACCGGCAACGCCTGGCCGCTCGCGCTGTCCTACGCCAAGGGCATCGGCGGCACCCGGGCGGGCGCGCTGAAGACGACCTTCACCGAGGAGACCGAGACCGACCTGTTCGGCGAGCAGGCCGTGCTGTGCGGCGGCGTGTCCGAGCTGATCAAGGTCGGGTTCGAGACGCTGATCGAGGCGGGCTACCAGCCCGAGGTCGCCTACTTCGAGTGCCTGCACGAGATGAAGCTCATCGTCGACCTCATGTACGAGGGCGGCATCTCCAAGATGTACTGGTCGGTGTCCGACACCGCCGAGTTCGGCGGCTACACCCGCGGCCCGCGCGTCGTCACCTCCGAGACCAAGAAGGAGATGCAGCGCATCCTCGGCGAGGTCCAGTCGGGGGCCTTCGCGCGTGAGCTGGTCGAGGAGTTCGACGGTGGCCAGGGCAACTTCCGCAAGTACCGCGAGGAGCTGTCGCAGCACCCGATCGAGCAGACCGGCGCCAAGCTGCGCCCGATGATGAGCTGGCTCAAGGAGAAGTAACCCGCTCACCGTCACCTGATCGCCCGAGCCGGCCCCCGGATCGGGCGATCATCTGTTTCCGTGGCCGTTCCCGTTATCGCCGGGTCCGGGGGGTCAGCGGGGGACGGTCAGCAGGGGGTGGGTTTGCGCCAGGAGCATTCGAGGCCGAGGTCTTCGGTGTCGGCGGGGGTGGCGGTTCTGAGCTGGGCGGCGGCGTCGACGGGGGTGTCGCGCTTGAACTGGGCGAGCCGGACGGCGATGGCGTCCTCGACGGCGGGCTTGGGGTTGCCGGTGAGGTAGTTGTTGGTCAGGATCGAGAACACCAGCGGCTCGCCGTCGGCGCTGGTCACGTAGCCCGACAGTCCCGAGACGCTGGTCAGCGAGCCGGTCTTGGCATGCACGTTGTTCGCCGCCGCCGTTCCCGTCATGCGGCTGCGCAGGGTGCCGCCGGTGAAGCGGTCGGCGTTGCCGGCGATCGGCATGGCGTCGTACCAGGTGGTGAACCACGGCTTGGCGCGCAGGGCGATGAGGTAGGCCGTCAGTTCGCCGGGGGTGACGCCGTCGAGCCGGGACAGGCCGGAGCCGTCGCGCAGCCGCACGTTCTTGATGCCGTTGGCCTTGGCGAACGCGGTGGTGACCGCGAGCCCGGCGTCCCAGGTGCCCTTGTCCGAGACCTTGCGGCCCATGGCCTTGGTCAGGATCTCGGCGTGCATGTTGTTGCTGAGCTTCATGAACGGCACCAGCAGCTGCGAGAGCGGCATCGACTCGCGGGTGGCCAGGGTCTTGGCCCCCTCCGGCGCCGCGCCGCGGCCGGTCCGGCCGAGCACGCGCACCCCGTGCTTGGCGAGCGCCTTGCGGAACAGCGAGGCGGCGTACCCGGTGGGGTCGTCGACGGCGATCCACTCGCTGTAGGTGGCGGCCACCGTGCCGGTGACCACGATGGTGTTGGTGCCGTGCACGCGGTTCACCACGACGTCGGTCGCGGCGCCGGTCGTGGCGTGGTTCTCGATCTTGACATGGTCGGTCTCGGGCGTGGTGGTCACCTTGGCGGGAGCGCCCGCCGCGCCGCCGGGCGCCACCGACACGATCACCGAGCCGGCGTCGTAGTCGGTGTCGGGGGAGGCGGTGAGCGCCGAGATCTGGCCGGCGTAGTAGTACGGCTCGTCGTCCCACGCCCAGTCGGTGCCGAGACGGACGTCGTCGAACCAGGTGTCGTCGGCGACCAGCTTGCCGGTCACCAGCTTCACGCCGGCTCCGGCGACCTTGGCCGCCAGCGCGTCGTAGTCGGCGGCGAGCATCGTCGGGTCGCCGGTGCCCTTCAGGTAGAGGTCGCCGGCCAGGGCCGAGCCCGCCCGGCGTCCTGTGCCGAGCACGCTCGTGGTGAAGCGGTAGTCCAGGCCCAGGGTGTCCACGGCCGCGGCCGAGGTGAGCAGCTTGGTGTTGGAGGCCGGCAGGAAGACCTTCCCGGCGTCCTGCGCGTAGAGCTGCTCGCCCGTCGCGGCGCTCTTGACCACCACGCCGGAGCGGGCCACGACCAGGTTCGACGCGCTGAGGATCTGGTCGATGTCCTTGGTGAGGTCGGCCACGCCGGGCGCCGGGTCGGCCGCGCTCGCCGGCGCGCCGCCGGTCGCCTGCGTCAGCGTCGCGGTCAGGGCCACGGCGGTCAGAAGTGTGGTGAGTTGTCTGCGTCTGTGCACGGGGTGCCTCCAGAGGGCTGGGCCTGGGGGGATCATGGACAACGCCGCTCCCGCCGACAATACGGAAACCTACGTATGTGCACCCGGCAGTTCCCTACTCCTCCCTTATCGGGGCATTTCCGGCGGCGTCGTCCCACAGATCGGTGCTGTGCGCGCCGACGAGGGCGCGGACACGGGCGAGCATCTCGGCGACAGGGAGGGCGTCCAGGCGGCGCCCGTCCCGAAGCCGCGGGGCCACTTCGTCGCGGGCGGCCTCTCTGGCGCCGATGACCAGCTGGTAGGGGACCAGCCGCGCGGCGCGGACGCGGGCGCCCAGGCTGCCGTGCTCGGGTCCGGCGACCTCCGCGCGCAGCCCCGGCTCGTCGCACCGCCGCAGCAGATCGCGGGCCTGCGGCATCTCGGCGTCGGACACCGGCAGGACGACCAGCTGGGTGGGGGCGAGCCAGGCGGGAAAGGCGCCGCCGTGCTGCTCGATGAGGTGGGCGGCGGCCCGCTCCACGCTGCCGATGATGCTGCGGTGCACCATGACCGGCCGGTGCCGGGCGCCGTCCGGGCCGATGTAGTGCAGGTCGAACCGCTCCGGCTGGTGGAAGTCGATCTGGACGGTGGACAGGGTCGCCTCGCGGCCGGCGCTGTCGGCGACCTGGACGTCGATCTTGGGACCGTAGAAGGCCGCTTCGCCCTCGGCGGTCTCGTAGGCAAGCCCTGAGGCGTCCAGGACCTCGGTCAGCAGGGCGGTGGCCCGCGCCCACATCTCCGGGGCGGCGACGTACTTGCCGCCCGCGCCCGGCAGGGAGAGCCGGTAGCGGGACGGGCGGACGCCCAGGGCGCGGTAGGCCCGCCTGATCATCGAAAGCGCCCCAGCCGCCTCGTCCGCGACCTGGTCCAGAGTGCAGAAGATGTGCGCGTCGTTCAGCTGGATCGCCCGGACGCGGGTGAGCCCGCCGAGCACCCCGGACAGCTCCGAGCGGTACATGCCGCCGAGCTCGGCCATCCGCAGCGGCAGCTCGCGGTAGCTGTGCGCCCGGGAGCGGTAGATCAGGGCGTGGTGCGGGCACAGGCTGGGCCGCAGGACGACCTGCTCGCCGCCGAGGTCCATCGGGGGGAACATGTCGTCGCTGTAGTGGGACCAGTGCCCGGAGATCTCGTACAGCTCTCTCTTGCCGAGCACGGGGGAGTAGACGTGCCGGTAGCCGGCCCGGCGCTCGGCGCCGCGGATGTACTCCTCCAGGGTGTGCCGCACGATCGCGCCGTCGGGCAGCCAGTACGGCAGCCCCGCGCCGATCAGCGGGTCGGTGTCGAACAGGCCGAGCTCACGGCCGAGCCTGCGGTGGTCGTGCATCTGCATCGTGGTCTCCTCGCGGACGTCGAGGCGGGTGACCACACGGCGAAGCCCCGGGGCACCTGCCCCGGGGCTTCGGACTTCGAGTCATCTGTCAGCGCGCCGGGACACTCCTCGGCGTCGTCGTCGAACCAGCGCGCTTCATGGTCGCCACGGTAGCAGACGCCCACTCCGCGGGCACCCCGGTGACCCCGCCGGCTCGGGTGGCGGCAGGCGGGCGACCCGCCACGCCGCCCGGTGGTGGAACATCCGCGAAACCGGCCGGACATCGACCGGTGGACGGAAAGTGAATTCGATTTCCGGTCACCGGTTTATGGCGAGTGGAGGATTTATGAAGGAATACTTCCCTGTGTTCTGTGGCACTGATCACACGCTATTTGTGCAGAATTACGCATACTGCTCGCTATGGTTACTCCTATCGTCTGCGGCGGTAGAGGCGCGGGCCGTGCGTGGCCGTCTTTCCGGGGTGGCCACTGATAAATCATGTGCGGTGCCAGGTCGAACCGGGCAGCTGCCAGCATGGCCGCGCAGTCGGCAGACCATGCGGAAAGACCAGAGAAAGCGGGAAAATGAAGCTCAGGAATGTCGTCGCCGCACTCGGCGTGGTGTCGGTGGCGGGGCCGGTAATGATGACCGCGATGCCGGCGGCGACCGCCGACACCGCCGCGGTGCAGCAGAAGCTCGGGGATCCCTGGGATATCGGTGACGACCACTGCGACGACGTCACGATCAAGTCGAAGGCCAACAACAAGTACGTCGCCGCCGAGGTGGACTACACCGGATATGTCTTCGGCCAACTCCGCGCGCGGTCGGGAAGCGTCGGAGGAAACTGGGAGAAGTACTCGATCTGCCCCATGGACGGCTACAAGACGATCTGGTCGTACGGCGCCAAGCGCTATGTGAGTGCCGAGCTCAACTACACGGGCGCCGACACGGGCATGTTGCGGGCACGCGCGACCGAGGTCAAGGATTACGAGAAGTTCCAGATCGTGCACAATGAGGCCGCGGGTTACTACACCATCAAGTCCCTGGCCAACGGGAAGTACGTGAGCGCTGAGCTGGCTTACAAGGAGGGCGGCTACGCCATGCTCCGGGCCCGGGCGGACAGCGTCGGCAGCTACGAGAAGTTCCTGATCAGCTGATCCGCCGAAGGCGTTTCTGGGCACGCGCCGCTGACCAGGAGGCCGACACGGCGGCGATCGGCCCACGGGCGCCTGCCGTACGCCGCGGGCCGATCGTTTGTTCGTAGTCCGGGGAACGGGCGGACGGGCGAGTCTCTGGGAGACTCGCCCGTTTTCGTGTGAGGCCGCTCCTCCGGACGGTGCCGGTGTCACGGCACCGGTTGGTGAAGGACGGAGGTCAGGCCACCGGGGCGGTGAGGACGAAGGCGCACTCGCCGAAGGAGATCTCGTCGCCCTCGCGGACGCGGGCCGGGCCGACCAGGCGCCAGCCGTTCAGCCGCGTGCCGTTGAGCGACCCGAGGTCGACCAGGAGCCACGACTCGCTCTCGCGGCGCAGCTCGGCGTGTACGCGCGAGACCGTGAGGTCGGTGAGGACCAGGTCGCACTCGGAGCCTCGGCCCACGACGTAGCGGGTGCGGCTGTCGACCGGGAGGGCCAGCCGGGGCAGCCGCGGGCGGCGCCAGGCGGTCTCGATGCGCGTGGTCAGGTCGGACACCGAGGCCACGGCCTCGGTGAGCCTGCGCCGCCATTTTCCGTGCGGGGGCAGGTCGGAGACCAGGTCGGTCAGCTCGACGCGGCTGCGCGCCTGCAGCGCGCGATCGACCCGTCCGAGGAAGGTGTCGTGCGAGATCTGACCCTCGACGGCGTGATCGCGGAGCTCGTTGATGGCGCGATCGCGGTCTCCATCGGAGGCGCGCACAGGCGGGTGCGTCGAGCTCATGTCCCGAGTATCAGGCTGGCAACGGCAAGGTGTCCAGAATATGCGGGATCTGTTGCCGGCGGCCTGTTGGGTGGGCGCGCGCGGCATTCACCCCATAAGGCACGACCTTCACCCATGCTCGCATCGTGCTCACCCTTCGGATGACGTGACCGGCACCGGTCCGGCCTCGGCGAGCTGGTCGGCGGTGAGGTCGTATTTCATGGTCATCCAGATGGCGACGCCGACGATGATGGCCGGGATGACGGCCTGCGCCACGATGATCGCGGTGAACGCGCTGTCGGGCTGGGTCACGGGGTGCTCGGGGTCGGAGGAGACGAAGCCTCCGGCGGCGAGCACCGCGCCGACCACCAGAGCGCCCAGGGCGGCCACCGCGCTCTCCACGGCCGTCCAGAGCCCGGTGAACACCCCGCCCCTGCGCTTGCCGCTGCGTGACGAGTCGTGGGCGATCACGTCGGCCAGCATGGAGAACTGAAGGAGCTGAAGGCCCGCGTACCCGACGCCGATGACCAGCGTCGCCATGTGGGCGTAGAGCGCGCCGAAGAGCGGGGTGAGGGCGACCGCCAGAGCGCCGGTGAGGAACAGCGCGCCGGCAAGGATCATCGCCCCGCGCTTGTCCATCTTGCGGGCGATCCACACCCACAGCGGCATGGTGACCAGCATGGGCCCCACCAGGGCGGCGAACAGGGTGCTGGTGGCCGACGCGTCCTTGACGATGTACGAGGCGAGGTAGGGCGCGCCCGCCAGCATCACCCCGGCCGCGAGCGTCTGCGCGCTGGACAGGCCGAGCAGCCACATGAACGGACGGCTCGCCCGGGCCGCCGCCAGCTGGGTCCGCAGGCTCGCCTCGGGCTCGACGACCCCGGTCATCGGCGCCTTGGCCGTGCCGAAGAAGGAGGCCAGCATGGAGACGAGCAGTAGGGCCGCGAAGGCGAAGCCCATCGTCCGGTAGCCATCCAGCGAGTGCGCCGCGATGGCCGGGGCGATGATGCCGCTCAACGCGATGGCGAGCGCGACGAAGATCATGCGCCACTGCAGCAGCGATGTGCGCTCGTGATAGTCGTCGGTCATCTCGGCGGGCATCGCCTTGAACGGCACCTCGTACAGCGCGTACCCGGTGGCGGCCAGCAGGAAGAAGACGCCGACGAACAGGGCGGCCGGCGTGCCGGTCAGCGAGGGGCCGGAGAAGGTGAGCGCGAAGGCCGGGGGCAGGATGACGGTCCCGGCGAGCAGCCATGGCCGGCGCGGCCCCCATCGGGAGACCGTGCGATCCGACCACTGGCCGACCAACGGGTTGATGACCAGGTCCCATGCCTTGGGCGCGAAGACCACGACGCCGGCCAGCCACGCCGGGACCGCGAGGATGTTGGTCATGTAGAACAGGAGGAGAAGGCCGGGGATGGCGTTGAACGTGGCGGTGCAGAAGGAGCCCACCCCGTAACCGAGCCGGACGCTGCGCGAGACGGCCTTGACCGGAGTCGCCGTGGTCGGAGGAACCATTGCGCCATTACAAACCAGCAAGCGCTTGGCCGCCAGACCTGTGCGGACGCAGCTCGGTGACGATCCTGTCAGGCCGCCGGCCGCCGCGCCATCCAAGGGCCCGGACGCCCGCCGTCCCGGGCATGAACGCCTGCCGGACGGCCGCCGTTCCCGGGGGCGCACTCCTGTCGTGACGGCGGCCGTTCCCGGGGTTGCGCCCCCGTCGGACGGTCGCCGTTCGCGGGGTTGAACGCCCGCCGGACGGCCGCCGTTTCCGCCCTGGGCCGAGGGGGTCGATCCGGGGCGGAAAGTCAGGAACCGGAGTCAGGAGCCCGGCTCCGGCGTGGCGCCGCCGGCGTGGCCGACGGGGTGGCGGTCGCCCCGTCCGCCGGCCGCGCCGGGCCGGATGCGTGGAGTTCAGCAGTCGGAGACGTCGGCGCAGACGACGTGCGCGCCGAGCTCGATCATGCGGCGTTCGGTGTTGGCGTCCGCCACGCGGGCCATGAGCACCGGCGCCTCGCTGGCCGCGAGCTGCGGCAGCCGGGCGCGGACCATGCGATGCAGGTCCCGGACGATGTCCTCGGCGTCGCGGGTGTGCACCTTGACGTGCAGCATGATCCCCGAGGAGCCGGAGACCGTGCGTGCCTCGGAGATCCACACGTGGTGCACCAGCGGGAAGTCCCGCAGGAGCTCGGAGATCGCCACACGGAGCGCGGGCAGGATGGGATGGACGCACCGCTTGTACCCCGGATCGACCTGCTGCATCGGCCCCGACAGGTGGGGACGAGGAGCCGGGATCCACGCCCGCGAGGGCGCCTCGGGCGCCCTCTGCGGCACGGGGGCGGTCAGCGTCTCGTTCCGCCCCAGAGGCGGTGCGCTCGGCACCGTGCTGTGGCGGGACACGCTCGCCATCGCGCCGGTGGCGTAGGCCGTCGGCGACGCGCTGGACAGGGCCGGCGCGTGCGGTCCGCCGCGCGTGGAGGCGAGGTAACGCTGGAGGTCCTCGATGGGGACGGCCGCCGCCGCCGGTCCCGCCGCGTCGATGACGATCTCCCGCACACCGGTGACGCGCTGGATGTCGAGGATGGTGTCGGCGTCGCACGCCGACAACGAGTGGTTGCCGCGGTGCCGTGCGTAGGTACCCGGGCCGGTGTACCCGAGCAGGACGCGCTCGCCGGCCTGCGTCGTGCCGAGCACGACGGACCGGTCGGGCCGCACGGCCACCAGGATGCCCCACTCGGCAAGAGCCGCCAGTAGTCGGTGCGGGCTGCCGTGCTGCGCGAGCACTTCTCCGAGAGCGGGGTTCCCGATGCTCATACGACAAACGATAGGTAGTAGGACACGGCTTATCAGCCTAATCGTCAAGAAATGTTGTGAGCAATACCAAGATGGCGGCTCGCGCGTGGAATCCGGCAGAGGTGGGTACCCGGCCGCCGTCTCGGATGCCGGACAGGTCTCGCAGGTCATGCCGTCTCAGATGCCGGACAGGTCTCGCAGGTCATGCCCTCTCGGATGCCGGACAAGTCCGGCGGTCGGCGCGGCGGTGGACTCGGTCGGCCCAGCGGTCGCGCGGCCGGGGGACGGGAGAGGGCCGCGGGCCCGGCGGCGCGCGCCGTCTCGGATGCCGGACGCTCGTGAGTGCTTTCACAAGCACCGATAGACTCGAACCTTGTCCGTGCATCCGCACTCCCAAAGGACCCACCCGTGAACAAGCCCGTCGTCCTGGTTGCAGAGGAGCTCTCCGAAGCAGGTCTCGCCGTGCTCGGGGCCGATTTCGAGGTCCGTCACACCGACGGCGCCGACCGCTCGCAGTTCCTGCCCGCTCTCGCCGAGGTGGACGCGCTGATCGTCCGCAGCGCCACCAAGGTGGACGCGGAGGCGCTGTCACACGCGCCTCGGCTGCGCGTCGTCGCCCGAGCCGGTGTCGGCCTGGACAACGTCGACGTCGAGGCCGCCACCAAGGCCGGTGTCATGGTCGTCAACGCGCCGACCTCCAACATCACGAGCGCCGCCGAGCACACCGTCGCCCTGATCCTGGCCAGCGCCCGCAACGTCGCCCAGGGGCACAGCGCGCTGAAGGCCGGCGAGTGGAAGCGCTCCAAGTACACCGGCGTCGAGCTCGACGAGAAGGTCGTGGGCATCCTCGGCCTCGGCCGCATCGGCCAGCTGGTGGCGCAGCGCCTCGTCCCCTTCGGCGTCGAGCTGATCGCCTACGACCCCTACCTGCAGCCGGCCCGCGCCGCACAGATGGGCGTGCGCCTCGTCTCTCTGGAGGAGGTGCTCAAGCAGGCCGACTTCATCACCGTGCACCTGCCCAAGTCCAAGGAGACCGTCGGGCTGATCGGCGAGCGCGAGCTGCACACGGTCAAGCCGTCGGTCCGCATCATCAACGTCGCCCGCGGCGGCATCGTCGACGAGGCCGCCCTCTACGCCGCCGTCAAGGAGGGCAGGGTCGCCGGGGCCGGCATCGACGTCTTCGCCAAGGAGCCCTGCACCGACAGCCCGCTGTTCGAACTGGACAGCGTCGTGGTCACCCCGCACCTCGGCGCCTCGACCCACGAAGCCCAGGAGAAGGCCGGCACCCAGGTCGCCCGCAGCGTCAAGCTGGCGCTGGCCGGCGAGTTCGTCCCGGACGCCGTGAACGTCCAGGGCGGCGCCGTCGCCGAGGACGTCAAGCCGGGCCTGCCGCTCGCCGAGAAGCTCGGCCGGGTCTTCACCGCGCTCGCCGGGGAGGTCGCCACCCGCCTCGACGTCGAGGTCCGCGGCGAGATCGCCGCCCATGACGTGCGGGTGCTCGAGCTCGCCGCGCTCAAGGGCGTGTTCACCGACGTGGTCGAGGACGCCGTGACCTACGTCAACGCCCCGCTGCTCGCCAAGGACCGCGGGGTCACGGTCGAGCTGATCACCAGCGACGAGAGCCCCGACTGGCGCAACGTCGTCACCGTCAGGGGCGTGCTGGCCGACGGCCGCACCGTCTCGGTGTCGGGCACGCTGTCCGGGCCGCGCCAGATCACCAAGATCGTCGAGGTCAACGGCTTCCAGATGGAGATCGAGCCGACCGAGCACCTGGCGTTCTTCACCTACGCCGACCGTCCGGGCATCGTCGGCATCGTGGGCAAGATCCTCGGCGAGCGTGAGGTCAACATCGCCTCCATGCAGGTGTCCAGGGACGCCAAGGGCGGCCGGGCGCTGATCGCGCTCACCGTCGACTCCGCGATCCCGGCCGAGGTGGTCGACCAGATCGCCGGCGAGATCGGCGCCGAGGGCGGCCGCACCGTCGACCTCACCGACTAAGCCGCACGGCCTCGCGGGCCGGGGGAGTCATGGGCCCCAGCTGCGCCGCAGGCCCCGTCTTTCCTGGTCGGACGCCGTTGCTCCGTGGCGCCGCGACGCGGGAAGGCCCGCCACCGTCCGGGTGGCGGGCCTTTCTTGTCTCACATTCCGAGATACTAGGTCTTCCTAGCAGACAGGCGCGCTACCGGCAGGTAACGTGGTCGGTGATGAAGCGCCAGGTACTCGTACTCATTACCTGCCGCGGCGGGGCCTGATCAGGGCAGGCCGGCGACCCGCCGCGGTGGCTCCGGCGTTCGCCCGGCCATGAGTCCCGGCCTTCCGCTCCGTGATCCGGAGCGGGGAGATCATCCCGGGATGCGGGTTCGCGACCCGAACTCCGCGCGACCCAGCCGACTCCGGCGGTTCACCGCCGGACGCTCGTCCAGCGGTCCACCTGACTCGCCGACCACATCCGATCGCGTGCGCCCCGAGCGCATGTCTCTAGCGATGGAGATCTGACATGTACGACATGTACCCATGGGACCGTCCCAACGCCGAAGAGCATCGCCATGACGAGGAGACGCCCGACGCCGTCCAGATCGCACTGGACCGCCGCGACAACGGTGGCCTGCCCGTCTCCTGAACCTCCGCCGGCCGGGCCGCCCACGGCCGCCGGGCGATTCTTCTTCCTCGCCGCCGCGTCTTCGCCGGTGCGCCGCCGCGGTGTCCGAAGGATGAGATTATGCGTTCAACCATCGAGACAGACCGGTAGGGTACGTGCATGCGGGATTCTCACGACATCCGTCTGGCCGTCATCCCGGGGGACGGCATCGGAAGTGAAGTGGTCGCCGAAGGGCTGAAGGTCCTGGAGGTCCTCGGTCTGAAGGTCGAGACGACCACCTACGCCCTGGGCGCCGCCCACTACCATGCCACAGGCGAGACCTTGCCGGACGAGACCCTCGCCGAGTTGCGCGGGTACGACGCCATTCTGCTCGGCGCGGTGGGTCACCCGAGCGTGCCGCCCGGCGTCCTCGAACGCGAGTTGCTCCTCAAGCTCCGCTTCGAGCTCGACCACTACGTCAACCTGCGCCCGGTCAAGCTCTTCCCGGGTGTGGAGACCCCACTCGGCAAGGCCCGCCCCGAGGACATCGACATGGTCGTCGTCCGCGAGGGCACCGAGGGCCCCTACGCCGGCGCCGGCGGCGTCATGCGCCGAGGCACCTCGCAAGAGATCGCCACACAAGAGAGCCTCAACACCGCCTTCGGTGTCGAGCGCGTCGTGCGCTACGCCTTCGACAAGGCGATGACCCGGCCCCGCAGGAAGCTCACGCTGGTCCACAAGACCAACGTGCTCACCTACGCGGGCGACCTGTGGGCTCGCATCGTCGAGCGCGTCTCCGCCGAGTACCCCGAGATCACCACCGACTACTGCCACGTCGACGCCGCGTCGATGTTCTTCGTCACCGACCCGCAGCGCTTCGACGTCATCGTCACCGACAACCTCTTCGGCGACATCCTCACCGATCTCGGCGCGGCCGTCGCGGGCGGCATCGGCCTGGCCGCCAGCGGCAACGTCAACCCGGCGGCGCCCGGCTCGGCGTCCTGGGCTCCCAGCATGTTCGAACCCGTCCACGGCAGCGCCCCCGACATCGCCGGGCAAGAGAAAGCCGACCCGACCGCGGCCATCCTGTCCGTCGCCATGATGCTCGACCACCTCGGCCTGGCCGACGAGTCCGCCCGCATCGAGCAGGCCGTGGCCGTCGACCTCGTCGAGCGCCAGGTCGACTGGGTGTCCCGCACCACCCGCGAGATCGGCGACGACATCACCGCACGAGTAGCCGGCTGAAGGGCCCGCCCTACGCCGACCGACGCGCATGGTGGCCCTGTAGGGCCGCCGTGCGCGTTTTCGCGTTCTCAGCCCTCTGCGGAGCCCTTCACGGAAGGCCGTACCGACACACTCCCGTACGTCCAGTTGATGCAGTAGTTTCCCGTTACCCCGGTCCGCCGCACAATGGATGCAGGCACGACCGACAGAGCAGAGAAGGATCCCGCCATGACCACCGCTCAGAAGCTCAGCTTCGACGTGCAGCTCTCCGACGCCGCTCGCGCCGCGGCCGAGCGTGATGGCGTACTCGCGGCTCCGGGGTTCGGGCAGACCTTCACCGACCACATGATCTCGATCGACTACACCGAGGGACGCGGCTGGCACGACGCCCGGCTCATGCCGTACGGGCCGCTCATGCTCGACCCGGCCACCTCGGTGTTCCACTACGCCCAAGAGCTGTTCGAGGGGTTGAAGGCCTACCGGCAGTCGGGCGGCTCGATCGTCACGTTCCGCCCGCACGCCAACGCGGCGCGCTTCAACCGCTCGGCCGCCCGCATGGCGATGCCCGAGCTGCCCGAAGACACCTTCGTCGAGTCCCTGGAGCTGCTCGTCCAGACCGACCGCGACTGGGTGCCCACCACCGAGGGCCACAGCCTCTACCTTCGCCCGTTCATGATCGCCACCCAGGCGGGGCTCGGGGTCAACTACCCCTCTCGCACCTACAAGTACATGGTGATCGCCTCGCCCGCCGCGGCGTACTTCTCGGACGGCGTGAAGCCGGTGTCGGTGTGGCTGTCGCAGGACTACACCCGCGCCGCGCCGGGCGGCACCGGCTTCGCCAAGTGCGGCGGCAACTACGCCGCCGCGTTCGTGGCGCAGCGGCAGGCCGTCGAGAACGGCTGTGACCAGGTCGTCTGGCTCGACGCCTTCGAGCACCGGTACGTCGAGGAGATGGGCGGGATGAACCTGTTCTTCGTCTTCGGCGACCGCCTGCTCACCCCTGACCTGACCGGGACGCTTCTGCCCGGCATCACCCGCGACTCACTGCTGACTCTGGCGGCCGATCTCGGCCTGACCGCCGAGGAAGGCAAGATCTCCATCGAAGAGTGGCGGCAGGGCTGCGAGTCCGGCGAACTGACCGAGGTCTTCGCCTGCGGCACCGCCGCCGTCATCACCCCCGTCGGCTCGGTCAAGGGCGTCGGCGGAGGCTGGACGGTCGGCGACGGCGGCCCCGGCAAGCTCACCCTCCAGTTCCGCGAAGAGCTCATGGGCATCCAGTACGGCACCCGCCCCGACCCCCACAACTGGGTCCACAAGATCTGCTGACCCGCCGTCTCACCCTGCCCGGCCCCCCTGGCCGGGCGGGCCCCGCCGCTCAGCCGACGAGCCTGGCGGTGTCGATCGTCAGCCGCCACGGCTCGGGCAATGCCAGAGGCTCCCCTAGCGCGACCGAGACCTCCTGCCCGTATCGGCCCTCGTGCGGATGGCTGAGCAGCCTCGCCCTGCCCTCGAAGGTGTCGATCACCAGATACGCCGGCACGCCCGCCACCGCGCACTGGCCTGGCTTGACGATGTGATCGTCGTGCGTGCTGCTCTTGGACACCACCTCGGCGACCAGGAGCGTCGCGTGGGCGTACACCTCGTCCGGCTGCCACATCGGCGGATCGGCGGGCACGACCGTGGCGTCCGGACGATAGCGATCCATCTGGGGGCCCAGGAAGATGGCGATGTCGGGAAGGATCTCCCACCCGCGCTCGGTCACCATGGGAATGAGCTGAAGGAGCAGCCGGTAGACGATCCTCGCGTGTTCGGCGGTGGGCATTTCTCTTACCACGACCCGGCCGTTGACGAGCTCGACCTTGCGCCTGTCCTCAAGACGGGCGCCGGTCTCGTAGTAGATGCCCTCCAGCTCCGCATGGTCGCCGAGCGGGTCGATGGCAATGCCGGGCCGGATGCCCGAGGACGAGACGAGATGCGGTTCCCTGTCTTCCCGGGCGGAGTCGTCGTTGTCCTCCACGACAGAGTCGTCGCTGTCCTCTCGGACGGAGTCGTCGTCGCGCGCGTCCGGTTCGTCCGCTGGGGCGGCCTTCTGTGGTTTGTCCAGGACCTTGGCCATAGGCACATCATCCCCTCCAAGTGGGTTGCGTAACGTTGCTTTGCCGTCGCTTAGAGTAAGGGCGACGGGTTGTGGTCCGCCCGGAGTTCGCTGTGCCTGTGGACGGCGGTGGGGCCGCCGGGTCGCCGGTGGCGACGGCCGTCCGGATGTTGAGATCGATGTGCCACATGGTGGCGATGTATGGCAGACTGCGTAACACCATGTTCTACGGTCTGCTCATTATCAGCAGGCGCGCTGGCTGAAAAGGGACACCGCCAGCGCGCAGACCTCTCACGTCCGTGAGGGGTCTTTTTGTTTGGGCCAGGTTCGGCCTGACGGCGGACATCGCGCGCGGCGAACGCAGAAGACATCCCCGAAGGAGACGAATCCATGGCCGACGACCGCTTCCATGTGTACGACACGACGCTGCGCGATGGCGCGCAACAGGAGGGCCTGTCCCTCACCGTCGCCGACAAGCTCGTCGTGGCCCGCCACCTGGACGCCCTGGGCGTCGGCTTCATCGAAGGCGGCTGGCCGGGGGCCAACCCCAAGGACACCGAATTCTTCCGGCGGGCTCAGACCGAGCTCGACCTGAAGCACGCGCGACTCGCCGCGTTCGGCGCGACCCGCCGGGCCGGAGTGAAGGCAGCCGACGACCCATTGGTGGCCGCTTTGCGCGAATCCGGCGCGCCGGTCGTGACCCTTGTCGCCAAGAGTCATGACCGGCACGTCGAGCTGGCCCTCCGCACGACCCTCGAAGAGAACCTCGCGATGATCCGCGACACGGTCTCCCACCTTCGTGCGGAGGGGCAGAGGGTGTTCCTCGACGCCGAGCACTTCTTCGACGGCTACAAGTCCAACCCGGCGTACGCGCTGGAGGTCCTGCGCACCGCCGCCGAGGCCGGCGCCTCGGTGATCGCCCTGTGCGACACCAACGGCGGCATGCTGCCCGACGAGCTGGCCGACGTCGTCCACGAGGCGGTCGCCACCGGCGCCCGCGTCGGCATCCACTGCCACGACGACACCGGCTGCGCCGTCGCCAACACGCTGGCCGCCGTCAAGGCGGGCGCCACCCACGTCCAGGGCTGCGCCAACGGGTACGGCGAGCGCTCGGGCAACGCCAACCTGTTCACCGTGGTCGCCAACCTCCAGCTCAAGAAGGGCTTCGAGCTGGTGCCGCCGGAGTCGCTGGCCGAGATGACCCGCATCGCCCACGCGATCACCGAGGTCACCAACGTCACGCCCAACTCCCACGCCCCCTACGTCGGCGTCTCCGCGTTCGCCCACAAGGCGGGGCTCCACGCCAGCGCGATCAAGGTCGATCCGAACCTCTACCAGCACATCGACCCCGCCCAGGTCGGCAACGACATGCGCATGCTGGTCTCCGACATGGCCGGGCGGGCGTCGGTGGAGCTGAAGGGCAAGGAGCTCGGCTACGACCTCACCGCGGACCAGTCGCGCGAGCTGGTCGACCGCGTCAAGGACCTGGAGTCCCGCGGGCACACCTTCGAGGCCGCCGACGCCTCCTTCGAGCTGCTGCTGCGCGACACCGTCACCGGTGAGCGGCGCAGGCACTTCACCGTCGAGTCCTGGCGGGTGATCGTCGAGCGCCGCCCCGGCGGAGACGTGGTCAGCGAGGCCACCGTCAAGCTGCACGCCAAGGACGAGCGCATCGTGGCCACCGGCGAGGGCAACGGCCCCGTCAACGCCCTCGACCGCGCCGTCCGCCTCGCCCTGGAGAAGCTGTACCCCGAGCTGGCCGAGGTCGAGCTCATCGACTTCAAGGTCCGCATCCTGGAGGGCACCCACGGCACGGACGCCATCACCCGCGTCCTGATCACCTCCAGCGACGCCAAGGGTGAGTGGGCGACGGTCGGCGTCGACGAGAACATCATCGAGGCCTCCTGGCAGGCCCTGGATCAGGCCGTCACCTACAGCCTCCTCCGCGCCGGCCACTCCGCCTGAGCGACCCGCGCCGGCCATCTCGCCTGCCGGTGGTCGCCTGGCACGGGGAGGTCGGCTCAGGGGAAAGGGTTGGTAGAGGGTGACCTGAGGGGGATTCGGGGAGCGGGGGGTCGGGTAGTCGAGCGCCCATGGAGGTCACCCTCAAGGTGAACGACGCCTGGCGGTCGCTCCCGAGCCCCGCATGTCGGCCGACGTGAGCGGGCCGCCGCTGGACGGTGTCGCGGCCCACGGTGTCGCGGCCCGCGGCGTCGAGAACAGTAGCGTCCGGGACAGCGGCGTCGAAGCGGACGGGGACGGGCTGCGCATCGGCGCCGCCGTCCGGGACACCGACCTGGCCGCGCACCCGCTGGTGCGCGAGCGCTATCCGCTGCTGGCACGGGCGGTGCTGCGCGGCGGGCTCGCGCGGGTGCGCGACATGGCCACCGTCGCCGGCAACCTGCTGCAGCGCCCGCGCTGCCTCTACTACCAGGACGTCTCCCAGCCGTGCAACAAGAGGCTGCCCGGCTCGGGATGCCCCGCGATCGCCGGTGACCACGGAGACCTCGCCGTGCTCGGCCACTCCGACACCTGCGTGGCGATCCACCCCTCCGACATGGCGGTGGCCCTGACCGCGCTGGACGCCGGCGTGCTGCTCACCGGCCCGGACGGTGACCGCGTCGTGCGGATGCCCGGATTGCACCGCCTGCCCGGCTCCCGGCCCGACCGCGACACCCGGCTGGAGCCCGGTGAGGTGATCACCGCGGTGACCCTTCCGCCACCGCGGCCCGGCGCCTCCCGCTACCGCAAGGCCCGCGAACGGCCCTCCTCCGCGTTCGCGCTGGTGTCCCTCGCCGCCATCCTGGACGTCGCCGGCGACGGGACCGTCCACGACTGCCGCATCGTGCTCGGCGGGGTCGCGCACGCGCCGTGGCGCGCCTTCCGCGCCGAGCAGGCGCTGCGCGGATCCCGCGCGGCCGAGGACTCCTTCGTCGCGGCCGCGGAGGCCGAGATGGAGCAGGCACGTCCGCTGCCGCGCAACGCCCACAAGGTGCCGCTGGCCCGCGACCTGATCATCCGCACCCTGCTCGAACTGGCGGGCTGATCGGCGGCGAGGTCCTGCGCGACCGCGTCCTGACATGCGACGTACGTGTACGGCTTGTGAACCGGACGTGCAGGAGGTGTCAATCTCGCCGCGCTTTCATCGGGATGTGACCGGAAACGACCGGTCGCGGACGATGCCTTCGCGGCTGAGAGGAGACCTCCGTGCAGTTCGGCATCTTCACGGTCGGCGACATCGCGCCCGATCCTGCCACCGGGCGCGCGCCGACCGAACACGAGCGCATCAAGCGGGTGGTCGAGACGGCGCTGAAGGCGGAGGAGGCCGGCCTCGACGTCTTCGCGCTGGGCGAGCACCACAACCCGCCGTTCGTCCCGTCCTCGCCCACCACCATCCTCGGCTACATCGCGGCGCGCACCAGCGAGATCCTGCTGTCGACGTCGACGACGCTGATCACCACGAACGACCCGGTGAAGATCGCCGAGGACTACGCGACGCTCCAGCACCTGGCGGACGGCCGGGTCGACCTGATGATGGGCCGGGGCAACACCGGCCCGGTGTACCCGTGGTTCGGCAAGGACATCCGCGACGGCATCGCGCTCGCCGTGGAGAACTACGCGCTGCTGCGGCGCCTGTGGCGGGAGGACGCCGTCGACTGGCAGGGCAGGTTCCGCACCCCGCTGCAGTCGTTCACCGCGACCCCGCGCCCGCTGGACGGCGTGCCGCCGTTCGTCTGGCACGGCTCCATCCGCAGCCCGGAGATCGCGGAGCAGGCCGCCTACTACGGCGACGGGTTCTTCCACAACAACATCTTCTGGCCGAAGGAGCACACGCGCCGGATGATCGACGTGTACCGCGCCAGGTTCGAGCACTACGGGCACGGGCCGGCCGACCGGGCGATCGTGGGCCTCGGCGGCCAGGTGTACATGCGGCGCAGGTCGCAGGACGCGATGGCCGAGTTCCGCCCGTTCTTCGACAACTCTCCGACGTACGGCAACGGGCCGTCGCTGGAGGAGACCATGCGGCAGACGCCGCTGTCGGTGGGCAGCCCGGAGGAGATCATCGACCGGACTCTCCGGTTCCGGGAGGACTTCGGCGACTACCAGCGGCAGCTGTTCAACGTGGACGGCATGGGCCTGCCGCACAAGGCGGTGCTCGAACAGATCGACCTCCTCG
This sequence comes from Sphaerisporangium dianthi, assembly GCF_042654065.1. Classification (NCBI taxonomy): domain Bacteria; kingdom Bacillati; phylum Actinomycetota; class Actinomycetes; order Streptosporangiales; family Streptosporangiaceae; genus Sphaerisporangium; species Sphaerisporangium dianthi. The sequence goes on along the minus strand of NZ_JBHSFP010000016.1, from coordinate 173,364 downwards.
GTGAGGAGGTCGTCCCCGTGCTCCGCAAGGAGTTCGCGGCGCTGAGGCCGGCGCACATTCCCGACGCGCCGACGCACGAGTCGCTGAAGGCGGCCGCGCGGGAGACGTCGAAGGCGACGGAGATCCGATGAAGCGCACCATCGCCGTCGTGTCCGCCGGGCTCCGCCGCCCGTCGTCGACCAGGCTCCTCGCCGACCGGCTGGCCGCCTCCGCCGAGCGCGAGCTGCGCGAGTCCGGCGACGAGGTCGAGACGCGGGTGATCGAGGTCCGCGAGCACGGGCACGACCTGGTGGACAACCTGGTCAGCGGCTACCCGGGCTCCAAGCTCCAGGACGCCCTCGAAACGGTCATCGGAGCCGACGGGCTGATCGCGGTGACGCCGACGCTGGCCGCCACCAACAGCGGGCTGTTCAAGACGTTCTTCGAGGTCCTCGACCTGCTGGACGACCACGCGCTGGCGGACAAGCCGGTGCTCATCGGCGCGACCGGCGGCACCGCGCGCCATTCGCTGATGCTGGAGAACGCCGTACGGCCGCTGTTCACCTACCTGCGGGGCGTGGTCGTGCCCACGTCGGTGTTCGCGGCGCCGGAGGACTGGGGAGGCGCCGCCGCGCCCGACCTGCTGGCCCAGCGGATCGACCGGGCCGCGGCCCAGTTCGCCACCGAGATCGGCAGGCGGGGCGCGCGGGGCGCACACGACCTGTTCGCGCCGACTCCGTTCGCCGACCTCCTCGGCGGCGGCTGAGCCCGGTCGCAGGCCGGCCACCGAGGGGGCACCGGCCGGAATGCCGCCCGCGGGCCGGTCGCAGGGGGTGGTGACCGGCCGGAATACCGGTCGCACGTCCGTCGTTGCGGGTGACGACCAGGCGGTCGGCCGGAAGGAGTCCCTGGTGGGGGAGCGGTTGCGCTTCGAAGTGCTGGGTCCTGTACGGGCCTGGCGCGGCGACGACGAGATCGAGCTGGGCAGCCCGCAGCAGCGGGCGATCCTCGCGATCCTCCTCCTGCAGGCCGGCCTGCCCGCCTCGCCTGACCAGCTCATCGCCGCGATCTGGGGCGGCGCCGCTCCGAGGGCCGCGGTCGGCGTCGTCCGCTCCTACGTGTCCCGGCTGCGCCGCGTGCTCGACCCCGGCCGCCCGGCGGCGGTGATCGAGTCGGTCGGCGGCGGCTACGCGCTGCGGACGGAGCACCTCGACCTCACCGAGTTCCAGCGGCACCTCGGCGTCGCCAGGGAGTCCCGCCGGGCCGGCGACGCGCCCGCCGCGGCGGCCGCGCTGCGCGCGGCGCTGAGCCTGTGGCACGGCGCCCCGCTCGCCGGTGTCAACGGCGACTACGCCGAGTTCGAACGCGTACGGCTCGAACAACTGCGGCTGACGGCGCTCGAGGATCTGGCGGCGGCCGACATGGAGTCCGCCCGGCACGTCGAGGCGGCCGCCGAGCTCGCGGAGGTGATCGCGGAGCAGCCGCTGCGCGAACGGCCGCGCGAGCTGCTGATGCTGGCGCTCTACCGGTCCGGCCGGCAGGCCGACGCGCTCGCCGTGTTCGAGGACGTGCGGCGGCTGCTCGCCGACGAGCTCGGCCTCGACCCGGGCCCTGATCTGCGGGAGATGCAGCGCCGCATCCTCGCCTCCGACCCGGCGCTGCTCGCGCCCGACCCACCCGCGCCCACCGCCGTCGCGGCCCACGGCCCCACCCAGCTGCCACCGGACCTGCCGGACTTCGTCGGCCGGGTCGAGGAGCGGTCCCGCATGGCCGACGGCCTGACCCCGTCCCGGGCGAGCGTCCCGGTCGTCGGCGTCGAAGGACTCGCCGGCGTCGGCAAGACCGCTCTCGCCGTGCACCTCGGGTACGAGGTCGCCGCGGACTTCCCCGACGGACAGCTGTTCGTCGACCTCGGCACCGCGGGCGAGCCGCTGGCCGAGCTGTTGCGCGGCATCGGCGTCCTCCCCGCCGGGCTCCCCGAGTCGTTCAGCGAGCGGATGGCGTTGTGGCGGACGCTCACCACCGGCCGCCGGCTGCTGGTCGTGCTAGACGACGCCCGTGACGCCGAGCAGGTGCGTCAGCTGCTGCCCGGCCCGGGCGGGCCCGCGGTCGTAGTCACCGCGCGGCAGCGGCTGTACGACCTGGCGTCCATTCGCTGGCTGCGGCTGACCGGGCTGGACGAGGACGACTCCATCGCGTTGCTGGAACGGCTCGTCGGCGCCGACCGGGTGCGTCCAGAGCCGGCGGACGTCCGCGAGCTGGTCCGGCGCTGCGCGGGCCTGCCGCAGGTGCTGATGGCCCTCGGCGCGCGCATCGCCTCGCGGCCGGGCTGGAGCATCGCCGAGGCGAGGCGGCGGCTCAGCAGGCCCGCGCCCGGCTCGCCGCTGCTCCCGCCGGAGTGCGCGGCCATCGAGCGGCCGTACGTGTCGGTGATGGAGCGGCTGTCGCCCGCGCAGGCGCGGGCGTTCCGGCTGCTGTCCATGGCGGAGGAGCCCGAGATCTCGCTCGGCGCCGCGGCGGCCGTGCTGGAGCTGCCGCTCAGCCAGGCCGCGGTGCTGCTGGAGTCCCTCGTGGACCTGCACCTGCTGGTCCCCGGCGACCTGGACCGGTACCACTACCCGGAGCCACTGCGGACCTTCGCCCGCAGCCGCGCGTTCACCGACGACGGCCCCGAGGCGACCCAGGAAGCCCTGAACAGGCTCGCCCGCTTCCACGCCCCTGACGGGCGACGCACCCACGCCGGCGCCTGAGTTCCGGTCAAGCCCTCACGGTCGGTCGTCCGCGATTTGGGCCTGCCGTCGCGGGACCCGGTGATCTAGCCTGCCCCTCGGGGATCAAAGATCAGAAACGGGGACGGCTCATGAGGACAGGATCGATCCGGTTATTCGCGCGCGTGCTGGTCGCCGCGCTGTTGTCCGTGCCGTTGACGATGACTCCCGCGCACGCCTCGATCGCATCATCGACGATCTCGTTACGGCCGAAGGCATGGACCTATGTGTCCTCGGCCGATCCTCGGCGGTCGCATTGGAACGAGGACGTGGACGCGCCCGTGGGCCTGGCGGGGACGTTCGACCAGGCGGACGAGCCACAGACGGTGTACAGGTCGTTCTTCGCGCACGATGTGTCCGCGTTGAGGGGCAAGAAGATCCTCGGCGCGTCCGTGACGATGCTGCGGCCCGACGCCTCGTGTGAGAACCGCATCCGCGGCTTCGAGCTGTGGCAGACCGGTCCCATCAGCAAGTCGACCAAGTGGGAGCGCCAGCCGGAGTGGAACAGGACACTCGCGGCGGTCCCGGCTCAGTGGGAATGCGATCCCACATCCCCCTACGTGCTGGACGTGACCGCTGCGGTGAGTGACGTCGTGGCCGGCGGAAGCGGCCGGTTCGTCCTCGGTGTGCGCGCCGGCTTCGAGGACCGGCCACAGGGCCGGCTGGCCTTCGGTAACGACCCGGAACTACGGATCACCTACGAATACGACAAAGAGGACCCGTATCCGTCGAATGCGCCGATCGAGCGTGTGAGCCCTGATGGCTGGACCTATGTGGACTCAGGACGCCGCAACGTTTCGCACTGGAAGGAGGAAGCGCCGGTGCCCGCGGGCTTCCTGGGGCGACACCGGGTCGCCAGGGCGTTCTTCCGCTTCCCTCTGCCGTCTCTCCCCGAAGTCCCGGCGCGGGCGAAGCTCATGATGCCCCGCGCCGACGTCTGCGAAGTGGGTGAGAAGCCCCTCCAACTGTGGGAGACCGACTCCATCGACGAGGGCACGACCTGGCGCCGGCAGCCGCGTTGGTCCCGGCTCGTCGGCACCTACACCTGGGGCTCGTGCGACGCGTCGGGGGGGATGCTGGTGTTCGACGTGTCCGAGGCGGTCGCGCAGGCCCAGGCGGCCGGTCGTACGGCAGTGACCTTCGGCCTGCGGTCGCAGGACGAGAGAGATCGCGGCCGCTACCTCGTGAAGCCAGGGCCGACGCTCGGCATCGGCTCGCCCCCGGGCGGGCCCATTGAGCTCATGACCGATGTGTCGACTGTTCAGCCACCCGACATGATCGAGGGCATAGGGCCGTTCCCCTGCGGGAGGGGCGCCGAGCGGTCGTACGTCCCCTTCGTGCCGGAGCCTACAGCCGTGTTCGACCCCGGCGCCGCTCCGGCGATGGCCCGCTGGCAGTGGGAGACCCTGGACGGCGAACCGGTACACGAGAAATCGGCCCTGGTGTGGTACGACGGGCGGGCTTTCGGCGACCAGGTGGGCGCCGACGGCGGCGCGTACCGATGGCGGGTGCGAGGGGAGTATTCGTCCGGTCAGGTCGGCGAGTGGAGCCCGTGGTGCGAGTACGTGGTGGACACCACCAAGCCCGACCGGCCCGCCAAGGTCGAGGGAACCCCGTACGGCGGGCCTACCCCCAAGGGCGGGCCAGGGGTGCCTGGCCGGTTCACCCTCAGTCCCAACGGGGTCGCGGACGTGGGCGGATACTTCTACAGGTTGGATGGTGAGCCGTGGGCCCGGGCGGTCGCCGGGCCCGACGGCGTGGCCACGGTGACCTATACGCCGACCGCCGCCGGATTCCGCGAACTGGCCGTGATCAGCCTCGATCGGGCGAGCAATCGCGCGGTCAACGCGACCTTCTACTACTTCGTGGTGGCGCCGGCCGCCTGAACCTGGCGAGCGAGGGGCCTGCGGCCCCTCGCTCGCTCCCCGTCCCCCACCACTGTGCCGGGTGGCTGGGGCCACCTCGCCGAGCTGTCCGATCCTCCGCGTCCATATGCCTCATGCCGGCCTCGCGGGAATTTGGGCCTGCCGTGAAAGGGCTCGCTGATCTACCCTGCCTCCCGGGGACCGAAAGATCAGAAACGGGGACAATTTCATGAGGTCAGGGGTATTCCGGCTGCTCGCGCGCGCACTGGCGGCGGCGGTGATGATCGTGCCCTTCGTGGTGGCGCCCGCGCAAGCCTGGACTTTGAGGGCGACGATCGTGTTACGACCGGCGGCATGGACCTACGTGTCCTCGGCGGAAGCCCAGCGGTCGCACTGGAACGAGGACGTCGCCGCGCCCGTCGGCCTGGCTGGGACGTTCGCCCAGGCGGACGAGCCGGCCTCGGTGCGCAGATCGTTCTTCATGAACGACTTGTCCATGCTGCACGGCAGGACGATCGTCGCGGCGTCCTTGACGCTGCTGCGGCCGGACCCGGTCTGCGAGAACCGCGTCCGGGGCTTCGAGCTGTGGCAGACCGGTCCCATCGACAGGCGCACCAACTGGGAGCGCCAGCCGGAGTGGACCAAGAGCCTCGCGGTCGTCCCGAGCCAGTGGAACTGCGAGCCCACTTCTCCCTACGAGTTCGACATGACTCCGCTGGTGACCGACACCGTGGCCGGCGACAGCGGCGAGCTCGTCCTCGGCGTGCGCGCCAGCCTCGAAGACCGGCCACAGGGCCGTCTCAGCTTCGTCAACGCCCCTGAGCTGCGCATCACCTATGAGTACAAGCCGCAGAATCCCTACCTGTCCGATCCGTACCTGCCGGTCCAGACCGTGATCGCTGACGGTTGGACCTATGTGGAGTCCGGGCACCACAACGTGTCGCACTGGAAGCAGGACGCGCCCGTGCCCGTCGGCTCGCTGGAGGGACACCGCGTCGCCAGGGCGTTCTACCGGTTCCCCGTGCCGTCGTTCGCAGGAGGCAGACCGGTGCAGGCGAAGCTCCTGGTGGACCGCGCCGACACCTGCAGAGTCGGCGAGAAACCTGTCCAGCTCTGGGAGACCGGTCCCGTCGACGAGCACACGACCTGGCGCCGGCAGCCGCGTCGGTCGCGGCTCGTCGCCACCTACACCTGGTCCTCGTGCGACACATTGGGGACGATGCTGGCGTTCGATGTGTCGGCGGTGGTGGCGGACGCGCACGCGGCCGGTCGCGCGACCGTGACGTTCGGCCTGTGGTCACAGCAGGAGCGGGCTCCGCTCGGCGCGTACCGCCTCGAACAGGCGCCGGTGCTCAACGTCAACCACCTGCCGCCGGTGGAGCCGCCGGCTCAGCTCGTGACCGACCCGTCGGAGCGCACGTGGCCCGACGCCATCGGCGGCAAGGCCGGGCCGTACCCCTGCGCGACGGGCGACGCACGGCCGTACGTCGCCTTCGCGCCTCGGCCGCACGCTGTGCTCAGCGGCGGCGGCCCGGCGAGCGCCCACTGGCAGTGGGAGACCCTCGACGGGCAGTCGTACTGGGAGGAGTTCACCCCGATCCTGGACGGGCAGGCCTCCGGCGTCCTCATGGGCTACTACGACGGTGCGTTCCGTTGGCGGGTGCGCACGGAGGACGCCTACGAGCAGGACAGCGAGTGGAGCCCATGGTGTGAGTACGTGGTGGACACCGCCAAGCCCGACCGGTCCGGCACCGTCGCGGGAACCCCGTACGACGGCCCCACCCCCATCGGCGGGCCGGGCGTGCCCGGCCGGTTCACCATCAGTCCCAACGGCGTGGCGGACGTGGCCGGTTACTACTACAAGATGGACGGCGAGCCGTGGACCCGGGTGGATGCCGAGCCCGACGGCACCGCCACGGTGACCTGGACGCCGACGACCGACGGACTTCATCAGATGGCCGTGGTCAGCGCCGACCGGGCGGACAACCGCGCGATGTACCCCACGTTCTACAACTTCGTGGTCGCGTCAGCGGGTTGAAGTCCGGCGGAGTCCAGGAGAGCCGCACGGCCCGGCCCTTCTGGACTCCGTGAGCCGTCACCGGACTCAGACGTCGAGCGCGCCGTCCTTGATGCCGCTCAGGAATGCCGACCAGCCGGCAGGCGCGCAGACCAATGCCGGACCGGACGGGCACTTGCCGTCCCGCACGGCGACGACTCTGGGAAGATCGGACGCGACTTCGACGCAATTGCCGCCGTCGGATCCGCTGTGCGTGCTCTTACGCCACAAGGCGTTTTCGACATCGATCATTCTGGTTCACCGCTTCCTGAATGAGCTTGAGCGACTGGTTGTCCTTCCACATAGGCGGCGAAAGAGGACCCTTGGCGTTCAGCGATGATGAATCCGCGGCCGGTGACGCGCTCATCGACCTCGTCCGGCGTGACCCCTGGTTCGGCCGAGAGGATCAGCCGCGCGTATGCCTGCGTCTGGAAGAGCCCCGGCACACCATCGGCTCCCGGTCGCGCAGGGCTGTGGCGCGGTGCTTGTGGGTGAGGTCGGCGGCCGTTCTGTGCCGGCGTAGTTCGAAGACAAAAAGGGCACGCGGGGAGTCGGGAGGATTTCTCTCATGAATAGATGACATATTCACCTACCCCTGGGGGAATGGCGTTAGGACGGATGCCTCACCCCCTGGATCACCCCTAATGTGCCCGAGGTGTGAGTCGAATTCGCTACCGATGGTAGCCACATGTTGACATTCTGGTGAGGCGGAATCATCAGGAGGCGTAAACGTTCCCTGTGGAGGAAGGTATTCGCGCATGGCGACGGGTCGGCTATTGGGCGTCATCGAGCTGGTCGGCTCTCCGGAGTCGGTGTCACAGGCGCGCGAGTTCGTCAGGGCGAAACTCGGCGAAGCGCATCCGGCCATCGACGACGTCACATTGCTGGTCTCCGAGGTGGTCACCAACGCCGTCCTGCACTCCGACTCCAGGAACGGCGGAAAGGTGACCCTCGCCATCGCCGACTGCCATGACTTCGTCCACGTCGACGTCGTGGACGCCGGAGGCCGGTCCGCGCCGCGCGTCTGCGGTGAGACGCTCGCGGAAGGCGGCCGGGGGCTGATGCTCGTCGACCTCATCTCGCAGCGGTGGGACGTACACGAGGACGACGCGGGGCGCACGGTCTGGTTCGACGTGAAGTACAAGGTGGTGAAGTAGGAGAGGTGAGCTGGAGGTGGGGGCGGCGGCGACGCGGGCGGGTGCGGGGCGCGCGGTCGAGCAGGGATGCGCGTACGCACCATGCCCGCGCCGAAGGCGGCGGAGGTAGGGTCGAGCGGTGACGGTGGCGACTCTTACCCGGTCTTCTGGGCGCATTGTCCACTCTCCACCCCGGCTACTCGTTCATTCTGGACATGGCGCACCCCCGGGGCTTCCGCCGGCGCCTTCGGCGACGGACGAAGGAGACGGCCGTGGGCCGCTCTTCTTCATCTCGTACTTCAGTCTCGAAACGCGCCGAATTCGCTTCCAGTGGCTCGTCGAACCCGACGGCGTTCTCAGGCATTTCATAGAGCCCCTTCACGCGGTCGACCTCCGGCCTTCCGCGTGGGAGCCGTTGTTTCGCATGCCCGGCTCTGCGCTATGGCCGGACCGGCGGCTGCTCGCGCGGTTGTCCGAGCCGGCGCCATCGTCGAGCACGTCCGGCATGGTCGCGGTCCCGCTGGCGCGTCCCTTCATGGCCTCGCGGGCATCGCGGCGCAGGGTGGTGACCGGAGCCGCTTTCGCGATGGCGTTGGCCGCGTGCGCGGACGCGAGTCTGAGCTTCGGCGACGCGGCTCAGTTCATCAACCAGGCCACCGGGATCGACCCGTGGATGATCGCGGTGGCGGTCTCTGTCCTGACCGGAATCGCCTTCGACAAGCTGTATCCGCAGGACAGGCTCGAATAGCCCGCAGTTCGCGAGCCGGAGGTCTCGCTTGTGACGCGGATGACCTTGTGCTCGGTGGTACCGGGGACGGCGATGGTGAGCAGGGGCGTCGGCATGGGGCCGCGGAGACGACGGGCCGGGCGCTCCGGACCCGTGCGCCCGCGTCCGTCGACTTCGCGAAGCGAGATGAGGATGTCTGCTATTCGGCCGCGAACTGCTCCCACTTCCTGACGGACGTCGCCCGTGCTCGGAGCATGCCGGAGCCGGCCCCCGTGTAGTTCATCTCGGCGGACACGAATGTGTCGTTGGCGAGAGATCGAATGGTGCAGTACTGCTTGGGGCGGCACCACACGTAGAACTTCTCCCACGCCCCGATGCCGTCCGAGCGCCCAACAGCAAGTACGTGTCCGCCGAGTTGGGTTACTCGGACGCCGATCATGGCATGCTCCGGGCGCGTTCGGACAACAACGGAGAATGGGAGCTGTTCTACTGAGTCCCTTCGCCCCGGTTCAGGAGAGGGCGCCCGCGGAGGCGCGGAAGGACGTCTCGCCGTCGGAGGTCTTGACGGTCACGCGGGTGCCCGAGCAGGTGACGTCGGGCTCGGCGGTGCCGGGGACGATGACGGTGAGCAGCGATCCGGTCGCGGGCGAGACGACCACGGAGGCGGGCACCTTGGTCATGTAGGACGGCGAGATCCAGCCCTGGTAGGGGTTGGTCCGGCCGCGGACGACCGTCTGACCGGAGATCGGCTTGCAGGACGGCATCTCGATCTGCGCCAGGGTGGCCTTCCAGCCCGACTTGTCCTTCACGACGACGCGCCCGCCGCTGGTGGAGACCGGGGTCAGCGCCGGGTCCAGGTGCCAGTAACTGCGGGCCTTCGCGCCGGAGGCGACCGTGTCGTACACGGCCATCACGTCGTCCCCGTGGTTGACCAGCACCGAGCGGTTCCGGGTCACCCCGTAGGCCTTGTCGGTGAGCTTGTACGACTGCCGGTCGTCCTTGATCGACGAGCGGGTCAGGGAGGTCGCCGTGCGCCCGCGGAACGACTTGCCGACGACGACGGGCACGTTGTGCGCCTCGGGAGACATGGTCCAGTAGCGGTACGCCGTGCGCTCGTAGGAGTGGAAACCGGCCTCCACCAGCACGTCGCGCCCCTGCGCGTAGTACGTCACGCCCAGGTGGTCCTCGTGCCCGTGGAACTTCAGGCCGGGGCCGAACCGGATGGAGTAGTACGCCGACTCCGGCTTGTCCCACTTGGTGCGCCCGAAGACGTACCCGGCCTTGAACACCTGCACGGTCTTCTTCGCGTGCTTGTACCCGGACGGCTTGACGTCCGCGCCGCCGTCGCCGATCGGGACCATGTGCCCGCTGGGCTCGGTGGCGTGGGTGATGTACCCCTCCAGCGAAGCCCAGCGCTTCTCGATCTCGGCGGGCACCTTCCTGCCGCAGTCGGTGATGGCCTCCATGCCGACCTTCAGCCGCTCATGGACGTAGATCCCGTAGCGCGGGGCCTGCTCCTGCAACGCGCCCTGGGAGTCGATGTCGAGCTTCACCGATCCGGTCATGCGGCGGATGGCCAGATCGGCCCACTCCTTGTGCCCGGTGCGGCAGCCGATGCGCAGCAGGGCGATGTCCTGGTCCAGGCCGTGGTTGTGGCCCTTCTCGTACAGGGCCGGGTTGGAGAGCATCCTGGCGTGGTCGGCCAGGCTGCCGGTGAGCCAGGACGCCTTGACGTGGCGGCTCAGGCAGACCAGCACGGGCGCGCGCAGCGCGATCGGGTGCTCGTCCCAGGCGTACACGCTGGCGCGCGAGCCGCCCCGGGGGTTGCTCTCGACCCAGCTCTTGACCAGCTCGGTGGCCCGGCCGAGGAGTTTCTCGTCTCCTGAGGTCTCGTAGTCGGCCACCAGGCGGCCGACCCAGCGCAGGGAGGAGAAGACCATGTCCCAGGAGCGGTTCTTGTACGGGCTCCAGCGCCAGTCGATCGTCTTGCCGATCTTGACGGGCGGGAGGTCGAGGAACTGCACCTCGCCGGACATGACCTGCGCGGAGGTCGGCGTGGCGGGCAGCCAGTCGCCCTGGCATTCGGCGCTGGGCTTGACGGCCGCCGCCCCGGCGCCGCCGCGGGCGCCCGCGGGCGCGGCGTGGAACACCAAGCCCCCGGTCAGCAGAAGGGTGGTGAGAAATCCGAGGGCTCGTGTCCGGCGGCGCACGCCAGTTCCTTCCGTGACCAATGATGAGGGGGCGGATCATGCTGTCTGAATCATGACGAACAGGTCAAGTCGCCGCCGCCTCCTCAGTCGCATCGTTAACAAGCAGATGCCGCACGCCCAGCGTTCTCCCAGCTATCGGCCCCTCCTGCCCCCGGTCCGGCAGGCCTCGGCGTCGGAGCGTCGAGTGGACGATCATGCTCATGCCGAGGTCCCCGACGAGCGGCGGTGCGAGGCGGTGACGCCAATGGGCATAGCGGTCACTTCCCGACCTCAATGAGCGGCAAGCTTGAGGCATGGCGAACACGAGCTCACGGACGCTGCGACTGCTGTCCCTGCTCCAGACGCATCGCTACTGGCCGGGCGCCGAGCTGGCCGAGCGGCTGGAGGTCTCCCCTCGCACCGTGCGCCGGGACGTCGACCGGCTCCGCGAGCTGGGTTACCCGGTGCAGGCTCACCGCGGCATCGACGGCGGCTACCAGCTCGCCGCGGGTGCGGTGCTGCCCCCGCTGGTTCTGGACGACGACGAGGCGGTCGCCCTGGCCATCGGCCTGAGGATGGCCGCGCAGGGGACGGTCGCCGGCATCGAAGAGTCCTCGTTGCGCGCGCTCACCAAGGTCGTGCAGGTCATGCCGCCCCGGCTGCGCCGCCGGGCGGAGGTGCTGCTCGCGGCCACCGTGCCGGCCCCGTGGGGACCCGGTCCGCGGGCCGACGCGGCGGTGCTCACCGCCGTCGCCCAGGCGTGCCGGGACGAGGAGCGCCTGCGCTTCTCGTACACGGCCCACAAAGGAGAACGCAGCGACCGGTACGTCGAACCGCACCGGCTCGTCTCTCTGGGACGGCGGTGGTATCTGGTGGCCTACGACGTGAACCGCCACGACTGGCGCAGCTTCCGGCTCGACCGGCTGAACGGCCCGGTCGGCACCGGAGAACGGTTCCGGCCCCGCGAGCTGCCCGCCGAGGACGCGGCCGCGTTCGTCCGGCGGAGCCTCGGCAGCTTCGCGTCGGCGTCGCACAGTGTCGAGGTCGTGGTGCGCGCGCCCGCCGCCGCCGTCCGCGGCGCCGTGGGCTCGTGGGCGACCGTGACGGAGATCGACGAGACGAGCTGCCGGCTGCTGATGTCCTCGGACTCGCTGGACTGGCCGGCGATGGCGCTGGGCACGCTGCGCGCGGACTTCGAGGTGGTCCGCCCCCCCGAACTGGTCGACCACCTGCGCGACTGGGCCGCCCGCTTCACCCGTTCCACCACCGCCTGACCACGGGGATCAAAGGCTGACCTCACGGCGCGCCGCCTGACCTCACGGCGGCACATCCGGTCCGAGCCCGACCGGCACCAACGCCCGGTCGACCGGCACCCGACCATGCTCGATCGGCGTCGATCGCGCCGTCGAGGCATCAGACCGGGTTCGGCCGGGACCGGGCCGCGACCGGGTTCGGTCCTCAGGAGTCCTTGCGGCCGGTGCTCTGGACGACCTCGAAGCTCCACAGCTCGGAACCCGTCGCCGCCGGGCCCTGACCGTGGCCATGCCCCTGACCATGGCCGTGGCCCTGCTCCGCCGTCTGGCCGTGGCCGTGGCCCTGCGCGGCGGCGTCGGACGCGGCCCGCGCGTGGCCCTGCTGGAACGCCTGGCTCTGCTGCCAGCGCTGGAAGTCCTCCTCGCTGCGCCAGCGCGTGTACACCAGGTAGCGGTCGGTGCCCTCCATGGGGCGCAGCAGCTCGAACCACTCGAAGCCGTCCGACGACTCGACCATGCCCGCGCGGCCCGCGAACCGGCGTTCCAGCTCCTCGCGCATCTCGGCGGGCACATTCAGCGCATTGATCTTCACAACGGACATGTCCACTCCTCGCCAGACGGTCTCGTGCCGGGCCGCCCGCCGTCCGCCGCGTCCGCCCGGGACGGCGTGAGCCCGGTGGGGCCAGCCTATGATCCGTGGCCCCCGCCCCGGCGGGACTCGCCCTCAGGTCTCCTCGGCCCCGGTGGAAGCGGCTCCTCCGACGCCGGGGGCGCCGCCGGGCCGAGGCGGGCCGGGTGTCCCCGCGGCGCGCCGGGCGGCACTAGCCTTGGGGGGTGCGTATCGCAAGGTTCTCCACAGGTGACGGTGTCGCGTTCGGCGTGGTCGAAGGCGCTCAGGGTGAGGAGTTCATCGCAAGGATCGACGGGCACCCGTTCGGTTCGATCCAGTTCACCGGCGAGCGCTACCCGCTGCAGGAGGTGCGTCTCGTGACGCCGATCCTGCCCAGCAAGGTCATCGCGATCGGCAAGAACTACGCCGAGCACGCCCGCGAGATGGGCGGCGAGCCGCCGGCCGAGCCGCTGATCTTCAGCAAGCCGTCCACGTCGGTGATCGGTCCGAGCGAGGCGATCGCCTATCCGCACAAGCTCTCTGAGCGCGTCGACTTCGAGGGCGAGCTGGCCGTGGTCATCGGTCGCCTCTGCCGCGAGGTGCCGGTGGAACGCGCACGCGACGTCATCTTCGGATACACCTGCGCCAACGACGTCACCGCCCGCGACCTGCAGCGCAAGGACGGGCAGTGGACCAGGGCCAAGGGCTTCGACACCTTCTGCCCGCTCGGCCCGTGGATCCAGACCGAGCTCGACCCCGCCGACCTCGCTCTGACGACCACGGTCAACGGCGAGCTCAAGCAGAGCGCGCGCACATCCCAGCTCATCCACGACATTCCGAAGCTGATCGCCTACATCACCGACGTCATGACCCTCATCCCGGGCGACGTGATCCTCACCGGCACGCCGGAGGGGGTCGGCCCGCTGGAGGACGGCGACGAGGTCAGCGTGGGCATCGAAGGCATCGGCACTCTCACGAACCGGGTGGTCTCCCGTGACTGATCTGCAGGAGGGCTCGACGGAGCCCACGCTTCGGGTGCGGTTCGCGCCGTCGCCGACCGGCATGTTCCACGTGGGCGGCGCCCGCTCGGCGCTGTTCAACTGGGCGCTCGCCGAGCAGTCCGGCGGCCGGTTCGTGCTGCGCATCGAGGACACCGACGCCGCCCGCAACCGGCCCGAGTGGACCGAGGGCATCATCTCGGCCCTCGCCTGGATCGGCATCCACGGCGACTCGCCCCACTTCGAGGGCCCCTACTTCCAGTCGGCGTACGAGGAGCAGCACCGCGCCGCCGTCGCCAAGCTGGTCGCCGACGGCAAGGGCTACCACTGCACCTGCACCCGCGACGACGTCAAGGCCCGCACCGGCTCCGAGCACCAGGGGTACGACGGGTTCTGCCGCGACCGAGGGCTCGCCGAGGGCGCGGTGCGCTTCCGCACGCCCGACGAGGGCGTCACCGTGGTGGACGACCTGGTGCGAGGTCGGGTGGAGTTCCCCAACCAGGCCATGGAGGACTTCGTCATCGCCCGCAGTGACGGGTCCCCGCTGTTCGTCCTGGCCAACGTGATCGACGACATCGAGATGCGCATCACGCACGTGGCCCGTGCCGAGGAGCACCTGTCCAACACCCCCAAGCAGCAGTTGCTGTGGCAGGCGCTGGGCGTCGCGCCGCCGGTGTGGGCGCACGTGCCGGTCATCGTCAACGAGAAGCGGCAGAAGCTCTCCAAGCGCCGCGACAAGGTGGCCCTCGAGTCCTACCGCGACGAGGGATACCTCCCCGAGGCGATGGTCAACTACCTCATGCTGCTCGGCTGGGGGCCGGGCGGCGACCGCGAGATCATGCCGTGGTCCGAGATGATGCCGCTGTTCAAGCTGGCCGACGTCAACCCCTCTCCGGCGTTCTTCGACGAGAAGAAGCTGCGGGCGTTCAACGGCGAGTACATCCGGGCGCTGCCGCTGGAGGTCTTCATCGGGCGCTGCGAGCCCTGGCTCGACCCCGCCTGGGGACGTGAGACCTTCGCCAAGGTCGCGCCGCTGGCGCAGACCCGCATCGCCGTGCTCTCGGAGATCACGGCCAACGTCGACTTCCTCTTCCTGGACGAGCCCGTCTTCGACCAGGCGAGCTGGGACAAGGCGATGAAGCCGGGGGCCGAGAACATCCTGGCCGGTTACCTCCAGCGGCTCGAGTCGGTGTCCTTCGACCCCGAGTCGCTGAAGACCGCGCTGGAGGAGGTCGGCCTCGAGCACGGTCTCAAGCTCGGCAAGGCCCAGGCCCCCGTCCGGGTCGCGATCACCGGCCGCACGGTGGGGCTGCCGCTGTTCGAGTCCATCGAGGTCCTCGGCCGCGAGCGCGCCATCGACCGCCTGCGCGCCGCTCTGGCCAAGCTCCGCGAAGGAGCCGGCTCTCCGGCCTCCGCATAGTCACCCGCCCCCGTGGAGGCTCCAGAGGCCGTTTGACGGCCTCCTGGACTTCCCCCCGACGACCGGCAAGGCGCCTCCTGACCTTTGGGAGGCGCCTTTCAGCGTCTAGGAGGTGCACCCCTCCCAGCGCCTGAGAGGCGCCTCCTGGTGTCCGGAGGGGGGCCTCCTGGATCACCACCGGCGTTCCGGTGGTGATCCGGCCCTTGTGTCAGAGCAGGCCGCGGCGCTCCAGGAGGGGCTCGATGCGGGGGTCGCGGCCGCGGAAGGCGCGGAAGGCGGTCATGGCGTCCACGCTGCCGCCCTTGGACAGCAGCTCGCGGCGGAAGGTGTCGCCGTTCTCGCGCGTGAGGCCGCCGTTCTCCTTGAACCACTCGACCGTGTCGGCGTCCAGGACCTCGCTCCAGATGTAGGAGTAGTAGCCCGCGCTGTAACCGCCGGCCCAGATGTGGGCGAAGTACGTGCTGCGGTAGCGCGGCGGCACGAGCGGCAGATCGACGCCGGCGTTGCGCAGCGCCTGCCGCTCGAACTCCTGGGCGTCGCCGGGGTCTCCGGTCTGGGTGTGCCACGCCCAGTCGAGCAGGGTGGCCGCGAGGTACTCGACGGTGGCGTACCCCTGGTTGAACTTACGGGCCTCCAGCATGCGGTCGACGAGATCTTGGGGCATGGGCTCGCCGGTCTCGTGATGGCGGGCATAGTTGGCCAGGATCTCGGGCCAGGTGGCCCACATCTCGTTGACCTGCGACGGGTACTCGACGAAGTCGCGCGGCACGGCCGTGCCGGAGAACCTCGGGAACCGCACGGCCGAGAAGAGCCCGTGCAGGGCGTGCCCGAACTCGTGGAACATCGTGTTGACCTGCTCCCAGGTCATCAGGGTCGGCTCGCCGGGCGGAGGCTTGACGATGTTGAGGTTGTTGACCACCACCGGCTGGGTGCCCTCGAGCGCCGACTGCTTGACCAGGCTGTTCATCCATGCGCCGCCGCGCTTGGACGCCCTGGCGTAGAAGTCGCCGAGGAACAGCCCGAGTGGCGAGCCGTCCTCGTCGGTGACCTCGAAGACCCGCGCGTCGGGGTGGTGGCCCACCAGGTCGGAGCGCTCGGCGAACCGCAGGCCGTAGAGCTCGCCCGCCGCGTGGAAGACGCCGTCGCGAAGGACGCGGTCGAGCTCGAAGTAGGGGCGCATCTGGCGGCTGTCGATCGCGTAGCGCGCTTTGCGGACCTTCTCGGCGTAGAACGACCAGTCCCAGGCGGCGATGTCGAAGCCGGCCTCCTCGCGCAGTTCCTCGGCCTCCCGGTGGGCGTTGGCCACGGCCGCGGGGGTGAGCTTGGCGAGCATCTCGGTGACGGCCCGCGCGTCGGGCGCGGTCTGATCGGCGACGACGTACTGGGCGTGGTTCTCGTAGCCGAGGAGCGCCGCCCGTTCGGCCCGGAGCGTGGCCATGCGGACCACCAGTTCGGAGTTCTCGGCGAGACCCCGCTCGGTGGAGGCGCGGTGGATGCGCTCGCGCAGCGCGCGGCTCGTCAGCTCCTCCAGCGCGGCCTGGCCGGTGGGCAGCACCAGGGTGAGGACGTACTTGCCTTCGAGCCCGCGCGACTTCGCGGTCTCGGCCGCGGCCTTGACGGCGTCCTCGGACAGGCCGTCCAGCTCGGCGGCGTCCTCGACCACGATCGCCGAGGCGTTCGTCGCGGCGAGGAGGTTCTGCTCGAACCGGGTGGACAGCGTCGAGAGCTCCTCGTTCAGGGCCTTCAGCCGCTCTTGGTCGTGCGGTTCGAGCTCGGCGCCCGCCCGGACGAAGTCGGTGACGTAGCGTTCGAGCAGCCAGCGCTCTTCGGCGTCGAGGGCGTCGGTGGGGACGGCCTGGATGCGGGCGAACAGCCGCCGGTCGAGGTGGATGGCGTCGCTGTGCTTGGTGAGCTTGGGCGTGACGTCCTTCTGGATCTCCTGGACGGTGGGGTTGGTGTCGGAGGACGCCTGGTTGAAGAACACGGTGGAGACCCGGGTCAGGAGCGCGCCGGACCGTTCGAGGGCGGCCACGGTGTTGTCGAAGGTCGGAGACTCGTCATTGGCCGCGATGGCCTCGACCTCGGCCAGATGCTCGGCCATGCCGCGTTCGAAGGCGGGCGCGTAGTGCTCCTCGCGGATCTGCGCGAACGGCGGCAGGCCGTAGGGCAGGGCACTAGGGACGAAGAAGGGGTTCTCGGTCAACGCGCGGGCTCCTCACGTGGCGACGGCTCTCCTTGCAGCGTTACACAGCGGAGCCGTCCTCGGCACATCAAGCGGCGATCCTGTGGACAACGGGCCGGATCAGGGGACGACCAGGGGGAATCCCGGGGTTGGGCAATCGTTTTGGTCTTGGCCCCCAAGCTGGGCTATTCTTTCGGAAGTCGCGAGCGGCCCGGCGACGAGCAGGGGCCGTGAGCATTGGGGTATGGGGTAATTGGCAGCCCGGCTGATTCTGGTTCAGCTAGTCTAGGTTCGAGTCCTGGTACCCCAGCAGGGTTTCCTGCTGAGCGCCTATGTCCTTCACGGGGCATAGGCGTTTTCGCTTCTCCGGCCCGAGGCCTTCGCGCCTCCGGCCCTGGTGACTTCCGTCGGCCCGGCGACTCCGCCGCCACGAGAACACGTGTGGGGCGCCGCTTCCGCCGCCCTCCCCTCATCTCCCTCGCGCCGCCCTCCCGTAGCCCGCTCCCGCCGCCCTTCTCGTGGCTCTTCCCGGCCGTCCCTTCCCGTCGGCCCGGCGCCGGTCGAGGCGGTGGGCTCCGGGATGGGCGGGTGAGGGCCCGGGAGAACGGTTTGGTCGTGCTCTGCGGGGTGCGGTAGAGTTACGGCCGTTGCCGGGGCGTCCGCAAGGGCGCCTCCGTCGATTCAGGTCTGCAGGGTCCCGTCGTCTAGTGGCCTAGGACGCCGCCCTCTCAAGGCGGTAACGCCGGTTCGAATCCGGTCGGGACTACCACCTGCAGAGACATGACCTAAGGTCGTGTCGGCTCGGCTCCGTCGTCTAGTGGCCTAGGACGCCGCCCTCTCAAGGCGGTAGCGCCGGTTCGAATCCGGTCGGGGCTACACATCGATAACCCCCGGAAAGCATCGCTTTCCGGGGGTTTCGCATTTCACGGCGACCTCGGCTCCCGTCCCGCGGGCGGCGTCCACTTGTGTCCAGAAGGCGTCCGCTCGCGTCCGGAGGGCGTCCGGTCGTGTCCTGGCCCGCCGTCGCGCGGTGGGCGTGACGGCGGGCGGGGAACGGTGGCGCGGTTACTCGGCGGTGGCCGAGGCCTTGGAGCGGGCCTTGAACAGGGCGCGCTTGGCGGCCTTGGCGACCTGCTTGTCGGGGTGGGCCTCGCTGATGGCCTCCAGCAGCTCCTCGACGTGCGGGTGCGGGACCTTCCAGATCACCTCGAGCAGGCTGCCCAGCACGGGCGCGGGGCCGATGTCGTGCAGGCTGCTGACGAACTCGGGCCGGCCGAGGCCCGCCGAGATCGTCCACATGTCGAGGATGAGCCAGTGGGTGTCGCCCTGGCTCGGCTCCGGCGCGTCCTCGATGCCGAGCTGGGCCAGGTGCGTCGCGGCGTACGGGCGGAGCGACGGCTCGTTCAGCGCCTCGCGCCAGGCGGGCACGGCGACCGGCCCGAGCGAGCCGACCAGGCTCGCCGCCTGCACCCGGATCAGCGCGTCCGCCTCGTCCTCGGCGGCGGCCTCCAGCAGCTCCTCGGCGGCCGTGGCGGGCTCGCGCAGCCGCATCCAGGCCGCGAACTCCGCGTCGGCCTCCTCCTCGGGCAGATCGGCGCTGAGGGACAGCAGGTCGAGCGCGGTCATCGCGTCGATCGCCGGACGCGCGTCCACCTCGATGTCGTCGTCGTCCAGCAGGTGGACGATGCCTTCTGTGCCGAGTGGCGTGAGCCGCACGCGGTCGTCGCCGACGGTGACCATGCCGTAGCCGGACAGCCATTCGAGGACGGAGACCAGCGGGTCGCCGGCCTCCTCCCACGCGGCGGCGCCGAGGTCGTCGAACTCGGCGGCGGCCTCGGCGAGTTCCTCGCGCAGCTCGCCGATCGGACGCTCGCCCTCGGCGACCAGCAGCCGGACCAGCAGCGCGCGGGTCAGGCCGGAAAGGGCCAGCGTCAGATCGTCGTCATCGAGCTCGGGATCGCCGTAGTCCACCGAGTGCAGCCCGAGCATCCAGGCGTCGAGGACGTCGTCGTCGTTGTCGAACGGCCAGGCGGCGGTGTCCTCGTCGACGCTGACGGTGTCCTCGCCGTCGGGGGTGAGGAACTCGAGGTCGACGGCGAGGTTCCACAGATTCCACAGGGCGGGGACCGCGTGGGCCAGCGGCTTCTCGTCCGGCTCCGGCAGGCCGAGGACGCCGAGGGCCTGGCGGATCTCGTCGTCGTTCAGCAGGCTGTCTTCGCCGACCTCGCGGCCCCTGCCCACCCAGACGGCCAGGTCGCGGGCCTTGTGGATCAGCGGCACCTCGCGCGCCGCGGCGGCGAGCTCGGTGTCGGGGCGCAGGCGGATGGTGGGCAGATCGGCCAGTTCGTCGGAGAAGGGCTCGAAATCGCCGAGGCCCTCGACCTCCTCCTCGTCGAGCTCGTCGTCATCCTCGTCCCAGTCGCGCTCGCCGAGGACCTCCTCCATCGCCTCGATGAAGTCCTCCTCGACGGCGTCCAGCTCGTCCAGCAGATCGCCGAGATCGTCGGACCCCTCCGCCAGGCGGCCGGTGTCGGAGAGGAAGGTCAGGTAGGAGCGCACGGCCGGGACCGTGCCGTCGGCGGCCGCGTCGGGATCTTCGACGACCTGGGGCAGGCGTTCGACCAGCACCATGCGCAGGTCTTCACGCTTCCACAGGTGGACGTCGTCGCGAGCGATCAGGCGGTGCCAGAGAGCGGCGGGTCCCACCAGGTCGGGATCACTGTCCGGTGCGTTGTTTGGTGCCCAGAGAATGAACTCTTGAAGGAGGGGACGCAGCTCCGTCGCGGCTGCCTCGATGCGATCTGTCACTCCGCCAGGCTAGTGCTTGGCGGCGGCCGTCTCTAATCAGTTCGCACGGGTCGGGGACGACGCCGTGAACCGGGGCCGCCCGGGCGGCGCCGCCGGTCAGTTGGAGCGGCGCATCGCCTCGGTTATGCGCTCGGCGGCCGCCATCACCGGCGCGGCGTGCATGCGGCCCGGCGTGCGGGTGAGGCGCTCGATCGGCCCCGAGACCGACACGGCGGCGATGACCTTGCCGCCCGCGCCGCGGATGGGCGCCGAGACGCTGGCGACACCCTGCTCGCGCTCGCCGACGCTGTGGGCCCAGCTGCGCCTGCGCACGCTCGCCAGCGTGGCGGCGGTGAACTTGGCGCCGCGCAGGCCGCGGTGCAGCCGGTCGGGCTCTTCCCAGGCCAGCAGCACCTGCGCGGCCGAGCCGGCGGTCATGGGAAGGGAGGTGCCGACGGGGACCGTGTCGCGCAGGCCGCTCGCCCGCTCGGCGGCGGCGACGCACACGCGCTCGTCCCCCTGCCTGCGGTAAAGCTGGGCGCTCTCGCCCGTCAGGTCGCGCAAATGGGTGAGGACCGGGGAGGCGACGGCGAGCAGGCGGTCTTCGCCCGCCGCGGTGGACAACTCAGAAAGGCGGGGGCCCAGGATGAACCGGCCCTGCGTGTCGCGGGAGACGATGCGGTGATGCTCCAGTGCGACGGCCAGGCGGTGCGCGGTGGGACGCGCCAGGCCGGTGGCCTGGACCAGCTGTGCCAGTGACGCGGGGCCCGCTTCGAGGGCGTTGAGCACGAGGACGGCCTTGTCGAGTACGCCGACTCCGCTAGAGTTGTCCATACCCCGATACTGCCGTCTCGCTATCCGAGATGCAACTGGCATATGGGAGAGGGGCGGGTAGTCTGTCCATATCCCGAAATGTCCGTCTTGTCATATGAGACGTTCGCCCGGGGGACCGAGACGCAAGGAGGCGTTCAGGATGGGTCGCACACTGGCCGAGAAAGTATGGGAGCAGCACGTCGTCCGCCGTGCCGACGGCGAGCCCGACCTGCTCTACATCGATCTTCACCTCATCCACGAGGTGACCAGCCCGCAGGCGTTCGACGGCCTGCGCATGGCGGGGCGCAAGGTGCGCCGACCCGATCTCACCATCGCCACCGAGGACCACAACGTCCCCACCGTTCTCGGTCCGATCGCCGACCCGGTGTCCAAGGCCCAGGTCGAGACCCTCCGCAAGAACGCCGCGGAGTTCGGCGTCCGCCTGCACCCGATGGGCGACGCCGGCCAGGGCGTGGTGCACATCATCGGTCCCCAGTTCGGCCTCACCCAGCCGGGCATGACCATCGTCTGCGGTGACTCCCACACCTCGACCCACGGCGCGTTCGGGGGGCTGGCCTTCGGCATCGGCACCTCGGAGGTCGAGCACGTGCTGGCCACCCAGACCCTCCCGGCCTACCGGCCGAAGACGATGGCCATCGAGGTCACCGGCGCGCTGCCGTACGGCGTCACCGCCAAAGACCTGATCCTCGCCATCATCGCCAAGATCGGCACCGGCGGCGGCCAGGGCCACATCATCGAGTACCGCGGCCAGGCCGTGCGCGACCTGTCGATGGAAGGACGGATGACCGTCTGCAACATGTCCATCGAGGCGGGCGCCCGCGCGGGCATGATCGCGCCGGACGAGACGACGTTCGCCTACCTCGAAGGCCGCCCGCACGCGCCCACCGGACAGGCGTGGGACGCCGCGGTCGAATACTGGCGCTCGCTCAGGACCGACGACGACGCCGTCTTCGACACGGTGGTCGAGATCGACGCCTCGACGCTGTCGCCGTTCGTCACCTGGGGCACCAATCCCGGGCAGGGCGCGCCGCTGACCAGTGCGATCCCCGCCCCTGAGGACACCTCCGACCCCGCGGCCGCGCAGCGCGCGCTCGATTACATGGGCCTCACCGCCGGCACCCCGCTGAGCGACATCGAGGTGGACACGGTCTTCGTCGGCTCGTGCACCAACGGCCGCCTGGAGGACCTGCGCGCCGCCGCCGACGTGCTGCGCGGGCGCAAGGTCAAGGCGCGCACGCTCATCGTGCCGGGCTCGATGCAGGTCAGGGCCGACGCCGAGGCCGAAGGGCTGCACGAGGTGTTCCAGGCCGCGGGCGCCGAGTGGCGCCAGGCCGGGTGCTCGATGTGCCTGGGCATGAACCCCGACACCCTCTCGCCGGGCGAACGCAGCGCCTCGACCTCCAACCGCAACTTCGAGGGGCGCCAGGGCAAGGGCGGGCGCACCCACCTGGTGTCGCCGGCCGTCGCCGCCGCCAGCGCCGTCACCGGCCGTCTCACCGCGCCCGCCGACCTGTAAGGAGATCGCCGACCATGGAAGCCTTCACCACGCACACCGGCCGGGCCGTGCCGCTGCGCCGCAGCAACGTCGACACCGACCAGATCATCCCGGCGGTCTGGCTCAAGCAGGTCAGCCGCACGGGGTTCGAGAAGGGGCTCTTCGCCGCCTGGCGCGAGGACCCCGGCTTCGTCCTGAACGAGCCCGCCTACGCGGGCGCCACGATCCTGGTCTCCGGGCCCGACTTCGGCACCGGGTCCTCGCGTGAGCACGCCGTCTGGGCGCTCCAGCAGTACGGCTTCCGCGCCGTCATCGCCGCCCGCTTCGGCGACATCTTCCGCAACAACTCCACCAAGATGGGCCTGCTGCCCGTCGTCCTGCCCGCCGCCACCGTGGAGGCGCTGCAGGCGGCCGTCGAGGCCGACCCCGCCATCGAGGTGACCGTCGACCTGGTCGGACGCGAGGTGCGCTGGGGCGGCGAGTCGGCCGGTTTCGAGATCGACGACTACACCCGCTGGCGCCTGCTGGAAGGGCTGGACGACATCGGGCTGACCCTGAGGCACGCCGACGATGTGGCGGCGTACGAGAATGGTCGGCAGCCATGGCTGCCGACGACCGTCTGACCGACACCGCGGGCTCCGAAGACGAGCTGGCGCGGCGGTTGCGCGACGTTTACCGCCGCGTGGCCGCCGCACGCATGTCCCCTGAGGAGAAGGAACGGGCCTCCCGCCGCTTTGTCGCCATTTGTGACATTGCGAAGCGTGATGTCGATCACGCCCGTGCCCGCTTGGACGCCTTTCTCGCCGACCTTGAAGCGGAATCCGACACGCCGGGTAGGGGCAACATAGCGGAATGTGATTGAGTCCTGGCCGCGTGTCCTTTAATTTCAAGCGGGTAAGGGGTTTCTGACCGTTGACTGGTGGGTGCGTGCCGAAACCCCGCACCTGGCACACCGGGTGAGACGGGGCCGCGCACTGCCGGCCGCGATGTTCATCCTCAGACAGCGGTAACAGGGGGAGCAAGCTAGATGAACAAGCGAGAACTCGTCGACGCGATCACTGATCGGGTCGGCGACAGGAAGACGGCCACCGAGGCCGTGAACGCCATAATCGAGGCCATCCAGCACGCTGTCTCGAACGGGGACAAGGTCTCTATCACGGGCTTCGGCGCGTTCGAGATGGCGCACAAGCCGGCCCGCCAGGCAAGGAACCCTTCGACCGGTGAGCCCATCAAGGTCTCCGAGAGCTGGGCGCCCAAGTTCCGTCCCGGCGCCGACTTCAAGGACCAGGTGAACGCCGCGGGGAAGAAGCTCGCCAAGAAAAAGTGAACACCTGACCGGCGATACCGGCGCCCGGAACCCTCACAGGGGTTCCGGGCGCCGCCGTCCGGACCCGGCCCCGTCCGCTTCGCTCCCGCGCTTGGGCAGTGGGCGCGCAGGAGGGCGGTACGGGCGTGGTGAGGGCGCTATGCGCCGATCTCGGGGAGGGGGAAGGTCGACAGGGTGATCGCGGTGATGAGACCGTCGGTAAGGGCGATGTTCACGCGCTGGCCGGAGCGCAGAAGCCGCAACGGGCCCGCGTCGAAGGCCGCGGCGCCGAAAGGGATCTCTGTGCCGTCGTCGAGGAAGACCGACCCCGACCGGGTGTCCGGGTCGAAGATGCGCACCGTGGCCTGCACGCCGGCCAGTGTACCCCGCCGATAATCGTTTGACCGGTCCTGGGCGAGCGGCCAGGGTGGCTGTCCGTGGCCACGACCGACACGCCCGAAACGTCCGAAACGCCCGACCGCCCCCGTGATCTCTGGCGCGGCAGGTCGTACGTCCTGTTCGTGGGCGCCGACGCGATCAGCCAGGTCGGGGCGCAGGTGAGCCTCGTCGCCCTGCCGCTGGTCGCGGTGCTGAGCCTGCACGCGGGGCCGTTGCAGGTCGGCCTGCTGACGGCCGCCGAGATGGCGGCCTTCCTGCTGATCGGGCTGCCGGCCGGGGTGTGGGTCGACCGGTTCCCGCGCAGGCGCATGCTCGTCGCGGCCGACCTGGTCCGCGCGGTGGCGCTCGCGAGCATCCCCGTGGCGGCCGTGACCGGCGCCCTGTCGCTGCCCCAGTTGTACGCGGTGGCCTTCGTCACCGGGGTCGGCACGGTGTTCTTCGACGTCGCCCACATGAGCTTCCTGCCGTCGATCGTCGACCGGCGCCACCTCGCCCGGGGCAACGGGACGATCGAGACCATCCGCTCGACGGCGTCGCTGGCCGGCCCCGGCCTGGGCGGGTGGCTCGTCCAGGTCGTCACCGCGCCGCTGGCGCTGCTCGTGGACGCCGTCAGCTACGCGCTGTCGGCGGCGATGCTCGGCGCGGTCCCCGCCGCCGGGACGCCGCCGCGCCCGGACTCCGGCAGGCCGAGCCTGATCACCGAGGTCGCCGAGGGGGTGCGCTACGTCGCGGGCCACCGGGTGCTGCGGGTCATCGCGCTCGTCGGCGCGCTCAACATGCTGGGGTACGGGGCCTGGGTGTCGGGTCAGGCGCTGTTCGTGCTGCACGAACTGCGGCTCGGGCCTGGCCTGTACGGCGCGGTGATCTCCGCCGCGGCCGTGGGCGGCCTGCTGGGCGCCGTGGCCGCCCCGCGCGCGGTCGCCCGCTGGGGGACGGGCCGAACGCTGTACGGCGCGGCGGCGGCCGCCCTGCCCGCCACCCTCGTCGCGTGCCTGGCCGCCCCGGGCTGGCGCGTCGTGCTCTTCCCGCTCGGCCTGGCCGTCGCCGGGCTCGCGGGGACGGTGTTCAGCGTCACGCAGCTGAGCTACCGGCAGGCGATGTGCCCGCCGCGCCTGCTCGGCCGGATGAACGCCTCCATGCGGTTCCTGATGTGGAGCGCCATGCCGTTCGGCGGCGTCCTCGGCGGGCTGGTGGGGGAGTGGCGCGGGGTCGGCGACACCCTGTGGGTGGCGGCGGGCGTCATCGCCCTCGCGCATGTTCCCGTGCTGCTCGCCTTCCGGTGGATCACCCGCCTGTGACGCCGCCGGCGTCCTCGGCCGGCCGGTCGGCCTCATGGGGCCCCGCGTCCCCGTCGCTCGCGCGACCGGCGTTCTCGTGGCCGCCGCCGGCGTCACCGCTCTGGACGGCGGGATGTCCCGGCTCGATGTAGCTCGCCAGGCCGCGGATGATGATCTCCACCCCTAGCTCGAACCGCGCGTCGTAGGTGCCGCCGAACATCATGTCCGCCAGGGCGAGCAGGTTCGGGAAGCGCTCGGGCGGCAGCGCGTCGAAGTACCCCTTGATGCCGGCCTGCATCTCCTGCCAGGTGTGTGCCTCGGCGGTGCGGTGGCGCTCCTCCCACATGCTCTGCTCGAAGGTGAACCCCTCGATGAAGGTGGAGATGATGTCGCCCGCCGTGGCCGCCACCTGGTCGGGCAGCCCGCCCGAGCGGAAGATCGCCAGCATGCGCTCGACGTGCGGCAGCAGGTCGGGCGTGAAGGGCACGTGCGCCATGGAGATGCGGGCCATGTCGCGATGGGCGAGCAGCCGCGCCCGGCCGTCGTTGGCGAACTCCCTGACCTGCTCCTGCCAGCGCTCGGGGTCGGGGTCGGGAATCTCCTGACCGTCGAAGAGCCGGCTGTACATGCGCTCGAGCAGTTCGTCCTTGCCCTCCACGTGGGCGTAGAGCGCCGAGACCGCGACCCCGAGCTCGGCCGCCACCTGGCGCATGCTCAGGCCCTCGTACCCCTCGCGGTCGAGGACGACGTAGGCGGCGTCGACGATGCGCTCGAGGGTGAGCGGAACCCGCACGGGGGCGACGCGCCTGCGCGACCGCCCCCACGGGGGCGGGGGCACTTCCGCGTCGTCACGCCGTGGCTCGCTCATGCGTCACCGCCTGTTCCTGATGGCTTCTGAGGGAGTCTAGTTGGCCGCCGAAGGCGCTCACCGAACGTGAACAGCGCTCTTTTTCGCGATATATCTTGTCTCGTGGCTAGATGCGACATATCTTGAGAACGCTGAACTTGCTTGCGAACACCGTTCAATCATAGAACGGCGATCGTCTATGGTGAACACTGTTCAGATCGAGGTGCCGCCCTGCGTGCGTCCCCCCTCCCGAAGGAGCTCCAATGACATCCACAGACACGACCGCGCAGGCGGCGCCACCCGGTACCGCGCCCTACCGCTGGCGGTGGGCCGCCCTGTTCATCATCCTCGCCGCCGAGGTGATGGACCTGCTCGACGCCGTGGTCACCAACATCGCCTCGCCGACCATCCGCGCCGAGCTCGGCGGCAGCGCGGCCGTCATCCAATGGCTCGGAGCCGCCTACACCCTGTCCATGGCCGTGGGCCTGATCACCGGCGGCCGGCTGGGCGACATCTTCGGCCGCAGGCGGATGTTCCTCATCGGCGCCATGGGCTTCACCGTCGGCTCGCTGCTGTGCGCCCTGGCACAGGGCCCCGAACTGCTGATCGCGGCGCGCGTCGTCCAGGGATTGTTCGGCGCGGTCATGCTGCCCCAGGGCCTCGGCATGATCAAGGAGATGTTCCCGCCCAAGGAGATGCAGGCCGCGTTCGGCATGTTCGGGCCGGTCATGGGCCTGTCGTCGGTGTGCGGTCCCATCCTGGCCGGCTGGCTGATCGAGGCCGACTTCTGGGGCACCGGCTGGCGCATGATCTTCCTGATCAACCTGCCGCTGGGCCTGGCCGCCGTGCTGGCCGGGATGCGCTTCCTGCCCGAGTCGCGCTCGCCCCACCCGCTCAAGCTCGACTTCGCGGGCGTGGCGCTCGCCTCGCTGGCCGGCGTCCTGATCATCTTCCCGATGGTCCAGGGCCGCGAGCACGACTGGCCGCTCTGGTCGTTCCTGATGATCGCCGCGTCCGTCGTGGTGTTCGCGATCTTCGGATGGTACGAGGCCCGCAAGGCCAGGGCCGGCGGCGACCCGCTCGTCGTGCCGAGCCTGTTCCGCAAGCGCGCCTTCACCGGCGGCCTGCTCACCGGCCTGGTCTTCTTCTCCGGCATGATCGGCTTCTCGCTGGTGTTCAACCTCTACACCCAGATGGGCCTCGGCTACTCCACGCTCAAGGCCGGCCTGGCGATGGTGCCCTGGTCACTCGGCATGGTCGTCGGCTTCGGCCTCGCCCAGCCCCTGCAGAAGTACGGACGCAAACTGCTGCACGGCGGCACCGTGCTCATGGCCCTCGGCGTGCTGGCGATCCTCATCACGCTGAACCTCGCCGGCATCGGCGTCACCCCCTGGCAGCTCACCCCCGCGCTGGCGGTGACCGGCATCGGCATGGGCCTGCTCATGGCGCCGTTCTTCGACATCGTCCTCGCCGGCGTCGAGCAGCACGAGACCGGCTCGGCCTCGGGCACGCTCACGGCCGTCCAGCAGCTCGGCAGCGCGTTCGGCGTGGCGCTCCTCGGCACGGTCTTCTTCGGAGTGCTCGGCGGCAACGTCAGCGCCGCCGCGGACGACGCCGCCCCCAAGCTGCGCGCCGAACTGGCCGCCGTCCAGGTGACGGGCGCACCGCAGGACCGCATCGTCGAAGGGCTCCGCGCCTGCGGGCACGACCGCGCGGTCGCCAAGGACCCGGCCGAGGTGCCGGCCTCCTGCCGGCGCCTGCAGGCCGACGCCGCCTCGGCGGCCTCCGGCCCCGAGGCGGGCGCCGCCGTCGCCAAGGCCGTGGCCTCGGCGGGCGCCGAGGCGGGCAAGGAGGGCTTCGGCGTCGCGATGAAGACGATCCTGCTGGTCGTGGACGGCATGCTGCTGCTCACGTTCCTGGTCGCCTTCCTCCTGCCCGAACACGCCCGCGAGGACTGAGTTAGCTTTGCCTCGCTTCGCTCGGCGGGAGGTCGTGAGGGAGTCCTTCAGGGGGAGGGCTCCTTCATGGTGTTCACGACGGCTCTCGTGTGGGGGCCGACGCCGAGTGCGAGGGCCTGGGCGAGGTCCGCGGGGGTGTCGACGTCCAGGCGCACCGTGGGGATGCCGTCGGGCGCCAGCTCCTTGGCGCCCGCGGCCAGGTGCCTGGCCCGAGACTCCCCGCCGAACCTCGGCCGGAACGCGACGCCGGGCCGCACCCCGTAGAAGGTGGTCCCGACCTCCGCGGCGTCCGGGACGAACGCCTGGTCGAAGTCGGCCGCCGCGGCGAGCGCCACATCGAGCTCCGCGGGCCGCAGGGCCGGCAGGTCTGCCTGGAGGGCGCCGACCGGCGCCCCGGGCGCCAGCCTCAGGGCCTCCTCCCCGCCGGACCGCAGTGCCGCGTTCAGCCCCGCCTGGGGATCGGGCACGACATGCGCGCCGAGCGCGGCCAGCGCCCGCGCGGGGACCGGATCGCCGGTGACCACCACGACCCGGGCGACCCGCGGGCAGGCCAGCGCCGCCGCCACCGTGTCGGAGGCGATCGCCACGGCCAGCGCGCCCCGGTGCGGACCGGCCGCCGCGGCCAGGCGCGTCTTGGCCGCGATGAGGGTCTTCACCGGCACCACGATGGTCCAGCCGGGCAGCGGGCCGATCTCGCCGGAATGCGTACGGGGCATGGCTTAAGCATCCCGCCTCGACATTCCCTGGAGGCAACCGGGAGACTGAGGGGCGCACATGCATGACTGGAGGAGTCGATGAGCCGCCCGGGACGTCCGCCCATCTTCTGGGAAGCCTTCGTTGTCGCGATAGTGAAGACGGTGCTGCTTCTCTTCACCAAGCGTGACTGGCGGGGCCGCGCCAACGTGCCCCGCACGGGCGGCATGATCATCGCGGCCAACCATCTGTCGTGGAGCGACCCGCTGCTGTTCGCCCACTTCGCCTACAACAGCGGCCGCTGGCCGGTGTACCTGGCCAAGTCCGGGGTGTTCGACATCCCCGTCGTCGGCACCATCGTCAGGAAGTGCCGGCAGATCCCGGTGTTCCGCGGGAGCACCGACGCGGCGCGCTCGCTCAAGGAGGCCGAGCAGGCCCTCGTCGAGGGCTCATGCGTGATCTTCTACCCCGAGGGCACGATCACCCGCGATCCCGACTTCTGGCCGATGGCCGCCAAGACCGGCGTCGCCCGGCTGGCGCTCGCCACCGGCGTCCCGGTCATCCCGGTCGCCCACTGGGGCGCCCAGGAACTCCTCCCGTACGGCCAGAAGAAGCCGCGGCTGTTCCCCCGCAAGACCTTCCGGGTCATCGCCGGGCCGCCCGTCGACCTGTCCAAGTACGCGGGTCAGCCGATGCGGTCGCAGGTGCTCAAGGACGCCACGGCCGACATCATGACCGCCATCACCGCCCAGCTCGCCGAGCTGCGGGGCGAGAAGGCGCCGGACACGCCCTTCGACGAGGCTGAGAGCCGCGCCGGGTGATCGGCGGCGCCGGGGGCGGCACGGCGCCGCCCGCCGGTGATCCGGTGTCATGACATTGAGCGATCCAGCGGCGACGGCCGGAGACGGCGAGGGGCCGCGGAGTGGGCGTACGGTGAGCAGATGACCAAGGCCGTCGTTTTCGGAACCGGTTCGTGGGGCACGACCTTCGCGATGATCCTCGCAGAGGCGGGCACTCCGACGACCCTGTGGGGACGGCGCGCCGAGGTGGTGGAGGCCATCGACCGCAGGCGTGAGAATCCCGAGTACCTGCCGGGCGTGCGGCTTCCCTCGTCGGTGCGCGCGACCACCGACCCGGCCGAGGCGATGGAGGGCGCCGACTTCGTCGTGCTCGCGGTGCCCTCCCAGACGCTGCGCGGCAACCTCGCCGCGTGGAGCCCGCACATCCCCTCGCAGGCGGTGCTCGTCAGCCTGATGAAGGGCATCGAGCGGCGCACCTCCAAACGCATGAGCGAGGTCATCTGCGAGGTCGCCGGCGTCCCGGCCGAGCGGGTCGCGGTCGTGTCAGGGCCCAATCTGGTGGGCGAGCTGATCCGGCGCGAGCCGGCCGCGACGGTGGTCGCGAGCCTCGACGACGAGGTGGCCGCGCGGCTCCAGGAGGCCTGCCACCTGCCGTGGTTCCGGGCCTACACCAACACCGACGTGGTGGGCGTCGAGCTCGGCGGCGCGGTGAAGAACGTCATCGCCCTGGCCGTGGGCGTGGCCGCGGGCATGGGGCTCGGCGACAACATCCGGGCGACGCTCATGACCCGGGGCCTGGCCGAGATCGCCCGGCTGGGCGCGGCGCTCGGCGCCGACCCGCACACCTTCGCCGGCCTGGCCGGAATGGGAGACCTCGTCGCGACCTGCACTTCCCCGCTGTCCAGGAACCGCACCTTCGGCGAGAACCTCGGCCGCGGCATGACCATGGAGGAGACCATCGCCGCCACCAGGCAGACCGCCGAGGGGGTCAAGTCCTGCGAGTCGGTGCTCGACCTTGCGAGGAAGCATGACGTGGAGATGCCGATCACGGAGGTCGTGGTGGGCGTCGTCCACGACGGAATGACCCCCAGCGAGGCCGCGATGCTGCTGATGTCGCGGACTCCCAAGCCTGAACGGTACGGCATGTGACTTCTTCCCGACGTATGCGAAGGAGGCTCGGCGAGAACAGCCGGGCCGTCCACCTTCCCCCGGTCCCGGTCTCCCGTCAGCTCCCCATAGGACTGCCCGTGTGGCGCACCGCCGCGTGGAGCTTCGACAGCTCCGCCGAGTACGCCGACGTGCTCGGCGACCGGGCGCCGGGGTTCGCCTACAGCCGCATCGACAACCCCACCGTGGCGGCGTTCGCCTCGGGCATCGCCGCGCTGGAGGGCGCGGCCGCTCCCGAGGACGTCGCCGGCCAGGCGTTCGCCTCGGGCATGGCGGCGGTGAGCGCGGTGTTCATGACGTTCCTGCGGGCGGGCGCCCACGTCGTCGCCCCCGCCCCCGTCTACGGCGGCACCTACTCGCTGCTGTCGAACGTGCTGTCGCGGTTCGGCGTCTCGGTCGACTTCGTCGACTACTCGGACCTGCGCCGCGTCCACGCCGCCGTGCGTCCCACCACGAAGATCGTCTATGCCGAGACGCTGAGCAACCCGACCATGGCGGTCGCCGACATCCGGGGGCTCTACCGCATCGCCCGGGACGCCGGCGCGCTGCTGGTCGTCGACTCGACGTTCGCCACCCCCGTGGTGTGCCGTCCCCTGGAGCACGGCGCCGACCTGGTCGTCCATTCCGCCACCAAGTACATCGGCGGGCACGACGACTGCACGGGCGGGGCGGTGGTCGGCCGTCCCGACCTCATCGCGCAGATCCGCGAGGTGCGCGTCGACACCGGCGCGGCCCTCGCGCCCGACGAGGCGTTCCTGCTGCGCAGAGGTCTTTCGACGCTGCCGTTGCGGGTGCGCCGCATGTGCGCGACGGCGATGGTGTTCGCCGCCGCCGTGGCCAAGCATCCGGCGGTGCGCCGCGTCGACTACCCGGGCCTGGCGGGCCATCCGGGCCACCAGCTCGCCCGCCAGCTCTTCGACGCCGGTCCCGAGGGCACCAGGTACGGCGCGTGCGTCACCGTCATCCCCAACGGCGGCTATGAGGCAGGGGTCATGCTGGCCGACACCGTACGGCTGCCGCGCATCGCCGCCTCGATCGGCGGCACCCACACCAAGGTCGCCCACGTGGCCTCCACGACCCCTCACCGGCTCGACGAGCCGGCCCTGACGGGCGCCGGCGTCGACGCGGGGTCGGTGCGCTTCTCCATCGGCCTGGAGGACGCCGAGGACCTCATCGCGGACGTCACCGACGCGCTCGACGCGCTGCGCTCGAACACCGCCACCCGCGCCTGACAGGCCCCTTGACATGGCGGGCCGTCCGCGATCAACATCGTGATCGTCGCGCCGCGCACCTGACAAGCAGGGACGACAGGGACGCAAGGTAGATTCGGGCATCATGAACGAGCAGCAGGAATCCCGGCCTCGCGTACGGGTGGCGGTGGTCTTCGGAGGCCGCAACTCCGAGCACGCGGTGTCGCTGATGGGCGCGGGCAGCGTCCTGGCGGCCATCGACCGGTCCAAATACGACGTCGTGCCCATCGGCATCGCGCCGGACGGGCGGTGGGTGCTGACCCCGGACGACCAGAAGTACGAGATCGAGGGAGAAGAGCTGCCCAGCGTGGACGCGACCGGCGCGGCGCTCGCGCTGCCGTCCGGCGGCGGCCCGCTCGTGGCGCTGGACGCCGGGACGATCCCCGCCTCTCTCGGGCAGGTGGACGTCGTCTTCCCCATGCTGCACGGCCCGTTCGGCGAGGACGGCACCATCCAGGGCCTGCTGGAGATGGCCGGCGTGCGCTATGTCGGCTCCGGGGTGCTCGCCAGCGCCGTGGGCATGGACAAGGCGTACATGAAGGCGCTGCTGGCCGCCGCCGGCCTGCCCGTCGGGCCGTACGTCGTCGTGCGCGACCGCGACTGGCGCCTCGACCGCGAGCGGGTGCTCAAGGATGTCGAGGCGCTGGGCCTGCCCGTCTTCGTCAAGCCTTCCCGGGCCGGTTCCAGCCAGGGCATCTCGCGGGTGGACGACTTCGACGGGCTCGAGCGGGCCGTCGAGCTCGCCCGCGAGCACGACCCCAAGGTCCTGGTCGAGGCGGCCATCGAGGGACGCGAGATCGAGTGCGCCGTGCTTGAGTGGCCGGGCGACGAGCCGCCCCGCGCGAGCCTGCCCGGTGAGGTGCTGGTCGACGAGTCGCACGAGTTCTTCGACTTCGCCGCCAAGTACATCGGCTCCGACATGGCGCTCAACGTGCCGGCCGACATCCCCGAGGCGGTCGCCGAGGAGCTGCGGGCGATGGCGGTGCGGGCCTTCGAGTCGCTGGGCTGCGAAGGGTTGTCCCGCGTGGACTTCTTCTACACGCCCTCGGGCGGCCTGATCCTCAACGAGATCAACACGATGCCCGGGTTCACTGCCATGTCGGTGGCGCCGCAGCTGTGGGCGGCCTCGGGCCTCTCGTACGCCGACCTGGTGGACCACCTGGTCCAGCTGGCGCTGCACCGCCCGGTCGGCCTGCGGTGACCGGCGGTCAGCCGCCGGGGAAGGCGGTCTTGATGGGGGCCGCCAGGTCGACGAGGACGGCCGCGGCCTGGTGCCTGGGAGAGATCGTCACCTCGACGTAGTCGCGGTGGACGAGGGCCGTGAACAGCGACGGCCTGGTGGGGTCCGCGAACCACGGAACGCCGTTGATCTCGGGCACCTGCTGCGTCGGGTCCAGCGCGGCGGGCCGGGGTACGCCGCACCGGAGCGCGATCTCGCCTGAGCCCCACACCGCCACGTACGGCGATGAAGGCTCGGACGGGACGCGCTCCGCGCCGTCCAGCGTGCGGGGGAGCCGGTCGTTGAGGGCCGCGCACGCCGCCGCCGTCGCCCCCTGGGGGGCGGGCGGCTCAACCCTCACCGCCGCGCCGCACCCGGCCAGCAGGGACAACGCGGCCATGGCGACGACGCCCCGCACCATGGCTCCCCCCGGAAGACCTCGACGCTCAGATGTGCACGATCGGACAGGTAAGGGTACGCGTGATCCCCTCGACGGCCTGAATCTGTGCGACGACCAGTTTGCCTAGCTCGTCCACGTTGTTGGCCTCGGCGCGGACGATGACGTCGTACGGGCCGGTGACGTCCTCGGCGCGTGTCACACCCTGGATGCTCGCGATCGCGCTTGCGACGTCGGCGGCCTTGCCGACTTCTGTCTGGATAAGGATGTAGGCCTGCACCATCACGTCCTCCCGCGGGGGCGAAGCTGGTTTGTTTCAGTGCCGTTACTCGATCAGTCCGAATCGCAACCGTACATGCAACGGACCTGGAGGTGTGCTATCACAGCCGCAGATCTTGGCGAATTTGGGATC
The DNA here is from genome assembly GCF_042654065.1 of Sphaerisporangium dianthi. Lineage (NCBI taxonomy): Bacteria > Bacillati > Actinomycetota > Actinomycetes > Streptosporangiales > Streptosporangiaceae > Sphaerisporangium > Sphaerisporangium dianthi. The sequence continues at coordinate 139,340 of NZ_JBHSFP010000016.1, read as the reverse complement.
ATTGCCCGTATTGCCGGACGATTGCCACAATTTCCGGCGGTATTGCTCGGTCCCGGGGACGATGCCGCGGTGCTTCGTGCCCCGGACGGGCGGGTCGTCGTGACGACGGATCTCCTACTCGAGGGTAGGCACTTCCGCCGCGATTGGTCCAGTCCGTACGACATCGGGCGGAAGGCGGCGGCGCAGAACCTCGCCGACGTCGTGGCGATGGGCGCCGATCCCACCGCGCTCTTCGTCGGCCTCGGGATGCCCAAGGACACCACGACCGACTGGCTGGACGGCCTCACCGATGGCTTCGGCGACGAGTGCGCGCTGGTCGGCGCGAGCGTCGCGGGCGGCGACATCGCCAGGTCCGACCTGGTCGTGCTGGGGGTCACCGCGCTCGGAGACCTCGGCGGCCGGGCCCCGGTCACCCGGTCAGGGGCGCGTCCCGGGGACGTGGTGGCCGTGGCGGGGCGGCTCGGCCACGCGGCGGCCGGACTCGCGCTGTTCCTCGCGGGCCGTCCCGACCGCGACTTCCCCGAGCTGGCGGACGCGCACCGGCGTCCCCGGCCGCCGTACGCCTGCGGTCCGGGAGCGGCCGAACTGGGCGCCACGGCCATGGCCGACGTCAGCGACGGGCTGCTGCAGGACCTCGGCCACATCGCCGCGGCGAGCAGGGTGCGCATCGACGTGGACCCCACGGCCCTCCTGGTGCCCGGACCGCTGGCCGCCGCCGCGGCCGAGCTGGGAGAGGACCCGCTGAACTGGGTGCTGACCGGCGGCGAGGACCACGCGCTGGCCGCGGCCTTCCCCCCGGACGTCCGGCTGCCCGGTGAGTGGTGCGTGATCGGCCAGGTCGCTGAGGGTGAAGGTGTGCAGGTCAGCGGGCGGGAGCAGTCGCGGGGTGGGTGGGATCACTTCCGTGATTAACGTGAAAATTGTGACAAAGACGTGCTGAAGGTGTTATGAAGTGACGCGCCGTGGTTTCTAGGAGGAAGGCGCTTCATGGGACGGGGACGTCACACGTCATCGCGAGGCCGGGGGTCCGAGCCAGAGGGTCCGGACGAGCGCGAGCCGTCCGGCTGGCACGACGACGAGCGCGGAACCGAGGAATGGCTCAACACCGCCGAGTACGCCTGGCCCGTCCCGCGGACCCACCACGAAGCCGTGCCGCCGCCCACCACCGGCGACCCGTGGCCCGCCCAGCAGGCGGCCGGGGAGCCCCGTCTCAGCGCCTGGGACGCGGCGCCGAGCCCTGCCCTGCCCACCGCCTGGGACGTCGAGCCCGCCCCGGCCCGGCAGGCGGCCGAGGAGCCCCGTCTCAGCGCCTGGGACGCCGAGCCCGCCCCGGCCCGGCCGAGCGCGTGGGATGCGGCGCCGAGCCCTGTCTGGCCGAGCGCGTGGGGCCAGGATCCCGTCTCCGCGCGTTCCGGCGGCGCCGGGGACGACTTCCCGCACGCCTCCGCGACCGTCCCGGAGCAGGACCTTCCGCGCGCCGGGACGGGACCTGATCCTGAGCACGACTTCCGGCGCGCCGGGGCGGGTCTCGATTCCGAGCCGGACCTTCTGCGCGTGGGAGCGGGTCCCGGTTTCGAGGGGGACCTTTCGCGCGTCGGAGCGGGGCCTGACCTCGAGCCGGACCTCTTGCGCGTCGATCTGGAGCCCCAGGCGGAGCGGGACACCTCGCGCGCCGGGCATGGGGTGGGAGGGCGGCGCGGGCGAGGAGGTCACGACCGGCCGAAGACCTGGCGGGGACGCCGTCTGGCGGCGCTGTCGGCCGCGGCCGTCGTCACCGCCGTCGTGACCGCCGTCATCGGCGTCAAGCTGACGGCCGGCCAGGTGAACCTCGTCACCACACCGGACTGCCCGAAAGGTCAGGTCTGCGCGGCGATCGCCTCCGGCAAGCCGCCACAGCAGGACCTCTCGCCCGACCAGACCGGCGCCACCGACGCTCCGTCGCCGTCCGGCGAGGAGTCCGCCGCGCCGGCTTCGGCCACGCCCGGTTCCCCGGCTCGCGACTCGGCCGTCCCCACGGCGGTCCCGTCCACCGGCGCGAGCCGCCCGCCCGCGCGGCGCACGGCGGCCCCGTCCACCCGCCCGACCCCCGACCGCACGCGGACGACCCCGACCGCGCGGCCGGCCCCGCCGTCGGACGACACCGCGGACCCCACCCCCGAGCCCGAGGACACCGACACGACGACGCCCGAGACCGACCCCCTGGCCGACGAGTCCGACCCCTTGATCGCGCGCGGACGGGTGGCCGTGGACTTCGGAGTGTCGGAGGAGACCTCCGCCGGGTACACCGGCCGGCTGACGATCACCAACACGGGGTCCGCGCTGGACGGGTGGAGCGTCCGGGTGCCGGTCGGCGGCCAGGTCACCGGGGCGGACGGGGCCGACTGGACGCAGGAGGGCGACGTCCTGGTGCTCTCCTCCACCGGCACGCTGGGCGAGGACGAGCAGGTCGTGGTCTCCTTCACCGCCGACGGCGGCTCGGCCGTCCCCGACACCTGCGAGCTGGCCGGAGGCACCTGCCGCCTCCAGGCCGCCGGCGACCTCACCTCCCAGGTGGAACCCGGGCGGTGAGGTGACCGGGCGGCGCGGGCGTTTGGTTTGATGGACGCGTGACTCCTCCCCGTGTGCTGACCATCGCCGGTTCCGACTCGGGCGGAGGCGCGGGCATCCAGGCCGATCTGAAGACCATGCTGGCGCTCGGCGTCCACGGCATGAGCGTGATCGCCGCGGTCACCGCGCAGAACTCCCTCGGCGTCCAGGGCTACTGGGAGCTGCCGCCCGAGGCGGTGCGCGCGCAGCTCGACTCGGTGCTCGGCGACATCGGCGCCCAGGCGATCAAAACCGGCATGCTCGCCTCGCCGCCGCTGGTCGAGGTGGTCGCCGAGGTGCTCGCCGGCGTGGACGTCCCGGTGATCGTGGATCCGGTGGGCGTGTCCAAGCACGGTGACCCGCTCCTCGCGCCCGAGGCCGTCCACACGATGATCTCCCGGCTGCTGCCGGTGGCGACCGTGGTGACGCCGAACCTGTGGGAGGTGGAGCAGCTCACCTCGGTCAAGGTCGAGGACGAGGACGGCCTGCGGCCGGCCGCCGAGGCCGTGCTGGCCCTCGGTCCCGCGTGGGCGCTGATCAAGGGAGGTCATCTCCCGGGCCGCCCGGTCGACCTGCTCACCGACGGCGTCAGCGAGTACCGCTTCTCCGCCGAACGGCACGACAACCGCCACACCCACGGCACCGGATGCACGCTGGCGTCCGCCATCGCCTCCCACCTGGCGCTGGGAGAGGACGTCCCCGGCGCGGTGGCCAGGGCCAAGGAGTACGTCACGGGCGCGATCGCGCACGGCTTCCCTCTCGGCGCGGGCATCGGCCCCGTGGACCACGCCTGGCGCCTGCGCTGAGACCGCGGACCACGCCCGGCGCCGGCGCTGAGACTGTGGCCTACGCCTGGCGCCGGTGCCGAGGGGCGGACGGCCCGCACGGCGCTGAGAGGGACGTCCCGCACGGCGCTGAGAGGCGGACGGCCCGCACGGCCGGGAACGGCGAACGGCCCGCCACCCTCGTGGGTGGCGGGCCGTTCGGAAGCCGAAAACTAGCGGGTGACCTTGCCCGCCTTGATGCAGGAGGTGCACACGTTCATCCGCTTCGGCGTGCTGCCCACCATGGCGCGCACGCGCTGGATGTTGGGGTTCCAGCGGCGGCGGGTGCGGCGGTGCGAGTGCGAGATGTTGTTGCCGAAAGTCGGCCCCTTACCGCAAACGTCGCAGACGGAAGCCACGGTCATCGCTCCTTAGATCAGTCAATACGCCCGAAACCGAGGTAGAAGCGGCGGTCGGGCATGCCGGGACAACCGGCTGGCCACACGAGAGTATCCGATGTCGCCCGGTGCTCGCCAAACGGAGGGTGGTCGAACGGGGATAATCTCGTATCACCAACCGTAGCGCATCAGCGGAGCCGGCGCGGTCCCGCGCGCGAACCACCCGTGCGACCTGCCGTGCGGGGAGACTCGCCGCGCAGGAGGGAGCCCCCCATGCCTTCGCAGCCCGCCGACGCCGGGGAAGCGCTGCAGACCCTCGACGCTCTCGCGGTCCGCCGCTGGTCACGGCTGTGCGCCGACGCGCTCGGCGGGGTGCGCGCCGAGATCGACGCGCTGAACGTCTTCCCCGTCCCCGACGGGGACACCGGGACGAATCTGCATCTGACGATGCTGTCCGCGGCCGAGGCGGTCGACGGACTCCCGCACGACGCGGACGCCGAGGCCACGTGGGGCACCCTGGCCCACGGGGCGCTGATCGGCGCCCGGGGCAACTCCGGAGTGATCGTCAGCCAGGCGCTGCGCGGCATGGCCGAGGTGCTCAAGCCCGCCAAGGGCGCCGCCCGCGACCTGCGCGAAGGGCTCGCAAGGGCGGCCGAGATGGCGCGGAGCGCGGTGGAGCGCCCGGTGGAGGGCACCGTGCTGACCGTGCTGAGCGCGGCGGCACGGGCCGTGGAGGGGGCGCCGGACGTCCCCGGCGGCCCCTGCGAGCTGGCGGAGGTCGCCAGGAACGCCGCCTCCGCCGCCCGCGCCGCCCTCGGCCGCACCACGGAGCAACTCGACGTGCTCGCACGCAACGGTGTGGTCGACGCGGGCGCGGCGGGGGTGACCGTCATCCTCGAGAGCCTGGCCGCCGTGATCACCGATTCCTACGTCGGCCGGTACGAGGTGCCCGCGCCGGCCGCACGGTTCGTCCCGCTCGTGCCAGAAGACCACGGACACGCGGGCGATTTCGGCTACGAGGTGATGTACCTGCTGGAAGCGGACGAGAGGGCGGTCGCCGGGCTGCGCGAGGAGCTCGATCGCCTCGGCGACTCGCTGGTGGTCGTCGGCGGCGACGGGTTGTGGAACGTGCACGTCCACGTGGACGACGCCGGGGCGGCCGTCGAGGCCGGGATGCGGGCCGGGCGGCCGTACCGCGTCAAGATCGTCTATCTGGAGGCGGCGGCGCGCGGGCCTCGCCGCGGGCAGGGGCGCGGCGTGGTGGCCGTCGCGGCGGGCGACGGCATCGCCCGCCTGTTCGCGCAGGCCGGAGCCGTCGTGGTGCCTCGTGCACCCGGTTCGACCCCCACCCTCGGGGCCGTGCTGGACGCGATCAGGCAGGCCGGCGCCGAGGTCGCGGTGCTGCCCAACGACGCGGGGGTGAACGCGGTGGCCGTGGGCGCCGCGGCGATCGCCCGCGAGGAGGGCGTGGTCGTCAGCGTGCTGCCCACCAAGGCGACCGTCCAAGGGCTGGCGGCGCTGGCCGTCCACGACCCACTGCGGCGGTTCGACGACGACGTGGTGGCGATGACCGACAGCGCGGGCCACGCCCGCCACGGGCACATCTGGGTGGCCGACAGGGAGGCCATGACCAGCGCAGGCCTGTGCCGCCCGGGGGACGTGCTCGGCGTGATCGACGGCGACGTCGCCCTGATCGGCTCGGGCGTCGAGGCCATGGCCGTCAGGACCACCTCCCGCATGCTGTCGGTGGGCACCGAGCTGGTGACCCTCATCCTGGGCGCGGACGGCGGCGAGCCGCCCGCGCGGGCCGTCCAGGAGCACCTGGCCTCGGCGCGGCCCGACGTGGAGGTGGTCGTCTATGAGGGAGGCCAGGGCGGCTACCCGCTGCTCATCGGCGTCGAGTAGCCCGGCGCGGAGGCATGCGGCGGCTTGTGGTTCTTGTCGGCGAGGAGCGGTACAACTGGTCAACGTGACGCGATTCGACGAGCCGCTCAACAAGGCGCTGGACCCCAAGACGGCCAAGCCGCTCGAGAGCTCGCTCAACATCACCACGGTCGGCGAGCTGCTACGCCACTACCCGCGGCGGTACGCCGAGCGGGGCGAGCTCACGGCGCTCGACGCCCTCGAGGTCGACGAGCACGTCACGGTGGTCGGCGAGGTGTCGCGCCTCATGCGCAAGCCCATGCGCAACCGCTCGGGCACCTGGCTCGAGGTCGAGGTCGTCGACGGGCGGCGCAACAAGATCTATCTGTCCTTCTTCGGCAAGGTCTCCCACGTGGTCGAGACCCGGCTCAAGCCCGGCACGCGGGCCATGTTCTCCGGCAAGGTCGGGCGCTTCGGGCAGGGCGAACGGGCCAAGTGGCAGCTCAACCACCCCGAGTTCGAGCCGTTCGAGGAGGTCGAGTCCTCGGCGTCCTCGGCGGCCGAGTTCGCCGCCGCCCCGGTGCCGATCTACCCGGCGGCGGCCGGCATCAGCTCCTGGGTGATCCGCAGGGCCATCGGCGTCGTGCTCGACACCCTCGGCCCGATCCCCGACCCGCTGCCCGGCGACCTGCGCGCCCGCCACAGGCTGCCCGGCCTGGCCGAGGCGCTGGAGGCCGTCCACCGGCCGCGTGACCAGGGCGACATCGCCCGCGCCCGCAAGAGGCTCAAGTTCGACGAGGCGTTCATGCTGCAGGCCGTGCTGGCCCAGCGGCGCCAGGCCGCCGCCGCGTGGCCCGCCGTCCCGCGCCCCCGTAAGGGCGACGGGCTGCTCGCCGACTTCGACGGGCGCCTGCCCTTCCAGCTCACCGAGGGCCAGGTCGAGGTCGGCGAAGAGATCGCGGCCGAGCTGGCGCTGGACCACCCGATGCACCGCCTGCTCCAGGGCGAGGTGGGGGCGGGCAAGACCGTGGTGGCGCTGCGCGCGATGCTCCAGGTGGTCGACGCAGGGGGGCAGGCGGCGCTGCTCGCCCCCACCGAGGTGCTGGCGCAGCAGCACCACCGGTCCATCGTCCGCATGCTCGGCGATCTCAGCACGGGCGGCATGTTCGGCGGCACGGCGGTGACGCTGCTCACCGGCTCCATGGGGGCGGCGGGGCGGCGCGCCGCGCTGCTCGACGCGGCATCCGGCGCGGCCGGCATCGTCGTCGGCACCCACGCCCTGCTCCAGGAGCACGTCCAGTTCGCCGACCTCGGCATGGTCGTGGTGGACGAACAGCATCGCTTCGGTGTGGAGCAGCGCGACGCGCTGCGCGAGAAGGCCGGCGGCGGGCGCCCGCACGTGCTGGTGATGACCGCCACGCCGATCCCGCGCACGGTGGCCATGACGGTGTTCGGCGACCTTGAGGTCTCGACCCTCAGCCAGCTTCCCGCCGGCCGGGCCCCGATCAGCACCCACGTGGTGCCGGTGGCGGACAAACCGCACTTCCTCGACCGCACCTGGGTGCGCATCCAGGAGGAGATCGGCCTCGGCCGCCAGGCGTACATCGTGTGCCCCCGCATCGGCGACCTGGAAGGCGACGAGGGCGACCTCGGTGACCTGTCAGACCCCGGCGACCTCTCCGAGCCGGGCGAGGCGGGCGAGGGGGCCGGTGAGCGCCGCCCGCCGCTGGCCGTCCTGGAGGTCGCCCCCATGCTCGCCGGCGGGCCGCTGGCCGGCCTGCGCGTCGAGGTGCTGCACGGGCGGCTGCCCCCGGAGGAGAAGGACGCCGTGATGCGGGCCTTCACCCGCGGCGAGGTCGACGTGCTGGTGGCCACCACGGTGATCGAGGTCGGCGTCGACGTCCCCAACGCGTCGGTCATGGTGATCATGGACGCCGACCGTTTCGGCGTGTCCCAGCTCCACCAGCTCCGCGGGAGGGTGGGCCGAGGCGGCCTTCCCGGCCTGTGCCTGCTGGTCACCGACTTCCCCGCGGGCACCCCGGCCCGCGAGCGGCTCGACGCGGTCGCCGCCACGCTCGACGGGTTCGAACTGTCCCGGGTCGACCTCGAACAGCGGCGCGAGGGCGACGTGCTCGGCGCCGCGCAGTCCGGCCGCAGGTCCTCGCTGAAGATGCTGCGGCTGCTCCGCGACGAGGACGTCATCAAGGACGCCCGCGAAGAGGCCGGCCTCCTGCTGTCGGCCGATCCCGACCTGGCGGACCACCCGGCGCTCCGCGCCGAGATCGACCGCCTCCTGGGCGACGACCGCGCCGACTTCCTGGAAAAGGCCTGACCGTGTTGCCGGCCTCGCTGCGCTCGGCGGGCTCATGGCGCGGCGATGTCCTAAGGAGGCAGGAGGGTGGCTCGGGGGGCGGCGGTGTCGTGAGGAGGAGTGAGCGAGTGCGAGGGACGAGCGCTCGTGAACGACGACGAACGGCGCCGCCTCAAGGGCGCCCCGAGCCCGCCGAGCGGAGCGAGGCCAAGCCGGCACTGCTCGGGGCGCGGCGGTGTCGTGAGGAGGAGTGAGCGAGTGCGGGGGACGAGCGCTCGTGAACGACGACGAAGGGCGCCGCCTCAAGGGCGCCCCGGGCCCGCCGAGCGGAGCGAGGCAAAGCAAGCACAGCAAAATGACCCAGGGCCCAGCCTTGGGACGGCCTCCCCCCGAATGCCGTCCCCGGCTGGGCCCACCCTCGGGTCAGGTGCCGAGGGCACCGGCGCGCGGAAGGGCTCACGATCACGCCGGTCGGCCTTCCCCTGGGTCACCATGAAGGCCGCAGAACTCATCATGTGGGCTGGAGGGCTCCTAAGGAACGACCCTTGCGCATTCGTCGACGACACTTGGCCACTCTTGACCTGGGTGTCCCGGCCGTCGCGGCGGCGGCGAGAATGGGCGGGTGAGCCGAGTCATCGCAGGAACCGCCGGCGGGCGCCGCATCGCCGTCCCCCCGGGGCGCGGCACCCGGCCGACGAGCGACCGTGCCAGGGAAGGGCTGTTCTCCACCGTCGGGTCCCTTCTCGGCCCGCTGGACGACGCCAGAGTGCTCGACCTGTACGCCGGTTCCGGCGCGGTGGGCCTGGAAGCCCTCTCGCGGGGTGCCGCCCATGCGCTGCTGGTGGAGTCCGACGCCAAGGCCCTGCGCACGATCAGGGCGAACGTCGCGGCGCTCGGCCTGCCCGGGGCCGTCGTGACCGGCGACAGGGTCGAGCGGGTGGTCGCGGGCCCGTGCGCGGAGCCGTACGACTTCGTGTTCGCCGACCCTCCGTACGCCGTGAAGGACGAGGCGGTCCGCGAGGTGCTCGAACGGCTGCGCGACAACGGCTGGCTGGTTCCCGACGCCCTGGTGGCGGTGGAGCGCGAGTCGCGGGGGAAAGACCTTGTCTGGCCCTCCGGATTCGCCGAGGAGAGGGTCCGTCGCTATGGCGAAGCGTCCGTTTGGTACGGTCGCGCCGCCGGGAACCAGTGAAACTGGGGGTACGCCTTGCGTCGCGTCGTCTGTCCGGGGTCGTTCGATCCCGTCACCAACGGCCATCTCGACATCATCGGCCGGACGTCCCGGCTGTATGACGAGGTCGTCGTCGCCGTGCTCATCAACGTCGAGAAGAAGAGCCTGTTCACCGTGGACGAGCGCATCGAGACGCTCGAGGAGGTGACCCGCGAGTACGGCAACGTGCGGGTCGAGAAGTTCTACGGGCTGCTGGTCGACTTCTGCAAGCAGCAGGGCATCCCGACGATCGTCAAGGGCCTGCGCGCGGTCAGCGACTTCGATTATGAGCTGCAGATGGCCCAGCTCAACTATCGCATGTCGGGTGTCGAGACGCTGTTCATGTCGACCAACCCCGAGTACTCCTTCCTGTCGTCGAGCAGGCTCAAGGAGATCGCCCGGTACGGTGGCGACGTCTCGGGGCTGGTGCCCGATCTGGTGCACCGGATGCTGGTCGAACGGCTCCGCGGCTGAGGGCTGGTATTCTTTCTCATCGGCCTTGTACGACGGCGGTGATTCGCCATGCCTCAAGAGAGCAGGAAGACTCTGCGTAGCCTCGACCCCCGGGCCCCCTGGGTCATCTCGACCCATGATCTGGGACGGCGGCCGGGTTCAATGCGTGAGATCTCCCGTGCCCTCCCGGCTCCGGTGAATCTCTCCGTCGGCATGATCGGCGTCCCCGAGGACGCCGAGATCGAGCTGGACATCCGGCTCGAGGCAGTGATGGAAGGCGTGCTCGTCACGGGCACGGCGCGGGCTCCGCTCACGGGCGAGTGCTCGCGGTGCCTGGATCCATTGACCTCGATGATCGAGGTCGGGTTCCAGGAGCTCTTCTTCTACTCGGCGGATGACGCCGCCGAGGACGACTCACTCCTCGACGGTGAACTCCTCGATCTCGAGCCGACGTTCCGCGACGCGGTGGTGCTCGCACTGCCGTTGAGCCCGGTCTGCGGTGAAGACTGCCCCGGGCTCTGCGTGGAGTGTGGGACCAAACTGGCGGAAGCCGGCCCGGACCACCGGCACGAGAGCATCGACGCCCGCTGGGCGGCGTTGCAAGGTCTGAACATCGAGAACAACAAGACCCAGGAGGGTTGACGTGGCCGTCCCCAAGCGGAAGATGTCGCGGAGCAACACCCGCTCCCGCCGCGCGCAGTGGAAGACCGCCGCGCCGGCGCTCGTGAACTGCAACCAGTGCCGGTCGCCGAAGCTGCCGCACGTGGCATGCCCGACCTGCGGCACCTACAACCGCCGACAGGTCATCGAGCCGTCGGCCTGATTCACGCCTGCGGTGGCCGGTGAGCCGGCCGGATGCCCCGCATCCGGCCGGGACGACCGTCCACCGTCATAAGGCGTGCGGTGGCGGTTCGCCCGCGGCCGTGGTGGGCGCCGGGGCCGCCGCAATCTCCCGGCGTCCACCACGTTTTCGGGCTCCCGCGTTCCATCCGCCATCGCGACCATGGTCGTGACGTGCTGCGTGACGGCCGGATACAAACCGTCCGAGGAGGAGACGTGGCCGCAGGTGGGAAGCCGATACCCGTTGGGGTCGCAAGGGACGAGCTTGAACGGGTTCTCGACGTCAAGCTGGACGAACTGCTTCTTGAGCGGGCGCTGACGCACCGCTCGTACGCGTATGAGAACGGTGGCCTGCCCACCAACGAGCGCCTGGAGTTCCTCGGCGACTCGGTGCTGGGCCTGGTGGTCACCGACACCCTGTTCCGGGGGCATCCCGACCTTCCCGAGGGCCAGCTGGCCAAGCTGCGGGCGGCCGTGGTCAACATGCGCGCCCTCGCCGACGTCGCCCGCGCTCTCGATCTCGGCCGGTTCACCCGGCTCGGCAGGGGCGAAGAGGGCACCGGCGGGCGCGACAAGTCCTCGATCCTCGCCGACACCCTTGAGGCGCTCATCGGCGCCGTCTATGTCGACAAGGGGCTCGACGAGGCCTTCCGCGTGGTCCACCTGCTGTTCGACCCGCTGATCAAGCGTTCCGCCTCGCTCGGGGCGGGCCTCGACTGGAAGACCTCGCTGCAGGAGCTGACCGCCTCCGAGATGCTCGGCGTGCCCGAGTACCACGTGGACGAGAGCGGCCCTGACCACGCCAAGTCGTTCACCGCGATCGTCAAGGTCGGCGGGCAGGAGTACGGCTCGGGCGCGGGGCGCAGCAAGAAGGAGGCCGAGCAGCAGGCCGCCGAGGCCGCCTGGAACGCGATCCGGGCTCGCGGCGAGGCGCAGGACAAGAAGGCCAGCTGATCCATGCCCGAGCTGCCCGAGGTCGAGGTCGTCCGGCGAGGGCTGTCGCGCTGGGTCGCCGGGCGCACGGTCGCCTTCGCCGAGGTCCTGCATCCTCGCGCGATCCGCAGGCACGTCCCGGGGGCCGCCGAGTTCGCGGGACGGCTGGCGGGCCGCACGCTGGTCTCGGCCGAGCGGCGCGGCAAATACCTCTGGCTGCCCCTCGCCGAATCCCTGAACGGCTCTGAGGGCCCGGCGGGCGGCATCCCGGCAGACGCGCGGGAGGCGCCGCCGGCCGGTGAGGAGCACGGCGCGGCCGAGGCGCTGCTCGCGCATCTGGGCATGAGCGGCCAGTTGCTGGTGGTCGAGCCGGGCTCGACGCTGGAGAAGCACCTGAGGGTGCGCCTGGGCTTCGACGACGGCGGCCCCGAGCTGCGGTTCGTCGACCAGCGCACCTTCGGTCACCTGCTGGTGTCCCGGCTGCTGCCGCTGGAGCGTCCCGTCCCCGAGCCGATCGCGCACATCGCGGCCGACCCGCTGGAGGAGGCGTTCGACGACGAGGCGTTCGCGGCGCGGCTCGGCGTCAGGCAGACCGAGGTCAAGCGGGCGCTGCTCGACCAGTCCCTGATCAGCGGCGTGGGCAACATCTACGCCGACGAGGCGCTGTGGCGTGCCCGGTTGCACGGCGGCACGCCGACCCGGGCGTTGAGCAGGCGCAAGATCGACGAGCTGCTGGCGGCGGTGCGCGAGGTGATGGCCGAGGCGCTCGGCCAGGGCGGCACCAGCTTCGACAGCCTGTACGTCAACGTCAACGGCGAGAGCGGCTACTTCGACCGGTCGCTCAACGTGTACGGCCGGGAGGGCGAGCCGTGCGGCCGCTGCGGCGCGCCGGTCCTCCGGGAGGCTTTCATGAACAGGTCCTCCTACAGTTGCCCGCGTTGTCAACCCCGGTCGGCGACATGAGCGAGGACGCCGCGGCCGGCGCAAGTGAGATTCGTCTCAACGCCTGGGTGCGCGGCCACGTGCAGGGGGTGGGTTTCCGCTGGTGGACGCGGGCCCGGGCCCTTGAGCTCGGGCTGGTCGGGTCGGCCTCCAACCTGGACGACGGCCGGGTCGAGGTCGTCGCGGAAGGGCCCCGCGAAGCCTGCGAGAAGCTTCTTGCCCTGCTCAGGGGTGGGGGCACCCCTGGGCGGGTAGATGCCGTAGTGGAGCGTTGGTCACCGCTTCGCGGTGGTTTTGGTGGATTCGTGGAGCGGTAGGCGCTTCCCTTAAACCCCCTAAATGCGGTATATTTACATGTCGGGAGTGCCCATTGGCGCATTCGTGGGGAGCGTTCAACTTGACCGCCTCCATTGCCGGTGCGACTCTTGATAGGAAACACGCGCACCCCTCCCGCGGCAAGAAGTGCGCGAACCAGTTTGGTCACTCAGCGTGGAGGACCCTTAACCATGGCGAAGGCTCTACTCGGCCACGTCGGCGGTCTCGACCCTCGAATGGTCTCGGAAATGCGCCGTCTCCAGCAGCGAATCCGGGATCTGGAGGCAGAGCTCACAAGGCTCCAGGCCCAGAACGACGCTCTCGCGGCCCAGTCGCGTGATGAGGCGTTCTCTCGCCTGCAGGATCGCGAGCCGGCCCTCACCTGAGAGGTTCGGTACGGCAACACACCGTCAGGGACGCCCCGCAAAGGCGTCCCTTGTCATTTTCCGGGCCGTCCGCGCGGCCGCCTCTCGCTGCGCGGTGACCCTCGCCCGGCGTCGCACCCCGTGCGGCCGTTTCCGCACGCCCTGGTGTCCCCGGCATCGCCGGTGAGCACACCCGGAGCCGTCTGAGCCGATAGTGTGCCCCGGAGGGATCGCCGGCGAGCACGCGAGGCGGTGCCCGGGGCAGACGGGGAGGTCGGCGCGCGTGTACCTCAAGAACCTCACGCTGCGCGGCTTCAAGTCCTTCGCCTCCGCCACCGCCCTGAAGTTCGAGCCCGGCATCACCGCCGTGGTCGGCCCCAACGGCTCGGGCAAGTCCAACGTCGTGGACGCCCTCGCCTGGGTCATGGGCGAGCACAGCGCCAAGTCCCTGCGCGGCGGCAAGATGGAGGACGTCATCTTCGCCGGCACCTCCTCCCGGCCGCCCCTCGGGCGCGCCGAGGTGACGCTGACCATCGACAACACCGACGGCGCCCTCCCCATCGACTACACCGAGGTCACGATCAGCCGGCTGATGTTCCGGTCCGGCCAGAGCGAGTACGCCATCAACGGCGACACCTGCCGGCTGCTGGACATCCAGGAGCTGCTGTCGGACTCCGGCATCGGCCGCGAGATGCACGTCATCGTCGGCCAGGGCCAGCTCGACACCGTCCTGCACGCCGGCCCCGAGGAGCGCAGGGCCTTCATCGAAGAGGCCGCGGGCGTCCTGAAGCACCGCAAGCGCAAAGAGAAGGCGCTGCGCAAGCTCGACGCCATGCAGGCCAACCTCACCCGCGTCCAAGATCTGGCGGCCGAGCTGCGCCGCCAGCTCAAGCCGCTGGGCCGCCAGGCCGAGATCGCCCGCAAGGCCGCGGTCATCCAGGCCGATCTGCGCGACGCGCGGCTGCGCCTGCTGGCCGACGACGTCGTCCGCCTGCGCGACCACCTCGACCGCGAGGCCGCCGACGAGGCCACCGTCCGCGCCCGGCGCACCCAGGTCGAGGGCGACCTCGAACGGGGGCAGGCCCGCGAGGCCGAGCTTGAGGCCGCCGAGGGCGCCGCCCAGCCGCGCCTGGCCGCCGCGCAGGAGACCTACTACCGCCTGGCCGCGCTCAAAGAGCGCTTCCACAGCGTCGAGACCCTGGCCGCCGAGCGGCACCGCCACGCCGTCGAGGCCGCCTCCATCGAGCGCCGCGGGCGTGACCCCGAAGAGTACGAACGCGAGGCCGCCGAGGTGCGCGAGCGCGAGGAGGCGCTCAAGGTCGAGCTGGAACAGGCCGAGGAGGTCCTCGAACAGGCCGTCTGGCGCCGCACCGAGGCCGAGAGCGCTCTAGCCGTCGAAGAACGCCGCCTGGCCGCGGCGGCGCGCGAGGCCGCCGACCGGCGCGAGAGCCTGGCCAGGCTGCGCGGCGAGGTGGCCGCCGTGCGCGGCCGCGCGAGGGCCGCCGAGGAAGAGATCGGGCGCCTGACCAAGGCCCTGCTGGAGGCCCGTCACCGCAGCGAGCGGGCCCGCGAAGACCACGACGCGCAGCAGGAGGCCGAGCCGGCGTCCGATCCCGCGCTCGCCGACGAACTGGCCCGCGCCCAGCAGGGCGTCGACGAGGCCAAGGCCGCGGTCGAGGAGGCCCGGGCCGCCGTGGAGGACGCCAAGGCGGACGCCGAGGCCCCGCGGCGGGCGCTGGCCGAGGCGCGCGCGGCCGTGGGCGCGGCGCGGGCCGCCGACCAGCAGGCCCAGCGGGCCGTCGCCGCCCTGGAGGCCCGGGTGGACGCCCTGCGCATGGGCCTGGCCGAGGGCGCCGACGGCGCGGCGGCCCTGATGGCCTCCGGCCTGTCCGGGGTGCTCGGGCCGCTCGCCGCGCTGATGACCGTGCGGCCGGGCGCCGAGGTGGCCGTGGCCGCCGTGCTCGGCGCCGCCGCCGAGGCCGTGGCGGTCGAGTCGCTGTCCACCGTCGTCGACGCCGTAGAGCTGCTGCGCGCCGAAGGCGCCGGCCGGGCCGCGCTGGTCGTCGCGGCGGACGCCGCCGTGGCCAGGCCAGTGCCCGTGGACGGCGCCGAGTGGGCCTGCGATCTGGTGACCGTTTCCGACCGGTTCCGCGCCGCCGTCGAGAGCCTGCTGTCCGGCGTGGTCGTCGTCGAGGACGTGTCGGTCGCCAGGAAGGTCGTGGAGGAGCGCCCCGGCGTGCGGGCCGTCACCTGGTCGGGCGACCTGGTGGGGGCGTTCTTCGCGCAGGGCGGGTCCGGTGGCGGCGGCTCGGTGCTGCAGGTGCGCGCCGCCCTCGACCAGGCCGTCGCCGACCTCGAGCAGGCCCGGGCCACCGCCGAGAGCACCACCGAAGAACTGGAACGCGCGGGGGGCGCCGAACGCGCCGCCCAGCAGGCCGTGGAAGCCGTCCAGGCGCGGGCCGCGCAGGCGCAGACCGGGGTCAACACCGCCCAGTCCGGCGTGAACTCCGCACAGGCCGAGCTCGACCGCGTGCGGGCCAAGCAGCGCGAGGCCGATCAACGGGTCGCCCTCGCGGCCAGGCGGCTGGCCCAGCTCGACGCCGCCGCCAAGGCGGCGGGCGACGAGTGCGAGCGGCTGGCCCGCGGCGTCGCCGCCGCCGAGCAGGCGCGCGACCGCGACCTCGCCGGGGTCGTCGAGCTGGAGGAGCGCCTGGCCGAGGCCGAGTACGCCGACGAGCTGGCCGCCGAGCCGACCACCGAGACCCGCGACGAGCTGGCCGGGGCCTGCAACGTCGGCCGGCAGGCCGAGATGGAGGCGCGGCTGGCCGTCCGCACGACCGAAGAGCGCGTCCGCGGCATCGCCGGCCGCGCCGACCAGCTCGTGCAGGCCGCCGAGCGCGAACGGCGCGAACGGGCCGGAGCCGCCGCGCTGCGCGAGCGGCGCCGCGCCCAGGCCCAGGTGGCCGAGGTCGTCGTCCGCGGCGCCGGGCGCGCTCTCGGGGTGCTCGAAGTCTCGCTGGCGCTGGCCGCCGACGACCGAGAGGACGCCGAGCGGGCGCGCGGCGAGATCGACGCCGAGCTCAAGGCCGTGCGCGCGCGGGTGCGCGAGCTTGCAGCCGAGCTCGACAAGCTGGTCAACCGCGCCCACGGCAACGAGGTGGCCCGCACCGAGCAGCGGCTGCGCCTGGAGCAGATGGAGCAGCGGGCCATGGACGAGTACGGCGTCGAGATGGACGCCCTGATCTCCGAGTACGGCCCCGACCAGCCCGTTCCGGTCGCCGACGGCGAGCCTGTGCCCTATGTCCGCGACGAGCAGGAGAAGCGCGCCAGGGTCGCCGACAAGCAGATGGCGCAGCTCGGCAAGGTCAACCCGCTGGCGCTGGAGGAGTTCGCGGCGCTGGAGGAGCGGCACGCCTTCCTCAACTCCCAGCTCGAAGACCTGCGCAAGACCCGGCGCGACCTGCTCACCGTGGTCAAGGAGGTCGACGAGCGGGTGGAGCAGGTCTTCACGGCCGCCTACGAGGACGTCGCCCGCGAGTTCGAGACCATCTTCACCCGGGTCTTCCCCGGCGGCGAGGGGCGCCTGGTGCTGACCGACCCCACCGACATGCTCACCACCGGCGTCGACGTCGAGGCCAGGCCGCCGGGCAAGAAGGTCAAGCGGCTGTCCCTGCTGTCCGGCGGAGAACGCTCGCTGACCGCCGTCGCGTTCCTCATCTCGATCTTCAAGGCGCGGCCGTCGCCGTTCTACGTCATGGACGAGGTCGAGGCGGCGCTGGACGACACCAACACCCAGCGGCTGCTGACGCTGTTCGAAGAGCTGCGCCAGAGCTCCCAGCTCATCGTCATCACCCACCAGAAGCGCACCATGGAGATCGCCGACGCCCTCTACGGCGTGAGCATGCGCGGCGACGGCGTCACCCAGGTCGTCAGCCAGCGCCTCCGCGAACGCGAGTCCGCCTGACCTTCGCCGGCGGCCGGCCGTGAGTTCCGGCCCTGCCCGGTCGCGAGCCTGCCCTGCCCGGTCGCCGGCCGGGTCTTCTCGGGCGTGAGCCGCCCTCCCGGCCGGTCCGGCCGAAGCCCCGGCTGGGACGCCGGGGTCTCGGCGCCGTCGGGCCCCGGCACGGCGGCCCATCTGCGGTTCAGTCGTCGAGCAGCGCCTTCGCCACCTCGTCGGGGTGGGTCAGCAGGCTCTCGTGCGTCCCGGGCACCATCACCGGCTCCACCCCCAGGCGGGCTGCGAACTCGGTGCCCGGGCGCGGCAGCGCGTGATCCTCCTCGCTCAGTACGTACCGGGCGGGGATGCCGAGCGCGGTGACCTCGGGGATGTCCAGGGCGTCCTCCCAGTAACCGCTCGGCTGAGGCGTCAGCAACTCGGTCACCAGGCGCTGGACGTCCTCTGCGGCGCCCTGCATGAGCAACTGCCGGACGAACTCCAGGTTCATCGGGATCGACCGGGTGGGGGAGGCTTCCGCCAGTGAGCGCAGCAGCGCCACGTTCTCGGGAGGGTTCTCGCCCAGCAGAGAGACACCCGGGCGAGGCACGAACGCGCTGTAGTAGACGAGCCCGGCGACCCTGCCCGCCAGGCGATGGGCGGCCCCGGTCATCGGGTAGCCGCCCCAGCTGTGCGCGACCAGGGTCACGCCGGTGAGGTCGAGCCGCTCCACCTCGTTCACCACGTGGTCGACCGCGTCCTGCAGGCGCAGGCCCGTGGGGTCGTCGCCGTCGCCCAGGCCGGGCAGCGTGAGGGTGATCGCGCGGTGCCCGGCTGCGCGCAGCCGCTCGGCGACGGGCCGCCACGCCCACCCCCCATGCCAGGCACCGGGTATCAGGACATAGGTACGAGGCGGCATCGGCCACACCCTTCTCACAGGTCACAGCAGGTGTCAGCGTTGTCGTCCGGCTTCTTGGACAGCGTGTTGGACGAAACGTTGGACACTATGTCCAGCTCAGCCTACATTAGGGTTGGGAACCTCAGGCGACCGCCGAAGACGCACACTCGCCCCGAGCATCGGAAGACCATTGGCATCAACGACCCGGCGGCCCTCCGCCGCCGCCGTGGACCGCCGCGCCGCCGCCGAGGCGCGCACGCTCGACGTGGTCGAGAAGCTGCTGGCCGAAGGCGCGAGCTTCACCGAACTGAGCGTCGAACGCATCGCCTCGGAGGCGGGCCTGTCGCGGTCCACGTTCTACCTGTACTTCCGCGACAAGACCGAGCTGATCCTGCGGCTGGCCGCCTCCCTGAAGACGGGGACCTTCGACATCGGGACCGATTGGGACCCCTGCGGCCCCGCCGACGGCCTGGCGTGGCTCGCGGACGCCTACCTGAGCATCATCCGCCACTACCGCGGGCGTGCCGCCACGTACGCGGCGGTCCTCGAAGTGGCGGGCTACGACCGTGCGGTGAGCGAGGCGCTGGAGGCCGGCCAGCAGCGGTTCATCGACCGCGTCGCCGTCCTGCTGGCGCGGGAGCAGCGCGCGGGGCGCGCGTCCACCGGTCTCGATCCGGTGAGGGCGGCTCGCGTCATGATCTGGGGCGGAGAGAAGGTCATCGCCCAGCACGTGACCACCACCGAGGACGACGGCGAGGAGGACGCCCGCGTGGCCGGCGAACTCGCCGCCGCCCACTGGTACGGCGTCTACCGCCGCCCGCCGGAGCCCGCTGCCGGCCCTGAGGCGCAGGAGAAGATCGCCACCGATGAGCAGGCGCCGTAGAACCCCGGCTCCGCCGGCGAGACGATGCACGCCGTGTCGTCGTCTCATGGGCCGCCCGCCGGCGTAGGGTCCCGGGGCCTCGGCCGCGGGCTTGTCCCGACCGGTCGGGACGGCCAAGATTCCGATCATGGAGAAAGCGAAGATCCGTCTGGGCATCATCGGGCTGGGCGCGATGGGCGCCGAGATGCTCGACGTAGCGCGGCGGCACCCTGAGTTCGACGTCGTCCTGGCCGCCGACCCGGGCGCGCGGGCCGTCGAGCGGGCGGCCGCGGCGCACCCGGAAGTGATCTACACCGCAGAACCGGACGAACTGGTCGACCATGACGGGCTCGACGCCCTCTACGTCGCCTCGCCGCCCGCCACGCACGCGGCCTACGCCGTGCGCGCGATGAAGGCGGGCAAGGCGGTCTTCGCCGAGAAGCCGCTCGCGGTGGACCTGGCCGAAGGCGAAGAGATGGTCGCCGTGGCCGCCGAGACAGGGGTCGCCACCGGGCTGAACTTCACGATGGCCGACCGCGCCGCCGCGCTGGCGGTGGGCCGGGCGCTGCGGGACGGCGAGGCCGGGACGGTGCTCGGCGTGGAGATGCGGTTCACCTTCCCCCAGTGGCCGAGAGAGTTCCAGCAGGACGCCCACTGGGTCGCCGGTCGTGCCCAGGGCGGCTTTCTGCGGGAGGTCGGCTCGCACTTCCTCTTCCTCACCGACCGGCTCCTCGGCCCCCTCACACCTGTGCACACGCGGGCCGGCTACGGCGCGGCGGGGGAGGAGTCGGCCTTCGGCCTGTTCACCGCGGGGGACGTTCCGGTCACGATCTCGGGGCAGGTCGCCGCGGCACCGGAGACCTACGAATGGACCCTCTACGGCGCCGAGCGGTCGTACCGGATCACCGACTTCGCGGACCTGTGGCTCGGCGACGGCTCCGGCTGGACCCGTGTCGAGCCGGACGGGCCCCGCGGGGGAGAGGACACCCGGCTGAGCGAGTTCGCCAAGGCCGTCCGTGGGGAGCCCTCCAGACTCGCCGACTTCGCCGCCGGCCTGCGGGTGCAGCGCGCGGTCGAGCACTTCCACCGCCGGACACCCTGACAGCCGCCCTTCCCCGGGCTCGAAAACGCCTCCGAGCACCTCCACCCGGCAGACGTCCTGCCGGCCGGCCAGCCGTCGTCGGCCTCCTTGTGCCCGTGGCGAGAGCGCCTCTGAACGCTCATATCGGCGCAACCGGCGCGGCGCGGGCAAGCCGGGGCGTGAGCATGGCCGCTCGTCTGGAAAACTGACATCTTGTGGATGGGTACCTCGGCATCATTCTGATCGTCATCGTCGTCGCGCTGCTCGCGGCGGGCGGGATGTTCCTGCTGTTCCGCCCGAGCCAGAGGCACGCTCCGCCCGTCGCGCCGCCCGAGGCGCCGACGATCCCGGAGGAGAGCCAAGCTCCGGCCACCGGTGTCATCGAAGATGACACCCTCACGACCACCGTCCCCCCACCGGCCAAGCCGGCCGAGCCCGTCGCGCCGCCCCCGCCGGCCTTCGAGATCCCGCCCCCGTCCGCCGGCCGCATGGTGCGGCTGCGCGCCCGGCTCGCCCGCTCGCAGAGCACGCTCGGCAAGGGCCTGCTCGAGCTGCTGTCGCGCGACCGCCTGGACGACGACGTCTGGGACGAGATCGAAGACATGCTGATCACCGCCGACGTCGGCGTCAGCCCCACGCGCACGATGGTCGAAGAGCTGCGCACCAAGGTCAAGGTGCTCGGGTCGCGCAGCCACGACGAAGTACGCGGCCTGCTGCGCGAGCAGCTGCTCGCCCTGATCGGCGCCGACATGGACCGGACGCTGCACACCGCCCCGCACGGTGAGCGGCCCGCCGTCGTGCTCGTCGTCGGGGTGAACGGCACCGGCAAGACCACGACCACGGGCAAACTCGCCCGAGCGCTGATCGGCGACGGCCGCAAGGTCCTGCTGGGCGCCGCCGACACCTTCCGCGCCGCCGCCGCCGACCAGCTCCAGACCTGGGGCGAACGGGTCGGCGCCGAGGTGGTGCGCAAGGACGAGGGCGCCGACCCGGCCTCCGTCGCCTTCGACGCGGTGTCCAAGGGCATCGACGACAAGGTCGACACGGTCATCGTCGACACCGCCGGCCGCCTGCACACCAAGACCGGCCTGATGGACGAGCTGGGCAAGGTGAAGCGCGTCATCGAGAAGAAGGCCACGGTCGACGAGGTCCTCCTGGTGCTGGACGCCACCACCGGACAGAACGGCATGCGCCAGGCCCAGGTCTTCGCCGAGGCGGTCAACATCACCGGCATCGTGCTGACCAAGCTCGACGGCACGGCCAAGGGCGGCATCGTGATCTCCGTCCAGCGCGAGCTGGGCGTTCCGGTGAAGCTCGTCGGCCTCGGCGAGGGCCCCGACGACCTGGCCCCCTTCGACCCCGAGGTCTTCACCGACGCCCTCCTCGGCGACTGACTCCGGTCCCGGCGGCGCCCACCACCGCCGCCGGGCACCGACCTCTCGGGTTGGACGGACCGCACGCCCTGAAGAGGACCGCCTCCGGCGCACGCTTCTCCAAGCGCGCCCCCCTCGTGGCGTGCCATCGGTCGTGGAAGCCTGCTGTCTCATGCTTCCGGACGACGCCGCACGTGCGGTCTCCCGTTCTCTGTCGGTAGCCGACCGGCTGGTGCCCGGGCGGATCTGTGACTTCTACATGGTCGGCTCGATCGCACTGGAAGCATGGCGGCCGGGAATCAGCGATATCGACCTCGTGGCTGTGGTGGACGGTGACCTCGATGAGCGGGAGATGCGCCGGCTGGCGCTCCCGCACAAGCCCGGCAACGTGCCGGCGGCATGGCAGGCCCTCGCCTGGGGGCGTTTTGACGTCCAATGACGGTAATAAACCCGAACGCCTTCACCCGACACCCGTCATACAGGAATCGCGCCGCCTTCTTGCCGTAGGCATTTGGATCGGTACCGGGCGCGCATTTCGCCACAGACCGGAGGCAAGCGAGGCGCTTTCCTTGGTGCATCGGTCCAACGGGGGCCGGGATCACCGAGTTAAGGACTGAAATGAACATGCGTCGTCACATCGCCGCCCTCGCCCTCACCATCGCCGGTTTAGCCGGCGTGGTGACCCTGTCCGCTCCCGCCCAGGCGGCCTCGCCGATCACCGTGACCGTGAGTCTCGGCGGCCTGTCGGTCACCGGCACGAACGGATCCGACCTGATCACCCTGGCAGAGGGCGCCGGCGGCGTCATCAAGGTGACCGGGGCGGGAGTCACCTCCAGCGACACCGACTGCCAGCCCATCTCCGGCGGGGTCAGCTGCAAGAACGCCAGCACGATCATGGTCAACATGCGCCAGGGCGACGACATCGTCAACAACGACACCGTCAACCGGTTCACAGAGATCTTCGGCTCGGCCGGCAATGACACCCTCTGGGGCGGCAGCGGTCGCGACATCCTCGACGGCGGCACCGGCAACGATTTCCTGAACGGCCGTGGCGGGAACGACACGACCGACGGCGGCGCCGACACCGACACCTGCACCGGCGAGACCGAGCACAACTGCGAGTTCTGAGCGACCAGCCTCGCGGAAGGGGGCCGGTGGCGGGCTGGGCGTCCGACGGATGGGATGCCCGGCCTTCTCGCGTCCAGCCCACCGGCAGCACAGCCGTCGGGCGGTCGGTCGCGCACCTCGCGGCGCACACGCCGGAGAAGGCCAACATGGAGCTCGGCGGCGACGACGCGCTGATCGTCCGCGACGACGACGACACCGTGGAGGCCTGTGGAGGCAGGCTCGCTAGGTCATGCCTCGCCGGTCGTCACGCCGATGGGGCAGCCGACGCCGGTGCCGCCGATGCCGCAGTACTCATTGGGTACTTTGTGCAGATATTGCTGGTGGTAGCACTTGGCTTCGCGGAGCAATGGTCAGCTATTCGGTGTCTTTGGGGTGCCGAGGCGATGCATAGATTACCCAGACAGTGCGAGTGGCATCATCGATGGCATAGCGGACACGCCCGCCGCTGGTGACCTCGAATTCCCACTGTTCCAAATCCTTGCCGTTGTGACGATGAGTCGCGAGGTCGCCGCGTAGGCGATGCTGACGGTCGTGACTGGAGCGGGAACGGGGATCAACCCGCAGCACGTCGAAGCATCGGCGCGTATTGGCCAGGGCATGGCGGCACGGCTCTTCTCAGCCCCTGACCGCTTCACTGGCACCGAACCGGACATCCCACTCACCATCCGGTGGTGGCACTGTGACCCGATCTCCACGCTTCGGGCTCATGCCGAAACCTGGACCGGCCCGAAGTCACCGCTCGTGGGCTTGCGAGCCTCGGCGTAGTGTGCGGGGTCGGCCTTGATCCTGGCAGTGGCTCGCCAGCCGGCGATGACCTCCTGCGTGGTGGCATCGACCTCCAGCTCGGCCGCGTCGGAGAGCGCTTCGACCAGTTCCAGAGTGAAGGCACGCAGTTCGTCCGCAGACAGGTGGCGAACCCAAGGAAAGACCTCCGGCATGGCTATGACCAGCGCCCGCGCAGTGGAATCATGCTTGATCAAGGCAAGAAACAGCCGGGACGCGGTGGTGAGCGTCCGTTCGCGCTCCTCTTCACGGTCCGCCGCCGTCAAGTAGAAGTCCGGAGCATCGCGATGGGTGACACGCAGGCGTCCCAGGCGTGCCGCGCGCTCGGCGACCGCCCGGGGATTTCGCGACAAGTCAGAAAAGGTCACTGCGTCGGCATGACTGGCGCTCACGCCATCAGGGTACATCAGAACACGTTCTGACATGGGCGGTCAAAGGGATCCATGGCCATCGACCGAGAGCGCCGCCCATCCAGCCGCCTCAGCCAGTGGAGCTTGGCCCAGAGGGAGCGCACACCATCCGCCTCTCCGGATGCGGGACATGTGCGGCATGATCTTGTTCGCCCATCCGGAGGCACCCCTTCAGATGGGTCACCTAGTTTGACGTTGGTGCCGCCGATGCCGCAGTAGCCGCGGTGAGGGGGCGGCAGCTGCGTATGCTGCAGCTCTAGAGATGCCTCCAGCTCGGACAGGTTCGTGCCTACACTGGAACCATGAGTTTCAACGATGATGCCGGAGCCGGCACCGAGGACGCTCTCGATGAGCCGCAGCTTCCTCGGCACCTCGCCGCGCTGGTCGGTGCTCTCCAAGGGCCAGCAGACCTTGGCGTCCATCATGACCGGTATCTCACCTATCCTCACCACGAGCAGTCCGACGGAGCGATCATCGCGTGATCCTCTGCGACACGGGCCCCCCGTCGCCGCGTTCAACAGAGCAGACAAGGATCACGCCCGCTGCGTGCGATTTCTCACACAGAACTGGACCAGGCTCGTCGTGCCTTCGCTCGCGGTGACAGAGATCTGTCACCTGCTCTCCGATCCGGGTTCGCCGTGGTAGTCCCGGCCTTGCGGCCGAGTTCTGCGCCGCCATCGCCGATGACGAACTCCGCGTGATCGAGGTAACGCCTCACGACTACCGTCGGGTCTCCGAACTGCTCACGGCCTACGCCTCGCTGCGCCTTCAGGCGGTCGACGCCTGAGTGATAGCCCTGGCCGAGCGCTTCGACCTTCGCGAGGTCGCGACCCTCGATCAGCGCGACTACCTCGTCGTCGCCCCTCGACACCTTCCCAAGGGACAGCGACTCACCATCCTGCCTGGCGACTGATCGACCGTAGTCGGTGGTGAGGCCAACTCCCGTGATTTTGTTCGGCTAAGCCAATATGTGCTGTACCGAATAAATTCGCCCTCGTTGTTCGCTTCGGCCGAACCAATCGAACCGAACAACTCGCCGCGCCCGGGCCAGAGGAAAGCCAGACGCCGGAGGCGGCCAGGCTGGTCGACGGCGCCATCCCGCCATGGGCTTGTCCGTCCACGACGAGATCTCCGAGCCGGCCTGAGCGCCAACGCCCGGAGGTCTCCGCAACACGGCTACTCCTCCGAAGAGGTCGTCAACCCGTCGGGCACTAGGCCGAAGGGTCACCTGCGTTGACACTGGCTCGGTCCTCGGTGTCAGCATCGGCGCGGTACTTGCCCGACAGGAATCCGCCACCGAGGGCCCGTTAAGGAAGCACCGCAAGACCGGCCTCGCTCGCGAGCGGGGCGAACTCCCCCTCGAACGGCTGCCGATGAACCAGCTGTAGTGCGGCTGGAGCGCCACCGGGGCGGCGAAGCCACCGCTGCCGGCGGTGTCGATCCACTCACGGACGGCGTCGGCGGTGAAGCTCGACAGTCCGGTGGCCCGGATCTTGCCAGCACGGACCAGGGCGGTTCGGGCACCGGCGGAGCGGGGAGGCGGTTGCGTGGTTCAGCGCATGAAGGGTTCGAAGATGGAGAGCACCTTCGTGGCAGCACGGTCGGCGTCCCCGTCCGCGATCGCCTCGACCAGCTCGTGGTGGTAGCGGTGTGCCGCGTCGTCGTCCTCGCCCTTCTCGTCGCGCATGTGGGCAGCGAAGGTGTCGAGCATGCTGGAGTACAGCTTGACGTAGAGAGGGTTGTGCGTCGCCGCCACGATCGCGCGGTGCAGGGTGAGGTCCGCGCTCGCTCGCAGGTCGAGATCATCGGTCGACCAGCTCGCTTCTCGACGGTCGCGCAGCTCGCGCAGCAGCTCGACGTCGGCATCTGAGCGGTTCAATGCGGCCAGTGACGCTGCAGCGCTGTCAAGGGCACGGCGTAGTTCCAGGTAGTGGCGACGGGTGCCACCGGCGAGCTGACGTTCAAGAGTGCCTGCCAGCTCAGAGTTGGAGATGACGAAGGTGCCGCGGCCCTGCTGCCGGCGCAGTAGACCTGCGTGCACCAGCGACTGCAGCGCCTCGCGCACCGTGTTCCGGCCGATCCCGAACTCCGACACCAGTGCGGCCTCGGTCGGTATCCGCCCACCGACCGGCCAGCGTCCAGAGACCACCTCCTCGCGGAAGCGCTCGGCAGCCTGGTCAATGAGTCCCACTCGACGCATCGGCTGTCGCGTGCCAGACTCTTCGGAACTCATCCCATAATCCCATCATCTGCTGACCTTAAAGCGGAGTATAACGTGACATCGCTCCCCTCATCGCTCATTCCCTTGCACCGTGGGCGCCTGATCTTGTGGGCCTGGCTCGCCATCGCCTTGACAGCGGTCAACCTGCGAACGGCCGTGACCGGGTTCACCCCGCTCCTGGAGATCATCGGATCCGATCTCGGCTTCGGGGTGACGCTGTCCGGACTGCTCGGCACTGTGCCGGCGGCGTCCTTCGGCATCTTCGGGTTTCTCGCCCCAGCGGTGACGAGGAAGTTCGGACTCGAGCGCACGGCCACCGTGGCGCTGAGCCTGACGGCTCTGTCGCTCCTGATGCGCGCGTTGTCTCCAACGCCCATGTTGCTGGTGCTTTCGACCGTGCTGGCCCTGGCCGGAATCGGAGCCGCGAACGTCGTCATCGTCCCGTTGGTGAAGGTCTGGTTCGCCGATCGACTAGCCCTGGGGACCTCGCTTTACCTGATCCTCCTGCAGACGGGTCAGTTCATCGCCCCGCTCCTCGCGGTCCCGGTAGCGGAAGCGGCGACGTGGCGGCTCTCGGTAGGCATCTGGGCGGGACCGGCTGCTGTGGCTGGTGTGGTCTGGCTCGTCCTGGCAGTCAGGCTGCCTGCCGATCACCACGCGCCGGCGGCCGTGACGGCGACCGATGCGGGCCCGAGGATCAGCCGATCATCGACCGTCTGGGGCCTGGTGATCCTTTTCGCGATGCTGTCGCTGTCCAACTACGGGATCATCACCTGGGTCCCGGCAGTGCTCACCGACGCAGGGGGCGGCACGGCACTGGGCGGCTCCATGGTCGCGCTCTACTCGGTATGGGGCATGCTCGCGGCCTTGGTGGTTCCACACCTGGCCACGCGCATGACGAACCCGTTCATCGTGGTCGTCGGGTGCGCGATCTTCCTGGTGGCGGGATATCTGGGCCTCCTCCTGTCCCCGCTCGACGGCACGCTGATGTGGATGTGCGCGCTGGGAATCGGGGTGAGCACCTTCCCGCTCTGCATGACCCTCATCAACCGTCGGACCAAGAGCCCGCAGACAGCCTCTGCCGTATCGGGCTTCGTTCAAGGCATCGGCTACGGGCTGGCGTGCTTCGGCCCGATCGGTTTGGGCCTTCTGCGCGAAGCGACCGGATCATGGTCGATTCCGCTCCTGGTGCTCGCTGTGACCGCCATCCCAGGGGTGATCGCCGGCTGGTTCGCTTGCCGTCCTCGCTTCGTGGAGAACTCCGCGCCACAGCCGACGAAGCGCGACGCTGACCAGCAGCGCCCCTGACAGCCAGGCCAGCCCACGACGCGTGCCCGTCGCCGCCCCTTTTCCAGAGTGAAGGCACGCAATTCATCCGAAGCCAGATGGCGACCCCAGGCGAAGACCTCCGGCATGGCGATGACCAGGGCCCTCGCGGTGGGATCATGCTTGATCAAGCCGAGGAACAGCCGGGACGCGGTGGTGAGCGTCTGCTCGCGCTCCTCTTCACGATCCGCGGCCGTCAAGTAGAAGTCCGGAGCGTCCCGATGGGTGACACGACGCGTCCCAGGCGTGCCGCGCGCTCGGCGACCGCTCGGGGATTTCTCGACAAGTCGGAAAGGTCAATGCGTCGGCATGGCCAGTGCTCACATCATCGAGGTGCAGCAGAATACGTTCTGAAATCAGCGATCAAGAAGGTGTGGCCATCGATCGAGAGCGCTGCCCGTCCAACCGCCTCAGGCCTCCAGCGGTAAGCGGGTTCGGGTGTAGCCGCACTGGTACCGGCGGCGGTGGAGACGACGCCGGGAGTCCGCCAGGACTTCGGCTCGGCGCTCCCAGAAGCAGCCGAGCCCGAAGTCGCCGACAACGACATCGCCGGCACCTGGCGGGCGTGAAGACCACGACCGCGACGGGCGGTTGATCCGTTTTCAACGCCACGGCGGGAGCCGGCGCCGTCCGGCGAAGGAGCACTCCGGCTGAGCTACTTCTTGAGCCTGCGGCTTCCTGCGTGCCAGTCCTCGGTCTTCCCGGTCTCCTGTGCCGTGACGCCGAATGACGGCAGCTGCGGACGTTCGCGCAGGCTGCGCTTCAGTTCGGCGAAGCCCGGGAACCGGGCAAGGCCGATGACGTGGTCCCACAGCACCCCCGCCTGCTCGTCGTCGGGCAGCCGGCTGATCACCGGTCCGAAGAAGGCGACGCCCTCGGGCGGTTCGAAGTGCACGATCGGCGTGCCGACGTCCCTGCCCGTCAGCGAGAGCGCCTCGTCGGACTCGGCCTGGATCTCGACGTCGCGGGTCGTGTCGTCGAGTGCCTCGACAAGCGAGGTCGGCAGGTTGGCCTCGGCGAGGGCGTCGGCGACGAGGTCGGGGGTGCTTCGCCAGCCAGGGGCTCGGCCCTCGTCGGGTCCGGCCTCCATGATGCGCGCGCCGAAGGCCGCGTAGAGCGGGCCGATCGTTTCGCGGCCGTGCTTCTCCCGGGCAGCCGAAGCCACCCGCAGCAGTCGCAGGCCCGAGGTGTGCTGGTCGTGGTACCCCGCGGGGAAGTGGGTGTCGTAGTCGATGTGCGCGTTGATGAGCCGCAGTGAGATGAATCGCCAGTCGACGGTGTAGTCGCGCTGCGCCTGGATGATCCGGATCCACTTGCTCGTGATCCACGCGAACGGGCAGATGGGGTCGAAATAGAAGTTGATATCAGCTTTCTTTGCTGAATTCATGATCATGTATACGATCCTAGGTCGACTGGTCTTCGATGCGATAACTGCTGGAACGGTGTGGATTCATAGGTGTCCTGCCGTGCTCGTCACTGACCTGGTGGTGGCGGCTCCTTGGTCGGGGACCGTGAACAGGTCGGCGGAGGAATTCGTTCACACGCCGGTTCAGTAGACAAAGGTCTGCCATCCCCGCAGGTAGTTGATGAAGCGCTCGCTGGGTCGCCGACCGGCCTGCGATCGCGAGGCCGGCCGGGGCCTCAGAAGGTCAGGATCCGGTAGCCGTCATGCACCAGTTCACGGATGCTCGCGACCCCGGGGGTACCAGGCGCCTGGTTCTGGCCGATCTGCTTGATCCCCTCGCCCTCGATGCCCTCGTTCGCACCGAAGACGGTAGTGCAGCCGGAGGAGGCCACCGTGGCGACCTGCTTCTTCACCGCCGCGTAGAGCTCGTGCGCGGGGTGGGCCGGGTCCGCGAGCACGGCAGGCCAGCGGGTGCCCGTCCCCTGGAACAGCACCAGGGCCTCGCCGTCCTGCGCGAACTCCCACGCCGTTGCGAGGGCGTCGAACACCCGGCCCAGCGCTTCGTCGGTGCCGGTCGAGGGGTCGGACAACACCACGACCGCGGTCTTGCCGCTCATGAAAGACGCTCCCAAGGTCGAACGAGATGAACGATTCTATTTTACCGTACGTTCGGTAATTTTAAAGGGTGATGCGCGCCACACCCTGCGCCCGCAGCCTTCCGGCGGACCGGGTCCGCCGCCGTGGCGCCATGGGTTCCAGATCGACGGCGTGCTCCTCAGCAAACCCCTGGCTCTAGCTCCGCGCGGGCATCAGCAGGCTCGGCAGGAGGGCCACGATTTCGGTGAAAGCGTGCGTCTCGCCCAGCACCCGTGCCAGCACCAGCGCTCCCTCGATCCGCAGGAACGCGTCCTTTGAGGCGCTCCGGGCGTCTTCGGGCTGCCGTCCGGCGCGCTGCGCGGCCTCGGCCATCGCGTCGATCCATGTCACGGCGAGCGAGCGAGCGTGATCGCGGACCTTCTCCGGAGTCCCCGCCAGCGTCATCGTGTCGAGAACGCACGACAGCGCCCCCGCCCCATAGAAGTCACTCAGTCGGCGTGCGGTCTCGGCGATCCCTCGCGCGACGTCGGAGTCCGTTCGCATCGGTTCGAGGATCCACAGGAAGCGCTCGCCGACCTTGGTGAGGACCGCGTCCGCGATCTCTTCCTTGCCGGCGGGGAACCGGTGGTAGAGGCTCGCGCGCTGCAGCCCCGAGGCGGCCGACAGGTCGCCGATCACGGTCCCGTCGAAGCCCTTCTCCCGGAAAACGGGCATGAGGAGGTCGAGTAGCTGAGCCTGATCGACGGAGGGAAGACGTGCCATCCTTCAATATTACCGAACCTTCGGTAATATTGAAGGATGGCGGCGACGGCTTCGCCGCAGTCGCGGGGGCTCACATTCGCAGAAATGGCCGCCCTGCTCCAGTCGCGAGGCTGCGCGTCACCGTTTGGCGAGAGCGTCCAGATAGTCGTCCATGGCCTGCAGGTTCTTCGTCAGGCATGCCAGGCGCTCGGCCATGCGCTCGCGCTCCTGGCAGACCCGGCTCACGAAGTCGGGGGCGGGATACTCGGAGTTCGCCGCCTCGGCCAGGCAGGGCAGCACGGTCCCAATGATCTCAGTGGTCAGGCCCGCGTCCAGCAGGCTGCGAATCTGGCGGACCCTCGCCTCGTGGGACTCGTCGTACTCGCGGTAACCGTTCTCCGCGCGCTCTGGACTCAGGAGACCCTGCTCCTCGTAGTAGCGCAGCAACCGAGCGGAAACACCGGTCCGCTCGGAGAGTTCCTTGATCCTCACCACGTCTCCCGATACGTCATTTGCCTTCTCACTGATGTGAAGGTTGGAGCCTAGTCGAGTCGCCGCGACCGCGGAGGCCCGACCTGAACCCGGAGTTGTCTCCGAGGCTCTGACCAGTGAAGGAACAGTCGTGACCACCATCCAGACGGACGTCGCGCGGACCTCGTCCGCGGAGCGTCTGCCGCTCCTGCCCCTGATCGCCCTCTTCACAGCCGGGCTGATCACCACCCAGACCGAGGCTCTGCCGGCGGGTGTGCTGCCGCAGATGAGCCACGCGCTCGGAGTCTCGGAATCCGTCGCCGGCCAGACGGTCACCATCTACGCGGTGGGCACACTCCTGACGGCGATACCCGTCATGCTGGCCACCGCCTCATGGCCACGACGCCACCTGTTTCTGGCCGCGCTTGTGGGCTTCGTGATAGCCAACCTCGTGACCGCCGTCTCCGTCAGCTTCCCCCTGACCATGGGAGCCCGGTTCATCGCGGGCGCCTCCTCCGGCGTCGTCTGGAGCCTCCTCGGTGGCTACGCGGCACGTCTGGTCGGCCCTAGGCTGAAGGGCCGGGCGATGGCTTTCGCCATGGCAGGCACTCCCGTGGCCCTCTCCCTCGGAGTCCCCGTCGGGGCGTACCTCGGCAAGGCCGTCGGGTGGCAGCTCACCTTCGGCATCGTCACCGCCCTGACCGGGCTGCTCATCATCTGGACCGTGCGGACCCTGCCGAACTTCCCTGGCCAGAAGGTCGAGGACAGAATCGCCTTCCGTCGCATCCTGCGACTGCGGGGCCTGCGCACCGTCCTCGTGGTCACCGGCGCTTTCGTGCTCGCGCACACCATCCTCTACACCTACGTCGCGCCGATCCTCAGCGACGTCGGACTGGAGGACCAGGTCCAGTGGATCCTCCTCGACTTCGGCATCGCCTCGATCATCAGCATCTGGCTCACCGGCGTACTCATCGACCGCCACCACCGCACCCTGGTCGTCCTCAGCACCGCACTCTTCGTCGCAGCCGCAGCGGTACTGGGTGCGTTCGCGTCGAGCCCCGCAGCCGACTACGCCGCCGTCGCGGCCTGGGGGCTCGCGTTCGGCGGAGCGGCCACCCTGCTTCAGTCGGCACTGATGAGAGCGGCGGGCGAACACGCCGACGCGGCGCAGTCGTCGATGGTGACCACCTGGAACCTGGGCATCGGCCTCGGCGGGCTCGTCGGCGGCGTGCTCCTCGCCGGTTTCGGCTCCGGATCTCTCATGATCGCGGCCGTCGTACTCCTGGCGCCGATCACGCTCATCGTCATCCTCGCGCGCAGTCACGCATTCCCCAAGCGCAGCCCCGTAACCGGCTGACGCCACAGCGGTGCGCAAGAACTCCGTAGCGGATCACGTCATGTCGCCGTGGGTCCCGCTACCGAGAGTCGGCCAGAACCACCGAAACAAATCGTCGGCGCCACTGCGTCATCGTATGGCGCCTCACCGACCCGATCCCGGAGACTCCCATGTCCGTCTCAGATTTGTTCGAACCGCTCGGTCTCCTGCACGGCCCTGCGATGAAGAATCGTTTCATGCTGGCGCCGCTCACCAATCAGCAAAGTGAGCATGACGGCTCCGCGTCCGACTTCGATCAGGATTGGATCGGGCAGGTGGCGCAGGGTGGCTACGCGCTGATCCAGACCGGCGCCGCCACCGTCGAAGCCGGCGGCAAAGCATATGAGCGGCAGCTGGGGATTCACAGCGACGAACATCTGCCCGGTCTCACCGAGATGGCAGCCTCGATTCGAGAGGGAGGTGGCCTGTCCGCAGTGCAGTTGCACCACGCCGGCCACCGCGCCCGACCGGAACTGGGAGGAATTCCAGCCCCCGCATCCAGCTCCACGGTCCCGGGCATCAAGGCGCTGACCACCGAACAGGTGGAACGAATCCGGGACAGCTTCATCATGGCCGCCAAGAGAGCACAACAGGCAGGGTTCGACGGCGTCTCACTGCACGGCGCCTTCGGATGGATCCTGTCGGAATTCATGTCCCCCCTGCTGAACGACCGCACGGACAAGTACGGCGGCAGCACCGAGAACCGGGCTCGCCTCACCATCGAGGTGATCGAAGGAATCCGCCGAGCATGCGGCCCCCGCCTCCAGATCGGCTGGCGCCTGTCGGTCGAGCGCTACGGACTGCTCCTGGAGGAACTCCGCGACATCACGGCCGAGATCCTCGACCGAGAACTGATCGACTACCTCGACCTGGCCCTGTGGGACTCCGCCCAGATCGTTCGAGAAGGAGCATTCCACGGGCAGACCATGCTCAGCGTCTTCACCAACCTCCCCCGCAAAGGCGTACGCGTGGGAGCGGCAGGCAACATCACCAGCGCCCAGCGCGCCGGCCGACTACTGGACGAAGGATGCGACTTCGTACTGATCGGCCGAGCCGGCATCCTCCAGCGGAACTTCCCCCAGAAAGTACACGACAACCCCCTGCACCAAAGCCCGGCGCTTCCAGTACGCGCGCAGTACCTGCGCACGGGCGGACTGAGCGAGCGCTTCATCAATCACATGCGGGGATGGCAGGGCTTTGTTCAGCGATTCAGCGTGTGAGTGGGCTCTGCATTCGCGGTACCCGATACCGCTGACAGGGTCCACGCCCCTTCCCGTGATTCGGCCGCGCCGGGAGGTCCAGGTGACGAACTCGTGGGTGCCGCCAAGGCCCGCTTTCCGCAGGCGGCGAGAGTGTCGATGAGCCGGGAGACGGTCGGATCGGAAGCGCGCGGCCCGAACACGGCCGATTCGGCACGCGGAAGGACCACATCGGCCAGGCGGTCCCCGCCCAGAGCGACCGCCGGCTCCGCCCTGCTCCGCCACCGCGTCCTCCTGGTGTGACATTCCGTCACCACCGAAAGGGAGACGGAGCCGAAAGAGAGAACAGAGCCCATTTCTTGACACTCTCGCGACAGCCGCCACAATGACGGTGTCGTCGCGAGTGGCGCCCTCTCGACGTGGACCACATTCCTTATTCCTTGGTTTCGGGTCGAGACGTGGGAGTTCACACATGCGCTCAGCATTGTCGCGTTCGTTGATGGCGGCGGCCATCGCAGTCTCGGTGGTTCTCGTGCCGGCGGGGCCCGCGTCCGCTGGGATCTGGCAGCTCACCGACGGGTTCGAGCCGTCGACGAATCCGGCGTCCAGATGGACGTTCACCGCGAACGGTGGGTGCGGCGGGCCCGTGTTCGGCGGTTCGTCGAGCACGCCGCGTACGGGGAGCGGCTGGGCCAGCATGTGGGCCTACACGAAGGGCGACTGGTGCGCGCTCGGGCGGACCATCCACCTCACGCCGGTGAGCGCTCACCCGGGGGCACGATGCACTGCCGGCGTCTGGACGGAGTTGTGGGGGGAGATGGCGTCGTTCAATCTCGAGGTGATCGACCCCGACACGTGGACGTACATCGCGCTGAAGTCGATCACTCAGGACTGGGTGCACGGCTGGGAGCTCCAGACGGTGAGCTGGACGGCGCAACGCTCCGACGTCGTGCTGCGGTTCGCCGTGGGGCAGCGGAACCCGTACTGGCACGCCGCGCAGGTCGATCTCGACGACGTCGTGGTGCAGTGCGCCTACTGATCGACTGAGCCGTCCGGCTCGCCGGCGTGCCGGGGTCGTCGGCGGCGTTCGTCGCCGCCGGCGACTCCGGCCGCACGCTGAAGTCGCCGGCGATGAACGGAGCGATGCCTCTGGTGGCCCGTTCGCCTACCGTGCGGGGGGGACCGCGGCGAGATTCACCCCGCGCACCGCGCCGTTCTGCGACCAGAAGATCAGGCCTTGGCCTGTCGACCACTCTCCGTTGGGAGCTTGGAAGGGGACGAGCCGGTCGGTGTGGGCGTCGTAGACGGCCGTGGCTCCGATGATGAACCGATCTTCGTACGGATAATGAAGCGGATAGGCGTGGAGTCCTTTGGGTACGCGGAGCCGGCTGCCGTCGATTCGCTGCACCACGGAGTCGTCACCCCGGGTCCCCAGGCACCAGGTGGGGCCGCAGCGCAACCCTTCCACTCCGCGTGCCG
The DNA here is from genome assembly GCF_042654065.1 of Sphaerisporangium dianthi. Classification (NCBI taxonomy): domain Bacteria; kingdom Bacillati; phylum Actinomycetota; class Actinomycetes; order Streptosporangiales; family Streptosporangiaceae; genus Sphaerisporangium; species Sphaerisporangium dianthi. The sequence goes on along the minus strand of NZ_JBHSFP010000016.1, from coordinate 105,077 downwards.
GCGTGATCGTGGTGGTCCGGCCGTTCTCCAGGTTCACGATCTTGGTGGGATTGGTCCGGACGTCGAGTGGCTCGTCGGTCGCCCATGGCCAGGCGGTGAGTTGCAGCCCCTTGGACCTGGCCACTCTCGCGGGTCGGTTCCCTTCGGACACGCTCCTCCACCACACCCCGTCGAGTGGGGCGGACCAGGCGACATGGTCGTCCGCGAGCGCGATCCGATCGGCCGCCTCGTTCTCGACCGGCCCGACCCGTCCGGCCTCGCCGTCGCCCCGCAGGGGCGCGGTCCACAGGTATCCCTCGGCCAGCCAGGCGACCCGCTCGTCATCGACGGCGACCTGCGCCGGAGCCTGGGAAAGCCGGGCCACCACTCTCGCACGTCGCGTGGTGACGTCATAGACCTCGATCGTCCCCGGCTCCTCCCGCACCAGTACCTGCGTGGCGCTGATCGCGGCGAGAGGCCGGTATCTTCCGGGCATCGTGAAGACGGCCTGCGGCCATACCTGCTCGATCGTCTTGTCCGGCGGCGTCGTCTCCACGGTGGTCCGGGGTGGCGAGGGCCACATGATCAGCGCACCCCATCCCAGCGCGGCCGCGCAGGCCGACGCGAGCACGGCGCGTGCCCTTCTGTGCCTCCGCCGGCGCCGCTTCGTCGCCACGCCGGCCAGCAGGTCCACCTGCGGCGTCCGCTCGGCGATCGCGCGCAAAGCGCCGGCCAGCTCTTCTTCGGTCCTCATCCCTGCCTCCCGATGAGCGCCTGTGCCCTGACGCGGAGCGTGGCGAGCGCGCGTGAGGCCTGGCTGCGGACGGTCGCCTGCGTGATGCCGAGGATCGCGGCGATCTCGTCGTCGGCGAGCTCTTCGTAGTAGCGCAGCACCAGCACCGCGCGCTGCCTGGGCGGCAACGCACGCAGCCGCTGCCAGACGTCATTGAGGTCGTACTCGTCCTCCCAGACCGGCGCGTGGATCTCGTCGGTGAGCTGTTCTCGCCGCCGCCTGCGCCACCAGCTCACGTGCTGCCTGGCCATGATCGTCCGGACGTAGCCCTCGGGGTCGTCCTTGTTCCGGACCCGCCGCCAGGAGGAGCTCAGCTTGAGCAACGCCTCCTGGACCAGGTCGGCGGCGTCATCGGCGTTTCCGGTCAGCACCAGGCCGTACCGCAGCAGCGCCGGGCCCCGGGCACGGACGAATTCCTCGAACTCCACCATCCAGGGACGTGCGAGGGCCGGCTTACGTTGCAAAAACCTTCGCCGGGGACGTGAGGACGGACGCGGCCCGCACCATCGTCACTCCCGGACGCCTCCCGTCATGCGGTCGCCGACGCCCGCGAGGGTGCGTGCCGGCCGGGGCGCGGCTCGCACGGCGCCGACGATCATCTCACCTGGTGGGGCGCGAGCGGATGGCTATGGGGATGACGAGAGGGGTGCCGGTGACGGGGTCGGGGATGACTTTGGCGTCAAGGTCGAAGACCTCGTCGAGGACGGATTCGGTCATCACCTCGTGCGGGGCGCCGGCGGCCACCACGCGGCCGTCGCGCATCGCGACGAGGCGGTCGGCGTGGCGGGCGGCGAGGTTCAGGTCGTGCAGCACCATGACGACCGTGCGTCCGGCCTCGTCGCGCAGGCGGGTGACCAGCTGGAGGACGTCGATCTGGTGGGCCAGGTCCAGGAAGGTCGTCGGCTCGTCCAGCAGGAGCAGGCCGGTGCCCTGGGCGAGCGCCATGGAGATCCACGCCCGCTGACGCTGGCCGCCGGACAGCTCGTCCAGGGGCCGGTCGGCCAGGTCCAGCAGCCCGGTCATCCGCAGGGCGTCTTCCACGGCGGCCTCGTCGTCCGCCGACCACTGGCGGTACCACGCCTGGTGCGGGTGGCGTCCCCGGGCCACCAGGTCGGCCACGGTGAGCCCTTCGGGGGCGACCGGGGCCTGGGGCAGCGCTCCGAGGATCTTGGCGACCTCTCTGCTCGGCATCCGGTCGATGCGCCGCCCGTCCAGCAGGACGTGGCCCGACACCGGCTTGAGCAGCCGGGCGAGAGCGCGGAGCAGCGTGGACTTGCCGCAGCCGTTGGGGCCGATGATCGCGGTCACCGTCCCGGTCTCGATGCCGAGGTCGAGCCCGTCGACGATCAGCCGATCGCCGTAGCCGAGCCTGACGTCGACGGCCTGGAGTCTCATATCCCACCTTTGGCGCGCCGCGTGCGGACGAGGAGGTAGATCAGGTAAGGCGCGCCGAGCACCGCCGTGACCACCCCGACGGGCAGTTCGACCGGGGCGGCCGTACGTGCGGCCAGGTCGGCGCCGGTGACCAGGACGGCCCCGGTCACCGCCGAGACGGCGAGCGGCGGCTGGGCGACCCCGGCCAGGCGCAGGGCGATCTGCGGGGCGGCCAGGGCCACGAACGCGATCGGCCCGGCGGCGGCGGTGGCGACGGAGGCGAGCAGCACGGCGCAGAGCAGCAGCGCCCCCCGGGCCAGGTCGACGCGCACGCCGAGCCCTCTGACGGTGTCGTCGCCCAGGCGCAGGGCGCCGAGCACGCGCGTGCCGGCCAGCGTGGCCGGGAGGATCACGGTGAGCGCGATGGCCACGGGGATGACGTGTTCCATGCCCCGGGCGTTCAGCGAGCCGCTGATCCAGACCATGGCGCGGGTGGCGTCGTTGACGTCGCCCACGGTGAGCAGCCAGTACTTGAGGTTGGTGAACACCGCGACGACGCCCACGCCGACGAGGACCAGTCGGTACCCGTCCAGTCCCCGCCGCCAGGCGAGCCCGTACACCAGCAGCGCCCCCGCGAGCCCTCCCGCGAGCGCCACCGCGGGGATGCCGACCGAGGCGAGGGCTCCGCCGGCACCCCCGTAGGCGGTCCCGCTCGCCACGGTGAGGGCCACGACGGCCAGCCCGGCCCCCGAGGTGACGCCGAGGATGTCCGGGCCGGCCAGCGGGTTGCGGGCGATGGCCTGGGTGATCGCTCCAGAGACGCCCAGAGCGGCGCCCACGAGCGCTCCGGTCAGCGCGCGCGGCAGCCGCAGCTCCATGATCACCAGTCGTTCGCCGCCGGTGCCGCCGCCGAGGACGGCCCGGACGACCTCGGCCAGGCTCATCGGGATGTCGCCGAGGCGCAGGTGCAGCGCGACGAGGAGCAGCAGCAGGGCGAGCCCGGACGCGGCGACGGCGATCGCCCGGGGCCGGAGAAGCCACGACATCCCGCCGATCCGCAGGACCGGACGGCGGGCGAGCGGCGTTCTGCCGGTCACAGGCGTGCCGATCGGGTGCGGCGGATCAGGATGATGAAGAACGGGGCGCCGAGGAGGGCCAGGATGACGCCGGCCTCCAACTCGCCGGGATGGGCGACCACGCGGCCGACGACGTCGGCGGCGGGCAGCAGCGCCGCGCCGATGAGGCCCGAGTACGGCAGCAGCCAGCGGTGGTCGGGGCCCGCGAGCGCGCGGGCCGGATGCGGCACGATCAGGCCGATGAAGGCCAGGGAGCCGCAGGCGGCCACGGCGGCCCCGGTGAGCAGGGTGATCGCGGCGATGCCGGCGAGGCGGGTGAGCGTGACGTTGCGGCCGAGCGCGCGGGCGACGTCCTCGCCGAGGGCCAGGGCGTTGAGGCCGGGCCCGTTGGCGAGCGCGAGGAGCACGCCGGCGGCGACGAACGGCAGCGCCTGCCCGGCGACCGCGGCGTCGCGGCCGGCGATCGACCCGAGTTGCCAGAACCGGAACATGTCCATCGCCTGCCGGTCCAGGAGCACGATGGTGGAGGTCAGCGCGTACAGGAAGGCGCTGACGGCGGTTCCGGCGAGGGCGAGCGTGACCGGGGTGGGGCCGCCGCGCCCGCCGCCCGCGAGGCCGAGGGCGAAGACGGCGGCGCTGGCGACCAGGGCGCCGGCCAGGCCGAACCAGATGTAGCCGTACAGGCTGCCCAGCCGGAACACCACGATGCTCAGCACCATCGCGAACGCCGCTCCCTGGGTGACGCCGAGCAGGCCCGGGTCGGCCAGAGGGTTGCGCGTGTGGCCCTGCATGAGGGCGCCGGCGACGCCGAGGGCCAGGCCGGCGAGCAGTCCGAGGGCGGTGCGGGGGACGCGCAGGCCGCGGACGATGACGTCGTGCTCGGTGCCGGACGGGCTCCACAGGGCGTGCCAGACGTCGAGCGGGGGCACGAACTTGGCCCCGACGGTGACGCTGAGGACGGCGGCGGCGGTCACGGCCGCCGCCAGGGCGCCGAGGACGGCGAGCCTCCGGGAGCGGGCGGTCATGGCGGGCGGGACGCGGGTGGTCCTCGCTGTCATGACCACTCCTCGCCTTGTCCGCGTGCCTTGTCCGCTCTTTGCCCTTCTGAGGCGAGTATGCCATGTTAGGCATGCCTAAGCTAAATAAGCCTTGCCTAACCTTTATGGGGGGATTTTCGATGCGAGTGCTGAGCGCGCTCGGCGTGGCCTTCGCCGTGCTCATCGGCCTGTCCGGATGCGGCGCCGGGTCGCCGACCTCCGCCGAGCCCGGAGCGGGCGCGCAGGGGACCGCGCCGGCGGGCGCGGCGGCCTTCCCTCGCGTCGTGAAGCACGCGATGGGCGAGACGACCGTCCCCGCGCGGCCCCTGCGCGTCGTGGCGCTCGACCAGAGCTTCGTGGACGCGGTGCTGGCCCTGGACACCGAGGTCGTGGGCTTCACGACCTATCGGGCGGTCACCGACCGGCTGCCGGACTACCTCGGCGCGAGCGTCCAGCGGTACGGCGCGAACGCGCAGGTGGTCGGGACGCTGGAGGCGCCGAGCCTGGAGAAGATCATCGCGCTCAAGCCCGACCTCATCGTCTCCGCCAAGGTCAGGCACGAGGCCCTGTACGGCAAGCTCGCGCAGATCGCCCCGACGGTGTTCAGCGAGACCAGCGGGGCCATCTGGAAGGACAACCTTCGCCTGATGGGCAAGGCGCTCGGCAAGGAGGACCTGGCCGAGCAGAAGATCAAGGCCTACGAGGACCGGGCCGCGAAGATCGGCCAGGAGGTCAAGGCCGGGAACGGCGGCACGATGCCGACCGTCACGGTCGCGCGCTTCGCCGGCGAGCCGACCGTCCGGCTGTACGTCGAGAACTCCTACTCCGGCGTCGTGCTGAAGGACGCCGGATTCCCGCGCCCGCAGGGCCAGCCGACGACCACCGACACCGTCGCCGTCGACATCAGCGAGGAGCGCATCACCGACCTGGACGCCGACCGCATCTTCATCGCCTCCTACCCGGACGAGAAGGGCGACGTGCGCAAGGTGCAGGAGAAGTTCCAGGCCAACCCGCTGTGGGCCAGGTTGAAGGGCGAACGGCACGACGTGGACGACGTGACCTGGATGACGGCCTGCGGCATCCTCGGCGCGCACGTGATCCTCGACGACGTCGCCAAGGTCTTCAAGGTGGACCCCGCCACCTCCGCCTGACACCGCCGGTCCGCCTGGCTCAGATTCTGAGGAAGGCGCGGAGTTCGGCGAGGGCGGGCTGGATGTCCACGCCGCGTTCCGCGAGCCAGTCGTCATCGTCGTAGGTGCCCCGGTAACGCTCGCCGCCGTCGCAGATGAGCGTGACCACGCTGCCCTGCTTGCCGTTCTCCCGCATGCTCTTGATGATCTGCACGGCCGCCGCGACGTTGGTCCCGGTGGATCCGCCGACGTGGCGGCCGGTGATCTCGCGGACCCATCGCATGGCGGCGATCGAGGTGGCGTCCGGCACCTGGATCATGCGGTCGATGACACTGGGCAGGAACGACGGCTCGACGCGGGGCCGGCCGATGCCCTCGATCCCCGAGCCGGAGGCGATCATGTGGGAGTCGCCGGCGACCCAGGCCGGGTAGAAGGCCGACCCCTCCGGGTCGACGACGGCCAGGCGGGTGGAGTGGCGGCGGTAGCGGATGTAGCGGCCGATGGTGGCGGAGGTGCCTCCGGTGCCCGCGCCGACGACGATCCAGGAAGGCTCGGGGTGCCGTTCCAGGGACATCTGCTGGAAGATGCTCTCGGCGATGTTGTTGTTGCCCCGCCAGTCCGTGGCCCGCTCGGCATAGGTGAACTGGTCCATGAAGTGGCCGCCGGTCTCCTGGGCCAGGCGGCGCGACTCCTCGTAGATGGCCCGGGGGTTGTCCACGAGCTGGCACTTGCCGCCGTAGAACTCGATCAGCCCGATCTTCTCCGGCGAGGTCGACGCGGGCATCACCGCGATGAACGGCAGGCCGAGCATGCGGGAGAAATACGCTTCGCTGACCGCCGTCGAGCCGCTGGAGGCCTCGATGACGGTCGTCTCCGGCCCGATCCAGCCGTTGGCCAGCCCGTACAGGAAGAGCGAGCGGGCCAGGCGGTGCTTGAGCGAGCCGGTCGGGTGGACCGACTCGTCCTTGAGGTAGAGATCGATGCCCCACTGCGAGGGCAGCGGGAACACGTGCAGGTGGGTGTCGCAGCTACGGTTGGCGTCCGCCTCGACCGTGCGGATCGCCTCGGCGACCCACGCGCGAGCTTCCGGATCATGCCTGTCCACGTACTTCATGGGCATACGTTAACTTGTCGACCTTATGTGTGACTCTTACCACACTTTCCCATTATTTGCCTGTTGTCTGTTACTATAATGAGACTTGTCCGGCTTAGGGGTGTGTAGTAGCCGCTCCACGTCTGTCACCGGCGACCCCTGCTGACCTGCTTCGACCCCTAACGTCACCCTTATGGGTGAACCGTGAGCATGTGTTCAGCCGTCAGATGGAGTAAAGCGGTAACAGAGCCTGCATGGGTTCATGCCGGATGGGTAACGGGGGACAGCAGGCATGAGGGGGAATAAATGATCTCGATGACCGAACAGCAGCGTCAGGCATGGTTCGAGCGCGATGTCATGCCCGTGACGAGCCAGCTCTACGCATCCGCCATGCGCCTCACCCGCAACACGGCCGATGCCGAGGATCTGGTGCAGGAGACCGTCGCCAAGGCGTACACCTCCTACCACCAGTTCCGGCCGGGCACGAACCTGCGGGCGTGGCTGCACCGCATCCTGACCAACAATTTCATCAACGACTACCGCAAGCAGCAGCGCTCTCCCAAGCTGTCCGCGGCCGAGGACATCGAGGACTGGCAGCTCGCCGCCGCCGAGTCGCACATGTCCACCGGGCTGCGCTCGGCGGAGACCGAGGCGCTGGAGCAGCTTCCCGACAGTGTCGTGATGAACGCCCTTCGCTCCCTGCCTGAAGATTTCAAGGTCGCGGTGTACCTGGCCGACATCGAGGGCTTCGCGTACAAGGAGATCGCCGAGCGCATGGGCACGCCCATCGGCACGGTCATGTCCCGCTTGCACCGCGGACGCCGTCAGCTCAGGGCGATGCTGGAAGGTTACGCGCACGAGGAAGGCGCGCTGCGGGCCCCCGCCCAGTTTCAGGCGGCCTGAGCCCGCGCGGGGCTCTTCGCCCGCGTTCGGGGCGCGATGGCGCGTGGCCGGCCGGGCCCGCTGGTGGACGTACACCACACGGTCTGCCTACGGTCTCGCCATGACGTCTCGCAGATTGATCTCAAGTGGTTCCACGTTCGAGCAGGCGGTCGGTTACTCGCGGGCGGTGGTCGACGGTGGCTGGGTGCACGTTGCGGGAACGACCGGGTTCGACTACGCGACGATGACCATCTCCGAGGGCATCGTGGACCAGGTCGAGCAGTGCATGAGGAACATCGGCGCCGCGCTCGAAGAGGCGGGATGCTCGTTCGCGGACGTGATCCGCGTCCGGTACATGCTGCCCGACGCCGAAGACTTCGAGCCGTGCTGGCCGGTGTTACTGCGCTACTTCGGCGAGGTGCGGCCGGCGGCGACGATGCTCGTCTGCGGCCTGTCGGACCCGCGCATGCGCATCGAGATCGAGGTGACCGCCCACCGGACCTGACCCGCGCCACCGCGCGACGCGCAAACGTGCCGCGGTGGCGCTTTCATGCCGTGTCGCGATGGCCCTCCCGTGCCGTGTCGCGGGGCCCTTCCGCGCCGTGTCGCGATGGCCCTCCCATACTGAGGCGGCCTACGCCGAGGCGATGAGGGCCACCGCGCCCAGGGCCAGTCCGACCCCCGCGGTCTGCAGGGCGCTCAGCCGCTCTCCGAGCACGTATCTGGCGAGCAGGAGTGTGCTGGCCGGATAGAGCGAGGCGAGCACCGCGACGACGGCCAGCAGGCCGCGCTGGACCGCCAGCAGGTACAGCACGTTGGCGAGCATGTCGAGGATCCCGGCGGCGATGATGGCCGGCAGGGCGCCCTTCCCGGGCCTGAGCGTGCGCCCGGTCGTCAGGGCCAGCGCGCCGGCGCCGATCGCGGAGGCGAGGCGGGCGCCGGCCAGCGGCCACAGGCCGGCGTCGCCGGGCACCTGCTTGAGCAGAATGAAGAACGCGCCGAACCCCAGGCCCGACGCGAGCGCCTGCATGATCGGGGAGAGCGTCGCCCTGCCGGCGGGGGCGCCGGGGCTTCGGCTGACGAGCACCACGGCGGCGAGCGCGAGCACCACCCCGCACAGCGCCGCCGCCTCGGGACGCTCGCCCATCGCCAGGCCGGCGAGCACGGGCAGCGTGGCCGAGGTGGTGGCGGTCGTCGGCGCCACCACCGACATCACCCCGCCCGCCAGGGCCCGGTAGAACAGGATCACGCCGAGCCCGCCGCACAGGCCGGCGGCCACGCCCCATGCCAGAGCGCCGGCACTCGGGGTGCCGGAGAGCACGGGGAGCAGCGGGAGCACGAAGACCAGGCCGGTGATCTGCGTGAGCGCCACCACGGCGAGGACGCGGGAGCGTCTGGTCGCCAGCCCGCCGAAGAAGTCGGCCGTCCCGTAGACCACAGCGCACGCCGTCGCGAGCACGATCGCCACCACGGCCACTCACCTCCAACAGACTGTACTGTTAGTGCAATCTATTGGGTGCAGTCTGTTGTTCACAAATCACACTAAACTGCACCTATGGCTGATCCGGAGACGGTCACGGCGGCGATCGCCAACAACGTCCGCGCGCAGCGGGCCCACCGCGGGCTCACCCTGGACGCGCTCGCCGCGCGGTCGGGCGTGAGCCGCGGCATGCTGGTGCAGATCGAGCAGTGCCGCACCAACCCGAGCGTCACCACGCTCACCCGCGTCGCCGACGCCCTCGGCGTCACCGTCGCCCGCCTGGTCGAGGTGTCCGACACGCCGGTCGTCCGGGTCGTCGCCGCCGCGGACGCGGCCACGCTCTGGCGCAGCGACAAGGGCGGCTCTGCCCGGCTCCTGCTCGGCTCGGACGTCCCGGCCATCCTCGAACTGTGGGACTGGACGCTGCAGCCGGGGGAGTACCACGACGGGGACGCCCACCCGCCCGGCACGCGCGAGATGCTGACCGTCCTGTCGGGCGAGCTGACCCTGTCGGTGTACGGGAGCAGCCATCTGCTGCGGCGGGACGACGCCGTGCTGTTCAGCGCCGATCGCCCGCACCGCTACGCCAACGAGGGCGCCGAGGCGCTGCGCTTCGTCATGGTCGTCACCGAGCCCCGCGAGGCCCTCGACCACTAGCGGTGCGCCGGCATGCGGCCTCTACCGTCGCGGCTGTGCGCGGAGCCCGTCGAGGATGAGCGCGAGCATGCGTGGTGACCGGTCTTCCGGTCCGGACGCGGCGCGCCAGAGTGCGCCGGTGAGCTGCAGGAAGTCGCCGGGGTCGGCGTCCGAGCGGATGCTCCCGTCCTTCTTGCCGGCGTCGAGGAACCGTGTGATCGCGGCGACGACCGGCCCGTAGGTCTGCTCGCTGATCGCCTGGTGGGCGCCGGGACTGAGCGCGTCGCCGAGGCCGTGCTTCCTGCGCATCGCTTCGACGAGGTCGCTCGTCCAGTGGCGAAGCGCTTCGAGTGGCGGCGTCTCGGCCAGCAGCCCGGACACGGTGCCGAGGATGCGCTCGACCTCGTCCTGGTAGACGGCGAGAGCGAGTGCTTCGCGGGTGGGGAAGTTGCGGTACAGGGTGCCCGCGCCGACGCCGGCGCGCTGGGCGATCTGGTTCATCGACACGCTGCCGTCCCGCGCGAGCGCTTCGCGGGCGGCCGCGAGGATGCGCGCCCTGTTCTCGCGGGCGTCTGAACGGACCACGGGACCTCACCTTGCTAAGTGGAGAACTCTCCACTACGTTATGCGGAGAGTTCTCCACATACTTTAAGGAGCATCGTGCGGTACATCAAACTCGGCACGACCGGCCTGGACGTGTCGCCGATCGCGATCGGCGCGATGACCTACGGCGACCCGGGCCGAGGCCACCCCGTCTGGTCGAAGGGCGAACAGGAGGCGCGCCCGCTCATCAAGCACGCGCTGGAGCTGGGGATCAACTTCTTCGACACCGCGAACATGTACTCGAACGGGTCCAGCGAGGAGATCCTCGGCCGTGCGCTCAAGGACTTCGCCGACCGCGACGAGGTGGTGATCGCCACCAAGCTCCGGCACCCGATGCGGCCCGGTCCCAATGGCCGCGGCCTGTCACGCAAGGCGATCATGACCGAGGTCGACCACTCCCTGCGCCGCCTCGGCACGGACTACATCGACCTTTACCAGATCCACCGCAACGACCACGCGACCCCGTGGGAGGAGACGCTGGAGGCGCTCAGCGACCTCGTGAAGGCCGGCAAGGTCCGCTACCTCGGTGCGTCCTCGATGCACGCCTGGGAGTTCGCCAAGGCGCTGCACCTGCAGAAGCAGAATGGCTGGGCGCGGTTCGCGTCCATGCAGAACCACTACAACCTGCTCGCCCGTGAGGAGGAGCGGGAGATGATCCCGCTGTGCCTGGACGAGGGCGTCGGCACGATCATCTGGTCGCCGCTGGCTCGTGGCCGTCTCGCCCGAGGCTGGGACGACGCCAGGTCGACGGTGCGCTCCGAGACGGACGGCGCCTACGCGGACGTGCTCTACTCGCCCGCGCAGGAGTCCTCCAACCGCGCGATCATCGACGCCGTCGGACGGCTCGCGGACGCCCGCGGCGTCACCCGCGCGCAGATCGCGCTCGCCTGGCTGCGCCGCCGGCCGGTCGTCACCGCGCCCCTGGTCGGGGCCGGCTCGACACGGCACATCGACGAGGCCGTCGCGTCACTGGACGTCGAGCTCACCGACGACGACGTGCGTTCCCTGGAGACTCCCTACACGCCACGGTACGACTGGCAGGGCATCTCCGGCGAGGCCGAGCTGGAGGCCGTCCGCAGGCGCATCCCCGGAATGGCGTTGTCGTGAACCCGTCGTCCGCTCCGGCCCGGCTGCTCGCGCCGGAGCCCTGTCGCACCCGCTGCCGTCCCCCCGGCCGTTTCTGAGCCGCGTGGAGAACCGCGCGCCCGCGGCACCCCGGAGAGTCGCCGGCGATCAGAAGTCCGCTGGAGGGCCGTTCGGTTCGACAGCTTCACTGACGGGCTTCACAGTTGGTAGGTCACGTCTCGACCACAAGAGTGCAAAGCTCGCGTCATCGGGGGTACATCACCGATGTGTATGCGCTGACGCCTTACCGTTCCGGCCCGCCGAGCCCTCTCGGGGGGGTGGACGGGTGACCGAGGCCCGCGCGGCTCTGGCGAAGCTCCGGGTGGAGCTCGTGAGCCTGGGGGTGACCGACGCCTATGACGTGTGCGATGAAGCGATCCTCTCTGTCTGGATTGGCCTGGTAGTCACCTTCCGCGATGGTTTTTACCGTTGGCAGGAGGGTGTGGTGAAACGTCGCCATCTGGGTACAGATGCGGAGGGTTGCGCCATTCGTGTGGCGCGTCGTTACGCCGAGTTGCAGGCCGATGCTCCGCCCTGGTGGGACGAGCTGGCCAAGACTCTGCGGGGGGAAGCGGCCGAGAACTATCCGTGACCCCTGCCGCTGTACGGGGGGTGCGCGGTGGCGTCTGCACGGGGCGTGTTCCGGTGGATGGCATGTTTGTCCGGGTTGCTTCTCGGCCTGCCGGGATGCGGTCAGGTCCGGGCGCCCGCACAGAGGGGGGCGAAGGATGACGTCATCCGGGTGCGCTCGTCCGCGCCGGTCCGGGCCGTCTCCGACCCGGCGCTGCTGGCGCTACGCGTGATCGTCCAGCAGCCGGGGTGGCCGGGCAGCCGTCCCATCGTGGCGCCGGGCGACCGGTCCATCCGCTGCGCGCAGGCCAAATGCGTGGCGCTGACCTTCGACGACGGCCCCTTCGACTACACCGGCACGGTGCTCGACACGCTGGCCCGGCACAATGCCAGGGCGACGTTCTTCGTGGTCGGGCAGATGGTGACTCCGCTGACCTCGCCGCTGCTGCGGCGCATGGTCGCCGAGGGCCACCAGCTCGGCAACCACTCGTGGGACCATCCGCCGCTGACGTCGCTGTCGCACGACACCCTGCGGGCGCAGCTCGAACGCACCCAGCAGGCGGTCAGGTCGGTCACCGGGATCACCATGCGGCTGATGCGCCCGCCGTACGGGGCGACCGACGGCAAGGTGGCCGAGGAGACCGGGAAGGCCGGGCTGGCGCAGATCATGTGGGACCTGGACACCCTGGACTGGCGTGACCGGAACAGCGCCCTGGTGGCCCGGCGGGCCTCCGCCGCGCGGCCCGGGTCGGTGGTGCTGCTGCACGACATCCACAAGACCACGATGGAGGCGCTGCCTCACCTGCTGGCCGACCTCAGCGCCAAGGGCTACACCTTCGTGACGGTGTCGGAGCTGTACGGCGCGCGCGAGCTCGTGCCCGGCAAACGCTACGCCGGCGAGGCGGAGGAGCGGCAGGAGCAGAGCACGAGCCCCTGAGCGGGCCCGCCCGGCCGCGGTGGCACGCGCCTCGCGGGCCGCGGTGGCACGCGCCTCGCGCCCGGGAGCGCGGGAAGCCCCCCGCGCGCCGGTGCGATGTGAGCCGCCGCCCCGGGCGACGGCGCTGTCAGCCGCCACGCCCGGTGCGTTGCCGGGGCCGGCGGCTGCCGCCACGCCCGGTGCGGTGCGGTGCCGGGCGCGGCGGCTCGCCGTCAGTTGCCGCGCTTGGCGCGGGCGGCCGTGCGGCCCCGGGTGGCCGCGGCGAGGACGACCTTCCGCAGGCGGACGTTCTGCGGCGTGATCTCGACGCACTCGTCCTCGCGGCAGAACTCCAGCGCCTGCTCCAGCGAGAGCACCCGCGGCGGGATGACCTTCTCGGTCTCCTCGCTCGTGGAGGAGCGCATGTTGGTGAGCTTCTTCTCCTTGGTGATGTTGACGTCCATGTCGTCGGAGCGGGAGTTCTCCCCGATGATCATGCCCTCGTACACCTCGGTGGTCGGGGAGACGAACAGCGTGCCCCGCTCCTGGAGGTTGAGCATGGCGAACGCCGTGACCACGCCGGCGCGGTCGGCCACCAGCGAGCCGTTGTTGCGGGTGCGCAGCTCGCCGAACCACGACTCGTACGCCTCGAAGACGTGGTGCACCAGGCCGGTGCCGCGCGTCTCGGTGAGGAACTCGGTGCGGAAGCCGATGAGGCCGCGGGCCGGGACCACGAACTCCATGCGGATCCAGCCGGTGCCGTGGTTGGTCATGTGCTCCATGCGGCCCTTGCGGACGGCGAGGAGCTGGGTGATCGCGCCGAGGTACTCCTCGGGGGCGTCCACGGTCAGCCGCTCGACCGGCTCGTGCACCTTGCCGTCGATCGTCTTGGTGACGACCTGCGGCTTGCCGACCGTGAGCTCGTAGCCCTCGCGGCGCATCTGCTCGACCAGGATGGCGAGCGCCAGCTCGCCGCGGCCCTGGACCTCCCAGGAGTCGGGCCGGTCGGTGGGCAGCACGCGCAGCGACACGTTGCCGACCAGCTCTTTCTCGAGGCGGTCCTTGACCATGCGGGCGGTGACCTTGGAGCCCTTGACCTTGCCCACCAGCGGGCTGGTGTTGGTGCCGATCGTCATCGAGATGGCGGGCTCGTCGACGGTGATCAGCGGCAGCGGGCGCGGGTCGTCGGGGTCGGCCAGGGTCTCGCCGATCATGATGTCGGGGATGCCGGCGATGGCGATGATGTCGCCGGGGCCGGCCTGCTCGGCGGGCTTGCGCTCAAGGGCGTCGGTCATCAGCAGTTCGCTGATCTTGACCCGCTGGATGGTGCCGTCGGTGCGGCACCAGGCGACCTGCTGGCCCTTCTTGATGGTGCCCTGGTGGACGCGGCAGAGCGCGATGCGGCCGAGGTAGCTGGAGGCGTCCAGGTTGGTGACGTGCGCCTGGAGCGGCGCGGAGGGGTCGTACACCGGCGCCGGGATGGTGCCGGAGATCGTCTGGAACAGCGGCTCGAGGTCCTCGGAGTCGGGCATGCCGCCGTTCTCGGGACGGTTGAGGCTGGCGCGCCCGGCCTTGGCCGAGGCGTAGACGATCGGGAAGTCGATCTGCTCCTCGGTGGCGTCGAGGTCCATGAAGAGCTCGTACACCTCGTCGACGACCTCGGCGATGCGGGCGTCGGGGCGGTCGACCTTGTTGATGCACAAGATGACCGGCATCTTGGCGGCCAGGGCCTTGCGCAGCACGAACCGCGTCTGCGGCAGCGGCCCCTCGGAGGCGTCGACCAGCAGGACGACGCCGTCGACCATCGACAGGCCGCGCTCGACCTCGCCGCCGAAGTCGGCGTGGCCGGGGGTGTCGATGATGTTGAGGGTCATCCCGCCGTGCTTGACCGCGGTGTTCTTGGCGAGAATGGTGATGCCCTTCTCGCGCTCCAGGTCGTTGGAGTCCATGACCCGCTCGTCGACATCCTGGTTGGCGCGGAACGCCCCGGACTGCCACAGCATGGCGTCCACGAGCGTGGTCTTGCCGTGGTCGACGTGCGCGATGATCGCGATGTTCCGCAGGTCGTCGCGGCTGTTCAAAGGCATGATGGAGTCTCGCTCTAGGTCGTTGAGGCCGGCCGCGGACACTGCGGCCTCCACCATTTTAGTTGATCGGCGTTACCACCACGTGCCGCGAGCACGCAAAGGGAACATTTCCGGCACTGTTCACAAACTCGTGCGACAGCCGCTGACCGGCCCGCGACCAGCGGAGAAGGCCGGTGTCCTCCGGTCGCGGGCCGCCCGTAAACGGCCGGAGGGTGCGCATTATGGACTAGAAGCGCCGCGCCCGGGAAGACAGCCAGCATGGTGGACGAAGGACTTTCACAACTCGCCGCCTCCGTGCACCGGGTCAGCGATGCGATCGACGAGCTGACGTGCAGGCGGCGCAAGGGAGAACAGTGCCGCCTCGCCGTCTGGGGTCTGGTCCTGGTGGCGTTCGTGGTGGCATGCGTGACGCCGGTCGCCGCGAAGGCGCAGGCGCTCGCGGCGACGGCGGCGACTGCTGATCACACCTCCGCGATCTGCGCGGCGGGCCAGGATAATAAGCTCTTTCCATGCCCCTTGCCGCAGCATTCCCCGCGACGCTGGTGACCAAGGACGGCGTACGGATCGACGCCGCGCACACCCCCTCCCGGGGCGACGCCGATCTGGGCATCGTCATCGCCCACGGATTCACCGGATCCTGGCGTGAAGGCACGACACGGCGCATCGCGCACGTGCTGAGCGGCTTCGGCGGGGTGCTGGCCTTCGACTTCCGCGGCCACGGCAGGTCGGGCGGCCTGTCCACGGTCGGGGACGCCGAGATCCTCGACCTGGACGCGGCGGTGGCGCACACCCGTTCCGTCGGCTACACGCGGGTCGCCACCGTCGGCTTCTCGATGGGCGCCGCGGTCGCCATAAGGCACGCCGCCCTGCACAGGGGCACGGACGCGGTCGTCGCGGTGAGCGGCCCCGCACGCTGGTACTACCGGGGCACCCGCCCCATGCGGCAGGTCCACTGGGCCATCGAACGGGCGTCCGGGCGGCTGGTCGCGCGGCTGGCCAAGGGCACGCGCATCCAGTCGGGCACATGGGACCCTGTGCCGCTCGCGCCGCACGAGGCGGTCGAGCGCATCGCGCCCACGCCGCTGCTGATCGTGCACGGCGACGCCGACGGCTTCTTCCCGCTGGAACACGCCCACCAGCTCTTCGACGCGGCGCGCGAGCCGAAGGAACTGTGGATCGAACCGGGGTACGGCCACGCCGAATCCGCCGCGACCCCCGACCTCATCAAGCGCATCGGAGCGTGGATTGTGGGTGCACGGCAGTGATCCTGGTGATCAATTCTGGGTCGTCATCGGTCAAATACCAGCTCATCGACCTGGACGGCCCGACGCGGCTCGTGGCAGGCACCATCGGGCGCATCGGCGAGCCGGGGTCTGAGTTCCACGACCACGAGGCCGCCCTCGAGCGCGTCGGCGAGGAGGTCGCCCCGCACGCCGGCGAGCTGACCGCCGTCGGCCACCGGGTCGTCCACGGCGGGGCGACGTTCACAGGGCCGGCACTGATCACCGACGACGTCGTCAAGCAGATCGAGGAGGCCGCGCCGCTGGCCCCCCTGCACAATCCGTCGAACCTGGCGGGCATCGAGGTCATGCGCCGGTTACACCCGGACCTGCCGCAGGTCGCCGTCTTCGACACCGCCTTCCACAGCACGATCACCCCCGCCGCCCGCACCTACGCCATCGACCGCGAGATCGCGGAGCGGTTCGGCGTGCGGCGCTACGGCTTCCACGGCACCTCCACCGCCTACGTCTCGCGCGTCGCGGCCGAACTGGTCGGCAAGCCCGAGACCGCGAACGTGATCGTCCTGCACCTCGGCAACGGCGCGAGCGCCACCGCCGTGTCGGAGGGGCGCTGCGTGGACACCTCCATGGGCATGACCCCGCTCGAAGGGCTCGTCATGGGCACCCGGTCAGGCGATCTGGACCCTGGAGTGATCTTCCATCTGATCCGCGGCGGCATGACGCCCGACGAGGTCGAGGCGATGCTCGTCCACCGCGCCGGGCTGTACGGCCTGTGCGGCGACAACGACATGCGCACGGTGCTCGACCGGGTCGCGGCGGGGGACGAGGACGCCGTCCTGGCCTACGACGTGTACTGCCACCGGCTGCGCAAGTACATCGGCGCCTACATCGCGGTGCTCGGCCGGGTGGACGTGGTCGCCTTCACCGGCGGCGTCGGAGAGAACTCCGCCCCGGTGCGGCGCAAGGTGCTCTCGGGCCTCGCGCAGATGGGCATCCGGCTCGACCCCACGCGCAACTCCTCGGTCCGCGGCGCGCGGCTGGTCTCCGCCGACGACTCCTCCGTGGCGGTCGCCGTCGTGCCGACCGACGAGGAGCTGGAGATCGCCGTCGAAACCGCCGACATACTGGCGCGAACCAATTGCGAGTAAATGTCGTCTACCTCCAAAGGAGGTATGAGGTCCACCAGGGGAAGTCCTTACCGGGGCTGGACTCCTGACGGGGGCGATCTCGGACATCCTTGTAATGCGGGGCCGTCGCCCAGCGACGCGGGGGCGCGCTGGGCGGCGGTTACGCACTACATCGGCCCAGGTGGGCGGGTCAGCCCAGGCGGGCGATCGACTTGTACTCGAGGTATCCGGCGAGCCCCTCGGGGCCGAGTTCGCGGCCGACGCCGCTCGCCTTGTACCCGCCGAAGGGCATGGACGGCTCCAGCGTGTTCATCACGTTGACGCCGTAGGTGCCGGCGCGGACCCGGCGGGCGATGTCCATGCCGTGGTCGGTGTCGGCGGTCCACACCGAGCCGGACAGCCCGTAGTCGCTGTCGTTGGCGATGCGGACCGCGTCCTCCTCGCTCTCGTACTGGATCACCGACAGCACGGGGCCGAAGATCTCCTCGCGGGCGATGCGCATGTCGTTCGAGACGCCGGCGAAGACGGTGGGCGCGACGTACCAGCCACGGTCGCGGGGCCGGTCGAGGCCGCCGATCACGGGCTTGGCCCCCTCCTCGATGCCGATCTTGATGTAGCCCTCGACGCGCTCCTGCTGGCGCCGGGCGACCAGCGGGCCGATGCCGGTGGCGGGGTCGGCGGGGTCGCCGACGGGCTGGCCGGCCACCATGTCGGCGACCGCCTGGACCACCTCGTCGTAGCGGGAGCCCGAGGCGAGGATGCGGGTCTGCGCCACGCACGCCTGGCCGTTGTTCATGAGCGACGCGATCGACAGGAACCCCATGGCGGAGTTCAGGTCGCAGTCGTCCAGGATGATCGCCGCCGACTTGCCGCCCAGCTCCAGACTACAGCGCTTCAGCTGCTCGCCGCAGATGCCGCCGATGCGGCGGCCTGCGGCGGTGGACCCGGTGAAGGCGACCTTGTCGACGCCCGGGTGCGAGACGAGGTGCTCGCCCGCCTCGCGGCCCGCGGCCACGATGTTGACGACGCCCTCGGGGATGCCGGACTCCTTGATCATCTCGGCCAGGAGGTAGGAGTCGAGGGGGGTCTCGGGGGCGGGCTTGACCACGACCGTGCAGCCCGCGATGAGCGCGGGGGCCAGCTTGGTCATGGTGACGAACTGGGGGACGTTCCACGGCACCACGGCCGCCACGACGCCGACCGGCTCGCGCCGCACCGTCATCGGGCCGAACATGCCCGGGCGCTCCTCCTCCACCGCGAACGTCTTGCCGAGCTCGCTGTAGTACTGCAGCATCCCGAGCGGCGGGGCGGCCTGACCCAGCTGGGAGAAGGTGATGGGGGAGCCCATCTCCAGCGTGATCACCTCGGCCAGCTCCGCCTGCCGGGCGGCGTACAGCTCGGCCAGCCGGCCGACCACCTCGGCGCGCTCGGCCATGGACATCCGCGGCCACGGTCCGTGGTCGAACGCCTGGCGGGCGGCGGCCACGGCGCGGTCCATGTCGGCGGGGGCGCCGTCGGGCACGCGGCCGACGACCTCCTCGGTGTGCGGCGAGACGACGTCGATCGTCGCGGTGCCCGAGGGTGCCACCCAGTCGCCCCCGATGAACAGACGGTCGTGCTGGAGCATGAGTCTTGCCTCCTGGTCGGGCGGGGCCTGGTCTTGTTGACCGGACGCCTGCTTCGGGACCCGCCACGGCGGTACGCGTCCACGGTGGATCCGCGGCGTCCGGTGGATACGACAGAACCATGTTCTATACATCTCGACAAGAGCCAGGGGCCGAGGGCTTCGCGCGCGTCCCCCGATAAGATCGGTCGCTCCCGGTGTGCCGGCTGGTGAAGGCGGCGTCCGCAGCCCGACGAGTCGCGCACATGGCGGGCCGACTGGATGTGAGCTGGGCCCAATTCTCGGCGTTCCCGCACGCTGCGTAGTCGTGAAGTGGTAGATAGTTCGCTAATGGTGTATAGGTTCCTCCGATCGTGTGACAGCCCCGAAGATCGGCTTCTATAGTTTCGGGGCGTCTGGAATGGGGAGGGCTCATGCGATCAGGCCGCGCGGTCGCGCTGGCGGCCGTTCTCCTTGGTCTGCTCACGTTGGTGATCCCGTCCGCCGAGGCCAAGCCCAGCCCGCAGGCTCAGCTCGACAAGCTGACCAAACAGGCGGCCGAGCTCCAGAAGGCCTACCGCGGCGAGATCCAGAGCCTTGAGGAGACCCGCAGGGCGGCGCAGAAGGCCGGGCAGCGCGTCAAAGGCCTCCGTGACGACCTGACCGACGCCGAGCGGCGCATGGGGCAGTTCTTCGCCAACTCCTACATGTCCGGCTCGGTCGACGGTCCCCAGGTGTTCACCTACAGCGGTGACCCCGACTCCATCCTGGGACAGGTCGCCACCATCACCTACCTGGCCGAAGAGAAGAACCAGCGGCTCAACCGCATCTCCCGGCTGATCAAGGATTCGAAGAACGCCAAGAAGGAGGCCGACGGCAAGATCGCCGCCCTCAAGAAGGAGATCGCCCGGCTGGAGGACAAGAAGGACGACGTCGAGCGGCTGCTCAAGAAGTTCGGCTTCCAGGCCCCCGACGCGGGCAGCGGCCTGACCGCGCGCATGGTCAGCATCCGCAACGTCATCATGCAGAGCTACCCCATGCCGTTCGGCGTCGGCTGCCTGCGCGCCGGCGACCCCGGCGAGCACGGCAAGGGACGTGCCTGCGACTTCATGATGAGCAGCGGCGGGCGCCTGCCCGACGCCGCCTCACAGGCGCGCGGCGACGCCCTGGCCGAGTGGTGCATCGAGAACGGCCGCCAGCTCGGCATCATGTACATCATCTGGCGGCAGCGCTACTACGACATCCGCACCGGCGCCGGCTGGCGCACGATGTCCGACCGCGGCGGCGTCACCGCCAACCACTACGACCACGTCCACGTCTCGGTCTTCTGAGACCGTCGCCCCCTCCGCGCCGTCGCCCCTCCGCGCCGTCGCCCCTCCGCGCCGTCGCCCCTCCGCGCCGTCGGCCGGCCGCCCTTCGCGGCAGCTCGCGCCGGCCGGTCGCCCTTCGCGGCCGCTCACTCGGGGCGGTCGCCCTCCTGGCGACGGCGTTCGGCGGCGAGCATGGTCCTCAGCCAGTGGTAGGACGTCTTGGGCGTGCGCTTCTGGGTGGCGAAGTCGACGTGGACCAGGCCGAACCTCTGGCCGTACCCCTCGGCCCACTCGAAGTTGTCCAGCAGCGACCAGACGTAGTACCCGCGCACGTCCACCCCTTCGGCCATGGCCGCGCGGAGCGCCGTGATGTGCCCGTCCAGGTAGGCGACGCGCTCGGCGTCGTCCACCACGCCGTCCGGGGCCGGTTCGTCGGCCTGGGAGCAGCCGTTCTCGGTCACGTACACCGGTGGCAGCGCCTCGCCGTAGCGGGCCTTGAGGCCGGTGAGCAGCTCGCGCAGCCCGTCGGGCACGACCGGCCAGCCGAAGGCCGTCGTCGGGTACCCGGTGATGCCCGCGTCGGTGAAGGGCAGCCCGCCGGTGTCGGCGTCCGCCTCGGGGGCGGCGACGCGGGTCGGGTTGTAGTAGTTGACGCCGAGGCCGTCGAGCGGCTGGGCGATGATCTCCAGATCGCCGTCCCGGACGGCCGCGAGCTCGGGCACGCCGAACGCCGTCAGGTCCGGATACGTGCCGAGGAGCACCGGATCGTTGAACAATCTGTTGTGCAGGGCGTCGTACGCGCCGGCCGCGCGCGCGTCCTCGGCGGAGTCCGAAGCGGGCCAGACGGGGGTGCAGTTGTTGGTGACGAGCACCCGCCCGGCGCCGTTCGCCCGCAGCGCCTGGGCGGCGAGGCCGTGTCCGAGGAGCTGGTGGTGGGCGGCCGGCAGCGCGTCCAGGAACAGGGTGCGGCCCGGCGCGTGGGTGCCGAGGGCGTAGCCGAAGACCATGTGGATGAACGGCTCGTTGAGCGTGATCCACATCGGCACCCGATCGGCGAGGCGGCCCGCCACGGTGTGCGCGTAGTCGGCCAGGCGATGGGCCGTGTCGCGGTTCAGCCAGCCGCCGTCGTCCTCCAGCGCCTGGGGGAGGTCCCAATGGAACAGGGTGGCCGCCGGGGTGATGCCTTCGGCGCACAGTGCGTCGACGAGGCGATCGTAGAAGTCGAGCCCGGCCTGGTTGATCTCTCGGTCACCGCCAGGGTGGATTCTCGGCCACGATATGGAGAAGCGATAGGAGTTCACCCCCAGATCAGCCATGAGCATGACATCCTCTGACCAGCGGTGGTAGTGATCACAGGCGACATCGCCGGTGTCACCACCGCGTACGCGGCCGGGTTCATGGGCGAAGGTGTCCCAGATGGAGGTTCCCCGGCCATCCTCTGCCGCGGCGCCCTCGATCTGGTAGGACGCGGTAGCGGTACCCCAAAGGAACATGACGACCTCCGGCGATATGAGTGAAACTCATGTTAAGTGCAGTAAACGGTCTCGGGAGGATGATGGGGGGATGATGAACGTCTCCGCAGGGACGCTGCGCCGCCGCCCC
The DNA here is from genome assembly GCF_042654065.1 of Sphaerisporangium dianthi. NCBI lineage: Bacteria > Bacillati > Actinomycetota > Actinomycetes > Streptosporangiales > Streptosporangiaceae > Sphaerisporangium > Sphaerisporangium dianthi. Next base: position 83,413 of record NZ_JBHSFP010000016.1, on the reverse strand, counting down.
GCCCAGCGCCGCAGCCTCGAGCGGGTCGAGCGGATGCTGGACGAGTGCGCGCGGCTTCTCGACGAGGTGGGGTACGACGGGCTGACCACCAAGGAGGTCGCCCGCCGCGCCGGTGTGCCCATCGGCACTTTTTACCAGTTCTTCCCGGACAAGCAAGGGCTCGTCCGGGCGCTGGCGCTGCGCAACCTCGACGCCTTCCTCGACAGCCTGACCGCCAAGCTCGCCGCTGCCGAGATCTCCGACTGGACCGACGCCGTCCATCTGGCCGTGGACGAGTTCGTGTCGATGAAGCGCACCACGCCCGGGTTCGCCATCGTGGACTTCGGCGAGATCATGCCCGCTCCCGGCGCGCCTCCGCTGAAGGGCACCAACCGCCTGCTGGACGCCGCGCTGGAGAACAACGTCATCGTGGCCGACCGGCTCCGGGCGCTCACCATCGACCTTCTCGGCGCGCCTCACGGTCCGGGCCTCGACCGCGCCCTCGTGGTGGCCGTCGAGGCCGCGGACGCCGTGCTCAAGCTGGCGTTCCGCCTCCAGCCGGACGGCGACCCCGACCTGATCGCCGAGTGCAAGAAACTTGTCCGCCGCTACCTCGCCGACCACATCCCCGAGCGCTGAACGCCTCTGGCCGGTCCTCGCCGGCCGCCGGGCGCGAGCGGTGGCGGAGCGCCTCCGAGACGACATGTGGCGTTAACCCAGCGAACATTCGCGCAGGTAGGTTCTGCGCCATGCGTCGCCTCCCAGTCTGGTCCATGATCGTTTCTGCGATCCTCGTGGCCGGATGTACCACCGCTCCGCCCACCGGCTCGGCCCCTTCGACCCCGTCGCCCGAGGCTTCCACGCCGCCCCTTTCGGCGTCCGCCTCGCCCGCCGCGGCGCCGCCGCTGTCCGGCGAGTACGCCGCCTGGCAGGCCGGGCGGTCCCTGCCGGTCGCCGACCCGATCTACCCTGAGCGGGGTACCGACGCGCTGGACGTGCTGCACTACGACCTGGCGCTTCGCTGGTCGCCGTCGAAGCGCGTCCTGAGCGGTACGGCGACCCTGCACATACGGCCGACAAGGGACGCGGCATCCGTCCGTCTCGACTTCAAGCCCTACGAGATCGACTCGCTGATGGTCGACGGCGCCCCGGCCACCGGCGAGGTGACCAAGGAGAAGCTCACGGTCGCGACCCCGGTCGCCAAGGACGCGCCGTTCACCCTTGTCGTGGCCTACCACGGCCATCCCATGACGACTCCGATGCCGTCGAAGCGGGCCGACAGCCATCCGCTCGGGCTCACCGTCGACGCGGCGGGCGGCCTCTGGACCATGCAGGAGCCGTTCGGGGCGTTCACCTGGTATCCGGTGAACGACCAGCCGTCGGACAAGGCGCTGTACGACATCTCCGTGACGGTGCCGAAGGGCTGGTCCGGCATCGCCGGCGGCACCCCCGCAGGACGGGACGGCGACACCTTCCGCTACCGGAGCACCGACCCCGTGGCCTCCTACCTGACCACGCTCGCCGTCGGGAAGTTCGAGAAGACCACCGCGACCGGTCCGCACGGACTGCCGCTGACCTACTGGTACATGCCGCGTGACCGGCGTTTCCTCCCCGGCTTGAAGAAGTCGGCGAAGTACCTGGAGTGGCTCTCGAAGAAGTTCGGTCCCTATCCCTTCCCCACGGCGGGCATCGTCGTGGTCGACGGCCCCTCGGCCATGGAGAGCCAGCAGATGGTCACTCTGGGATACGCCATACCCGCCATGGGCGGGGACTTCTTCGAGCTGAACACCTTGCACGAGTTCGCCCACCATTGGTTCGGCGACACCGTCACGCCGAACACCTGGCGGGACCTGTGGCTCAACGAGGGGTGGGCCCTGTACGCGCAGTGGCTCTACCAGCACGAAAGAGACAAGACGAGCGACGCCGAACTGGACCGCACGGCACGGGAGAAGGACGCCGCGCGGCGCAGAGAGTTCGGGCCGCCCGGCGACCCCGACCCGGCGGAGTTCGGCGCGTCCAACGTCTACATCGGCGGCGCGGCGATGCTCCGGGAGTTGCACAACACGCTTGGGGACGAGAAGTTCTTCGCTCTCGCCCGCGCGTGGGTACAGGAGCACCGCGACACCCAGCAGGACCGGGCCTCGTTCACCGCCTTCGTCAACGCGCGGACCGGCCAGGACTTCACCCCGCTCATCGACGCCTGGCTGGACTCCGCGACCACTCCGCCGCGACGGGGCTAGACCGGAGCCGCCCGAAGGACCGGAGTTGACACCCCTGGGCCCACTCCAGGTGCGGAGGGCCGGGGGTTGACCTGGAGCCCACTCCAGGTGGCATTCTCGGCGGGTGAGCGTCTACACACCAGGACAGGTCGTGGAGGAAACCGGCTTCAGCCTCGACACCCTCCGCTACTACGAGCGCATCGGCCTGCTCGAGCCGATCGAACGCAACGCCGCCGGACAGAGGCGGTTCAGCGAGGAGGACGTCGGCTGGCTCGGCATGGTGAGGTGCCTGCGCGACACCGGGATGCCGATCGCCGAGATGCTGCGCTTCACCGAGCTCGTGCGCGGCGGGCGCCAGACCATCGGCGAGCGCATCACCCTGCTGGAGGCCCACGACCAGGAGGTGGAGGAGCAGATCGCCCGGCTCAGAGAGCGGCAGGCCGCCATCCAGCGCAAGATCAGGCACTACCGCGACATCATGGCCCGCCGCGACGACCCGTCCCCCTGCACCAGCGCAGCCGGATGAGGACTGCCGAAGTTCCTCAGGATTACCACCACTTTCTCCGCATACGGGCTACTCCTCCTCGGTGGCGTGCGCGCGTATGTGTTGAAGGAGCTTGTCCACGACCGCTCCGAGCTGCTGGAGCAGGAGCTTGGTCGGCGGATCTACCAAGAACACTTCAAACGAATGCGCGATATTGATCTGCGCATAAGCCGCATCTCCATGAACTCACCGCTGACGATCGAAACAATCGCAAGCGGAGTCGTGGGTGCAGGCGGAGTCTCGGCTGTGGCGTACCTGTTCAAAACTGAGGACAGGTGATGTGCACCCGGCGGGTAGCGCAAATTGGATATCGGGTGGCGTAGCATCCGCGTATGTCATCGGATGTGCCAATAACTGACGCGTTAATAACGTCTGATAAGCCGTGGCCCATAATGAAGCGGATGTCTGCTTCGCTCTTGTATCTCGTTGCGGCGGCCGTCCTGCTCGGTATCGCCGCGCTCAGCCTCGCCTTCGCATGGCACATCTTCGCGCAAGATTCCAGGGTCTTCGCGTTGAGCCTTTTCATCGCCATCGCCGCGGTGCGGTGGCTCGCCGTTACGGGCATCGGGTGCCTGATCTTCGCCATCTCGGCCCCCTTCAGCGCCACCAGTCCGTGGGCCTCCGCGGAAACAGCCGATCACAGCCCGAGGAGCGGTCACGGAGGCTGGTACGCGGAGGGCTCGGCCGACTTCGGAGATGATGGCGGCGACGTTGATTTCTGAGGGCTGCTTGCCTCATAGAACGAACGTGCTCTGGGAGGTCCGGTCCGGGGGGTGAGTCGGGCAGGACCTCCGGTGGGGTCAGACGGCGTTGGTGGGGGTCTGTTTGCGGTCGTAGGCGGGGTCGTAGGCGCTGGCCTGCAGGTTGTAGAGGTCGGCGTAGATGCCGTCGAGGGTGATCAGCTCTTCGTGGGTGCCCTGTTCGGCCACCTTGCCGTGGTCGAGCACGTAGATGCGGTCGGCGTAGCGCACGCTCGCGAGGCGGTGGGTGATCAACAGGACGGTGCGGCCGTCGGCGTGGCCGCGGATGCGCTCGAACAGCGCGTGCTCGGCGCGGGCGTCCAGGGCGGCCGTCGGTTCGTCGCAGATGAGCAGCGGCGCGTCGCGGTAGAAGCCGCGGGCCACCGCGATGCGCTGCCACTGGCCCCCGGACGGCTCGTGCCCGTCTTTGAAGCGGCGGTCGAGCAAGGTGCGGTAGCCGTTCGGCAGTTCGGCGATCACCTGGTCGGCGCCCGCGACCTCGGCCGAGGCGTGCAGGGCCGCCTCGCCCTTCTCCAGGCCCATGCTGATGTTGTCCCTGGCGCTCAGAGGCCAGCGGGTGTGGTCTTGGGCGATCACCGCGATGTGCCGCCGCAACTCGTCCTGGTCGACCCCGCCTATGTCGACGTCGTCCCACAGGACCCGGCCCTCGCCGGGGACGTACAGCCCTGCGATGATCTTGGACAGGGTGGTCTTGCCCGAGCCGTTCTCGCCCACGAGCGCGACCACCTCGCCTCGGTCGATGTGCACAGAGACGTGGTCGAGGGCCGGTTGGTCCTTTCCGGGATAGTTGAACACGACATCTTCGACGGTGATGCGCTGGAAGGCGCTCGGCGCCTCGCGGTCGCGCGCCGCCCCCGTCGGCCGGCGTGCCTGCTCGCAGAAGTCGAGGAAGTCGGTGAAGTACAGGCCCTCCTCGTACAGCCGGTTGGTGGCGTACATGAGGTTCGCCAGGGACGTCTGGCCGGAGCGGATGGCGAGCACGGCCGTGCCCGCGACGGCGAGCGGCACGGCGCCGATGGCCAGCAGCACGCCGAGCGCGAGGTACACAAGGCCGGTGCCGACGCCGCCCAGGGCCTCGCCGATGACCCGCGCGACCGTCTGGCGCCGTGCCATGCTCAGCATGGCGTCCTGCTCGGCGCCCGCGACGGCGTCGAACAGGCGGGTGAGGAAACGCCGCATGGTGAACGAGCGCACCTCGGCCGCGGTCGGCCGGGCCGCCATGAGGTCGCTGAGGATCCACCTGCGCCGCCGGATCGGGATCAGGGTGTACATCGTCGTGTAGCGCATGCGGGCCGAGCGGACGGCGGCCCAGGCATCGGGCAGGACGGCCAGCAGGAGCAGCGGCAGCAGCACCGGGTGGAGGATGCCGAGCACGCCGGCGGCCGCCCCGAGGCCGATGACGCCGGTGAGCAGGTCGATCGCGGAGTTCACCACGCTGTCGACCGTTGAGACGCCGCGCAGGCGGGCCCGTTCGAGCGAGTCGTGGAAGTCGGGATCGTCATAGCGGATGAGGTCGACGCGGCTGGTCAGCTCATAGAGCTGCCGCTCGGCGATGCGGCTGACCTGAGGTTCGAGCCGGGCCTGCGCCCAGCCGGCCCCGGCCTCCAGCGCGGTGCGCAGTGTGGCGGCGACGCCGACCAGCAAGAGGCTGGGCAGGGCGGCCCGCACCCGCTCGGGCGTCGGGCCCGCCGAGAACAGCGCCTGCAGCACGCCCGTCGTGGCGAGCAGGCCGAACGCGGTGAACACGCCCCCCAGCACGCTCAGCGTGATGGTGGCCACAGTGTCGCGAGGGCTCGCCTGCCATGCCAGGCGGACGGCGTGGCCGATGAGCGCGGGAAGCCTGCGGGCGACCGTGAGGAACCCGATGCCGGTCATCTTCTCGGCGTGGGCGTACCAGTCGCCGATGTCGACCTCGCCGAGGTCGATCGGCGCGTCGTCGAGGGCGGGGCCATCGGGATGAGCCGGCTCGGTGCGGGACGCCTCAGGGTGGGACTGCTCGGTGCGGGACGGCTGGGTGCGGGACGCCTCAGGGTGGGACTGCTCGGTGCGGGACGGCTCAGAGTGGGACGACGCGGGGTCGGACGGCTCGGGCACGGGGTCGCGCGGTGTGGAGGCGCGGGGCGGCGGGGCGTGCTCGGGTGGGGCGTTCTTCGGCGTGGAGCCGTCCGGGGCGGATGGTTCCTGAGGAAGGTCGGCCATGCTCGCAGTGTGACCGCCGCCACCGACAGTTTAAAGTGACGGCGGTAAAGTGACCACTTTAAGTTGAAAGTCGCAATTAACGTACTCGGCGACTTATGTCATGGGTGGACCGGCCGTAGGGCCCGCGCGGCGGCGTCGGGAGGCGCTGGTCGCGCCAATCGGCGCGGCCGTCGGCAGGGCCGGGAAGGTCGGCGGCGAGGCGCTCGGCCTCATGGTGCAGCGCGGAGATGAGGAGGAGTTCGAGGCTCAGGTCTTCGAGGTCGACGGTTTCCATCTGCGTCTCCCGACGTGAGGTGCCTTGCCGGCCCGGAGGTCGTCCGCGAAGCCGGTGCTCGTGGAATCTTACCTTCCGTGATGACAGATCGTGGTCGTGGCCTGGGCGCGTCACTCTTCGTAGGAAACGGTCCAGCCGCAATCGGCTTTTGAACAAGCATCTTCCGAGGGGAACCGATGGGAGGGTGCGGCCTCGTCGTCGCTCCACCGTCGATCTCCTGCCGCTCGATCGTCCGCCTCTGCCTGGCCGGTCGCGCCTCCTGCGGGAACGTGCCAAGCGGAGCGTCTTCTCTGTACGTGATCAGAGCAGGGTAACCAATACGGTCATAATTACGGAAGGTGGTATTTCATGAAAATCTGCGTATTCAGTGCAGCATGCCAGAGCGCCGGGCGGCCTTGACAGGGATCCATCGGATGACTGCCCGCAAATCACGATTCGGCTGTGGAAGGCCGGGTGTCCTCGTGCGGGGCGTTCGACGGTCTTCATGCATGCGAATCGTGACGGGAAATGAGCGCGTCGCGTTGGTTGGTGGAACACTTGCCTGACAGCCGAGCCCCTCGTCCCGGGGCGTGCCGCCGCCGGTGGGCGATCGCCGGTCATGTGCGGCGCGCCCACGCGGGCCCCGCCGCGGGCCGGCCGCCACGACGGCCCGTGTCCCGCACAATGGGCGAGGTCACCTCGGAGGGGTGGAGACCGAACCCAGGGACATGCGGCCAGCGAGCTCGGGCCTGGCACGTCCGGTGCCGCCGGCCCGAGCTCGCCCCCTCGCCATGCGGCCGCCGCCCCGGCCGCTCTCGGGCCGGACACACCCTCGTGCCGTGGCATCGGCCCGCCGCGAGGGATTGAGGCGCGACCGGCCGCTCGGAGTCAGTCGGAGCGGACGTCCAGCCCAAGGGCGGTCGCGATCAGGACGGCCTGGGGGAGGTCGACCACCGCGCCCCGCAGGTCAACGGCCAGCGGATCGAGGGCTGACAGGTCGCTGCCGCGCAGGTCGCAGCGGGACAGATCGGCCTGGTGCAGCGAGGCGCCCGACAGGTCGACCCGCTGAAGCGTGGCTCCCTCGCACCGGGCGCCGGTGAGGTCGGCCTCGCGCATGCGCACGTCCTTGAACGAGGCGCCCCGCAGGTTGGCGCCGGGAAGCCCGACGAACGACCAGTCGCCGCCGTCGACCTTCAGCAGGTCGAAGGTGCAGCCGTCGAACCTGCTGCCGACCAGCTTGCATCCGGTGAAGGTGGCGTCGAAGAAGCCGCAACGGGTGAAGGTGCAGTTGACGAACGCGGCGTCGGTGTGCCGTGAGGCGTTGAACCGCACACCGCGGAAGACGCAGTCGGAGAAGACCGTGCCCTCGTCGATCATCTCGGTCATGTCGACGTCGACGAAGGCCACCTGGCTGTGCTGTTCGCCCGACACGTCTCGCCCGTCCCAGTCGTCGGACACGACGGAGGTGTGGGTCTCGGGCGCCGCGCGGCCGTGCCTGCGCTCAGCCACGGCGGGCAGCGGGAAGGCCGGCAGGGGCGTGCACGGGAAGGCCGGCAGGGGTCTGCGCGTGAAGGCCCCGGTGCGTAGCGCGGGCGGGGCGGGATCGAGCGGCGACCTCGCGCGCGGTGTGAGAACTCATGTGTGCGGGCCTTTCGGTGCTGTGGCGGCTCGCGGGCGTGCGCCTGCCGCGGGCTTCGCCCACGCTAGTGCGCCGCCACGACAATTCCCTGCCGCAGGCCGCCATGCGCCCTCGCCGCAAGTGGCTTTGTGGCGTGCCGGTCCGGCTCTTCCAGCACCCGGACGAGGCCCGGGACCGCCGGTCGGCCTTCCGGGTACCGACAACAGGACCGAGGAAGAGGAGAGGGCGGTCAGCCGCCCTCGGACAGTGCGTCGCCGAGCGGGGTGCGGTGGTACAGGACCGACCGGCCCACCCGGGTGCCGGTGATCAGCCCCGCCTCGCGGAGGGCCGCCACATGGTCGCCGGTCCCGCCGACGCTCATGTCGAGCAGGGCGGCGAGCTGCGTCGTGGTGGCCGGCAGACGCAGCAGGATCGCCGTGCGGGTGGCGCCGATGAGCCGGGTGAGTCCCCGCGGCGCCAGGTGCTCGGCGGCGATGCCCCTGGCCTGGTAGACCAGCGCGTACGGCCAGGCCTCCTCCAGGTACGCCCCCACTCCCGCCCCGAAGACGCTCGGGACGAACAGCAGCCCCCGGCCGCCGAGCCGGTGCCGCTCGTCGTCCCTGCCGGTCTCCATGCGCACCGCGATGTGACCGGGACCGTCGTCGGCCTGCCAGCGCACCCGCGGGTTGAGGTCGTCGAGCGCCGCCGCCCACCCGTAGGCCGCGAGCCGCCCCGCCCGGTGCGCGACGTCGCGCTCGAGGATCGCCTGGAACCGGGGCCAGCCGGGCGCGACGATCTCCTGCCACGTGGCACGCAGCACGTCGGCGAGCAGGTCGACGATGTCGGGCCGGTCGAGGACGGCCAGGACGTCCCGGGGCGGCGGGGGGCCGCCGCGCAGGTTCCTCGTGATCTCCTCCCGGGCCTGGGCGAGGGGCGTGGCGCGCATCACCGCCAGCTCGTCCTCGAAGGCGACGTTCACCCCGGCGGGGGGCGGAGCGATGAAGTCGGCGTTGTACTCGCCATGCCGGAACAGCGGCACCAGCGCCGACAGCGCGGGAAGGTCTTCCCGCAGCCGCTCGTAGGCGGGCCGGTTCCGCTCGACCCACGAGCGGTGGACGCCGGCCTCCTGGCGGCCGGAGAGCAGCCACAGGGCGTGCATCGTGTCGATCAGCCGGGAGACGGCGAACCGGCTGGTCATGATGTCCTGCGGGCTCACCTCGATACGGATCACCCGCCCCATGTCGCCCACCCTCTCTCTGCCGGCCTCACGTCCCTCGACCTTTCGCTTATTTCCGAAAGCTTAGCCATCGATGGCCGCGCCCCCCGAGCATCGTCGCGGGAGGTGCGGGGTGACCCAGACAGATCACGCGCGACAGGCCACGTTCGGCGAGGTGTTCGCCGTCCCCGAGTTCCGGGTGCTGTTCGGGAGCTTCACGCTGCTGGTGGCCGGGGACTCGGTCAAGATGCTGGCGTTCGCCGCGCTGGTGTACGGGCGCACCGGCTCGGCCGGGTTGTCCGCGCTCGCCTACATGAGCGGGTTCCTGCCGTACGTGATCGGCGGGACCTTCCTGCTCTCGCTGGCCGACCGGATACGGCCCCGGCGGCTGATGATCGCCGGGGAGCTGGTCCGCGTCGCCGTCTGCCTGCTCCTCGGATTCGCCGGGCTGCCGGTGTGGGCGATGCTGCTGCTGGTCGTGGCGACCGGGACGCTCAACCCGGTCTTCGGCGCGGCGCGCACCGCCACGCTGCCGGAACTGCTTCCCGGCGACGCGTTCGTGCTCGGCCGCTCGGTGCTCACCGTCACCTCGGCCGGCGCGCAGATCGGCGGCCTCGCCGTCGGCGGCGCCGCGCTGTCCCTGACCGGGCCCGGTGGAGCGCTGCTGATCACCGCCGCGCTTTCCGCCGCGAGCGCCCTCATCCTGAGGCTGGGCCTGCCCGACCGCCCCCCGCGCGCGGCCGTCAGCGGCGCCGGCGGCCCCTCGCGGGAAGTTGCGGAAGCCGGTTCACGCCGAGGACGATCCGGGACGGCCGCCCGCGGCGAGGCGGAGACCCGCGGTGACAGTACGGCGGCCGGTGGTGGTGAGACGGTGGCCGGTGGCGGCAGGGCCGCGGCCGGTGGTGGTGAGACGGTGGCCGGGAATCCGGTGCGGGCGTCGTTGCTGGTCAACCGCCGGCTGCTGGCCGACCGGCGCGTCCGCGGGCTGCTGCTTTGCAACTGGGTCCCGCTGATGTTCGTGGCCGGGGCCGAGGCGCTGGTCGTCCCCTATCTCAGCGAGCGCGGCGCGCCGTCCCAGGCGGGCCTGGTGCTCGCGGCGTTCGCGGTCGGGATGGCGCTCGGGGACTTCGTCGTCGGCAGATTCGCCGCGCCCGCCCTGCGGGAGCGCCTCTCGCTCCCGCTCGCGGTGGCGGCCGGGGCGCCGATGGCCGGGTTCGCCGCCCGGCCCTCGCTCGCCTGGTGCCTCGCGCTCGCCGTGCTGACGGGGGTGTGCCTGGCCTACAACCTCGGACTGCAGCGACGGTTCGTCGACGCGGTGCCGCCGGACGTGCTCGGCCAGGCGTTCGGGCTGTTCACCTCCGGCCAGATGACCACCCAGGGGCTCGGCGCGGCGCTGGCGGGGGCGATCGCCGGACTGGTCCCCGCGCATCTGGCCATCGCGGTCATCGGCGCCGCCGGCACCCTGGCAGCCCTCGCCCTGGCCCCTTACCTCCGGCCTCAGGCTGCCGGCCTCCCCGCCGGCCGCTGATGATCGTGGTGGCGGGGCTCGGCGCGACCGGCTCCGGATCTCCGCCCGGGCGCCGCGCTGGGACGGCTCACCGGTGCTCAGGCAGGACGAGGCGGGCGCCGAGCTGGATGAGAAGCTCCAGCTGGTCGTAGTAGATGCAGTGCATGGTGACCAGGCCGTTCTCGAAGACGCGGCTGCTGCACCCGCGGATGGTCACCCCCCGGCCGGTCGCCTCGATCACCTCGCCGTCCGGCATGAGAAAGGGCCCCGTGTGCGTCCCGGTGAGGATCCACTCCATGACCACGGTGTCCCCATGGGTGAACTTGCTCCACGGCGTCAAGCGCAGATCAGGGAACGCGTCCAGGAAGAGGGCCCAGAAGGAGACGATCTCCTCCGGCCCTTCCCCTTTGCCGCTGGGCGACAGATAGAGCGCATCCTCGGCGTAGCAGTGTGTCAGCTCCTTGAGATCGTGCGCGTTGACCGCGTCGATCATCTCGCTCATGACTTCCTGGAAGTCGGACATCGCGAGCCCCCGTTTCCTCGCGTCACCAAATCACGCTACCCCGCCGACCTCCGGCCCCGTCCCGGCGGGAAGACCGCTGCGGGAAGATTCCTACGGGAAGCTCAGACCAGCAGCAGGGCCTTGCCGAGGATCTCCCGTGCCTCGATCGCCGCGTGCGCCTGGGCGGCCCGGTCAAGGGGAAAGGTGCGTCCGATGACCGGCCGAAGCCGGCCTGCCGCCGCCTCCGCCAGGGCGCGCGCGGCGAGCCGCTGACGCTCGGCCATGCTGAACTGCACGTCCTGGATGCCGCGTACGGTGATCCGGCGCCGGCCGGCCTCCGCCGGGTCGATCGGGCTGAAGCCGCCGCTCGGCGCGCCGTGTGCCGAGTAGCGGGCGCCCGGTGCCGCGATCGCGAACGCCGCCCGGCCGATCTCGCCGCCCGCCCCCTCGAACACCACGTCCGGGCCCGCGCCGCCGGTCGCCTCGCGCACGCGCTCGGCCCAACCGGGCTCGGTGTAGTCGACGGCCAGGTCGGCGCCCAGCCGCCGGGCGAGGTCGAGCTTGCGCTCGCCACGGGCCGCCGCGGCCACCCGCGCCCCGGCCGCGCGCGCCAGTTGGACGAGCATGACGCCCATGCCGCCGGCCGCCGCCGTCACGAGCACCCAGTCGCCCGGCTTGACCTCAGCCGCGTCGAACACCCCGAACCCTGTCACGCCGTCGTGCATGAGGGCCGCCGCCCGCTCGGGCTCCAGCCCTTCCGGCACCGGGATCAGCGACTCCGCCGGGACGGCCACCCGCTCGGCGTACCCACCCTGGGCGTTCGGGGTGTAGGCCACGACCGTCCGGCCGGCCCAAGAGGCGTCCGCCCCCTCGCCCACGGCCCCCACCCGTCCGGCCACCGCCCCGCCCGGCACGTACGGCGGCTCGACCGCGAACCACTGCCGGGCCGCCCCCGCTCTGATCTGCGTCTCGACGAACAAGGTGTCGGCCACCGCCACCTCGATCACGACCTGCCCCGGCCTCGCCACCGGATCGGGCGCCTCGGCCGTTTCCAGCACCTCCGGCCCACCGAACCGCTCAACTCGCACAGCACGCATCGCTGCCATCCTTTGTTCACGTGACGGCCCTCGTCGGTGGCAGTCTGAGACTTCAACTTAGGGTGAAGTCAACCGGCGATGGCCCACGATCTCAGTACGTGACCGCTGCGGGAAGATTCCTGCGAGCCGGTCAGCCGCCGGCTGCCCTCGCGGGGAGTCCTTGGTGTCCGTGCGGGGTCATCCCGCGCCGGTCGGCCAGGGGCGGTCCGCTCCGCCGGCGAGGTCGAGCACCGGCCCGCCATCGCGTCGCGCGGGAGCTACCGTTCGCAGACGACGCCGTCGCCGTCGCGGTCCTGGTACCAGTAGTACTCGGGGTCAGTGTCGCGGTAGTACGGGCCGTAGCCGTTCCGGTTGGCCTCGGCGCAGGTGCTGAACCTCCGGTCGTTCCCCGACGGCGGAGGCGTCGGCTTGGGGGTGGGCTTCGGGGCCGGCTTCTTTGTCGGCTTGGGCGTGGGCTTCGGGGTCGGCTCCGGTGTCTGCTGGGAACCGCCGCCGCACCGGCCCGACCAGATGCGCAGCCGGGCGGCCTTGGCCGCGGCCTGGTCCTCGCGGAGCGGCTTGATGTACTTCGCGTTCACCCCCATCTGGCCCGCCTTGGCATACCCATAACGGACAAGGTTGCGGTTGACGAACGTCCCTCCGCTGTTCCAGGCGTAGAAGAGGAAGCGGCCGGCGGAGTCCCGCGCGGTCTTGTCCCGGAGCAGGCGGACGGTGCTCCCGGCGGGGAGCAGCGTCGCGGCGCGCGCGGTCGCGGCCGCGGCCCAGCACTGGCCCTTGTTCGGCGCGTTGACGTCCAGCAGGCGAACGCGGAGCGTCCTGCCCTTGTAGATGATGTCGAAGGTGTCCCCGTCGACCACCGCCTTGACCTTCGCGGCGACGGCCCCATGCGGAGCGGCGGCGGCGTCGGCGGGGAGCGAGGGAACGACCAGGCCGCAGGCGGCCAAGGCCCCGGCGAGTAGAAGGCGGGCGCGCAACGTGGCTCCTCGTGTGAGTGAAGTGACTCAGGGGAGACGGGAGGCGAAGACCGCCGGTTGTCGACATGTCCGGATTCGGACACCCTCGTGGAGAAGAAGGCACCTCATGGTGAAGTCAAATCCGCCGCAGCCTGGCCGGCGGACGCCCGGGCCGGAGACCGCCGTACGTCCGGCAGCGCGAGCACGGCGAGGTTGGCGGCGGCGACCAGGACCGCCCCGGCGAGCAGCGGCGCCGCCGTGCCCGTCACCGCCGCGACCGGCGCGGCGACGGCCAGTCCCAGCGGCCGGGCGGCGAACGAGATGAGCCCGTCGAACGCTCCCACCCGGCCGAGGGCCTCCTCCGGGATGCGCTGCTGCAACGACGTCTCCCACAGCGGGGTCAGCACGCCGAGGCCGAACATGGCGGCGCAGTACGCCCCGGCGACCACAGCCAGCGGCATCGCCGCGCCGAAGGCCGCCATGGGGAGCGCGTAGGCGGCCGCGCCGGCCGCGACGACCGCGAGCGGACGGCGGACCGGCAGCCGGGGCGCGGCGTAGACGCCCACCAGCAGGCCGACGGTGCCGAGCTGGGTGATGAGCACCCACGAGGCCTCGCCGCCGAGATGGCGTACGGCGATCAGCGGGCCGAGGGTCAGCAGGAAGCCGGCGGCCAGGTGCCACACTCCGTGACCGAGCACGCTGGCCAGGAACCACGGGTGGCGGCGGGTCTCCGCCCATCCCTCGCGAAGGTCGGCGAGGAACGAGCCGCGCGGGCCTCGCCGGACGGCGCGGGCGGGTCGCAGCCCGCCGAGCGTCAGTGCGGAGACGGCGAACAGCCCGCCGGTGAGCAGCGAGGACCAGCCCGGCCCGAGGGCGAGGACGAGCGCGCCCGCCGTGGCGGGGGCCGCCACCTGGGCGATCCCTCCGGCCACGCCGATGCGGGCGTTCACGCGCAGCCGCTCGGGCTCCGCCACCACGGCCGCGACGAGCGTGCGCACCGCGGGAGTCCCGAGGGCCAGCCCCGCGCCGGTGATCGCCGACAGCGCCGCGATGTCCGGGATGCGCACCACGCCCGCGAGCAGTTCGGCCGCGACGCCGAGCTGAGCCGCGCCACGCACCAGGTCGGCCGCGAGGACGACCCGCTGCGGCGGGAAGCGGTCGGCGACCACCCCCGCGACGGGGAGCAGGAGCAGCAGCGGGATCATCTCGCAGGCGAGGACGAGCCCGAGGTCGCCGGCGGAGCCGGTGGCGCGGACGACCGCGAGGGTCAGCGTCGTCGGGATCAGCGCGGTCGCCAGGGCCGCGATCGTCCGCCCGGCCAGCAGGCGGCGTACAGGGGCGCTCATGGGCCGAGAACTTATTTCGCTAGCTAATCATTTGTCAACGAAATACTTGCCGGCGTAGCATACTGGCGGGATGGACGACTCCGTCGATCGGCATCTGGCGCGATGGCGCGACAAGGCGCCGTTCGACGAACGGGTCGAGGCGATCATCACGCGCATCCAGCTGCTGGCCCGCCACGTCGCGCACGCCAAGGACCGCGCGCTGGCCGAGGTGGGCCTGCAGGGGTTCGAGTTCGAGACCATGCACCGCCTCGTGGCCCGGGGCGCCCCTTATCGGGCGACGCCGTCCGAGCTGGCCGCCGAGCTGATGGTCTCGCCGGCCGGCATGACCGGACGCCTCGAGACCCTGGAGAACGCCGGCCTGGTACGCAGGCTGCGCAGCGTCGAGGACCGCCGTCGCGTCGACGTCGAGCTCACCGAACAAGGGCACGCCCGCTGGTACGCCGCCATGGAGATTCGCGGCACCGCCGAGGACGGCATGGTCCACCCGCTGGGCCAGGACGAGCAGGACGTCCTGATCGCACTCCTCAAGCGCATGCTCATCCAGGCCGAGTCCACCCGCTGAACCCCGTACCGGCCCGCTGAGCCCCCGGACTCGCCTGGCGTCAGAACTTGACCTCGCACCAGACGGCCCGGCCGCCGGCCTCCTCGTCGACTCCCCAGCACTGGGAGAGCCGCCGCACGAGGAACAGTCCGCGCCCGCCCTCCCCGGAGAGGTCGTCGGAGACGACGGGCCGCGTGTCCGCGCCGGCGTCCCTGACCGTCAGCCGGACGGTCTGGTCCCGCTGCGCCAGCGTGATGCTGATGAACCCGCCGTGTCGCGAATCGGAGTGGACGACGGCGTTCGTCGCCAGTTCCGACGCGAGCAGGGTCACGTCGTCCAGGGCGGGATGTTCGCCCCCCAGCGTCGCCCGTACGAACGCCCGCGCCACCGGCACGGACGCCTCCGTCCCCACCAGGTCCAGGGACCACAAAGACCCGAGTACATCTTCCGCCGCCATTGCGAACCTCGTTTTCGCCGTCGAGGTGACACGTGCGGTCCCGCAAAGTTTGTGGGACTCCCTATGCCATCTATCGATTTCCCCTCCAGGATTGGCCACGTTTGATTACCGTGTGGAGTCAACTGATTGCACTTTGAACACACGGTCTGGTGCATCACAGGTGCGACGTCGGAAGGTAGGTAGGTCATGCCGCTACCGGTCGAGTTGAACCCAGAAACTTCGCCATTGGCCCGTTTCGGCTATGAAGTGCGCCGGCACCGATTGGCGGCGAATCTCACGCAGAAGCAGTTAGCGAACAAGGTCATGTTCTCGGCCAGCATGGTGGGAATGGTGGAGCGGGCGGCGCGGAAGCCGGAGAAGGCTTTCGCGCGGCGATGTGATGAGATCTTCGAGCTCGACGGCGTCCTCACCGAGATATGGCTCATGGCCGACAGGTGGAAGGATGCCGCTCCCCCGTGGTTCCGCCACGGCCTGGAAGCCGAACAGGAAGCGACGGCCCTGCGGACCTGGGATCCGCTTCTCTTCTTCGGCCTCATGCAGACCGAGGACTATGCGCGTCACGTGCTCGCTGGAGAGCCGGGAATCACGCCCGAGATGTTGGAGCAACGCCTCACTACACGACTTCAGCGTAAGTCCGTGCTCTCGAAGGCCGAACCTCCGATCCTGTGGGCCGTGATCGATGAGGGGGTACTGCACCGACCCATCGGCGGGCCGAAGGTGATGTGCGAGCAGTTGGCCTATGTGCTGGAGCTGGCCGAGCGTCCGAAGGTGAGAATCCAGATACTGCCCTATTCCGCCTCATCAACGTGCGGGCTGCTGAGCGCCTTCGTCATAACGGAGCTCCCGGGACACTGGACAACCGTATGGGCGGAGTCTTCTATACAGGGCAAGGTGACCGACGAACCCGACATAGTGCGATCGGTCACCCACCGGTACGACGCCTTGCGGGTAGAGGCGCTTCCCCAGCACCTGAGCTTGGAAATCATAAAGAAGGAGATGGAGCGATGGACTGGAGCGGGGCGGTGTGGCGGAAGTCGTCGAGATCTGGTTCGGACGGAGGATCTTGCGTAGAGATCGCCACGGACCCGGCCGGGACGGTGGGAGTCAGGGACAGCAAGGTGTTCGCGGGGCCGGTCGTGGTGGTGGCGGCTGCGGAGTGGCGGGCGTTCCTGGCCGGGGTCAAGGGTGGGTGAACGGAGTCAGGGGCGAGGGAACTCCATGAGCCGCAGCGGATGAGGCGGGTCGGGAGCGTCGACGCGCCGGGCGTGGCGAGGTCGGGATCGACGGCCTGTCAGGTGGCCGGTAGGGCGGTGCGGTGGGGGCCGGCGGTGGTGTGCAGGTCGGCCTCGACACGGGCGGCGGTGGCCAGCAGCGAGGGCAGCAGGTCGCGGCGGGCGGACTCGACGGAGGTGCGGCTGGCGTGTGAGGACAGGTTCACGGCCGCGACGACCTGTCCGGCGCGGTCGCGGATGGGCGCGGCGATCGAGCGCAGGCCCTCCTCGAGCTCCTGGTCGACCATGGCCCATCCTTGCGCTCGCACCCGTTCGAGCTCGGCCGTGAGCGCCTCGCGGGAGGTGATCGTGCGGGCGGTGCGCCGTTCGAGGCCGGCGGTGGCGTAGTACGCCTCCAGGGCGTCCGGCGGCAGCCAGGCCAGCAGCACCCGGCCCATCGAGGTGCAGTGAGCCGGGAAGCGCGTGCCGATGCTGATGGTGACCCGCATGATGCGGGTGGTCGGCACGCGGGCCACGTACACGATGTCGGAGGCGTCGAGCACGGACACCGAGGCGGACTCGTGGACCTCGGCGACCAGCCGTTCCAGGTGGGGGAGGGCGACCTCGGGCAGCGAGAGGCTGGACAGGTACGCGTACCCGAGTTCGAGCACCCGGGGGGACAGCGAGAACAGTCGGCCGTCGGTGCGGACGTATCCCAGTTCGACCAGCGTGAGCAGGAACCTGCGCGCGGCGGCGCGGGTGAGCCCCGTGGAGCGGGCCACCTCGCTCAGCGTGAGCTCGGGGTTCGCGGCGTCGAAGGCGCGGATGACCGCCAGCCCGCGGGCCAGCGACTGGACGTACTCCTCCGCCATGTTCGGGTCCCCTCTCGCGGTGACCGTTATACCAGCAGGCGATCAGGTGACCGTGCGTGATGCGCACAGGCAGGGTGCGAGCGGTCCGAGGTGGGTGTTCGTTCCTCGAACGGATGTCTTCTCAGGAACGCTATGCGGGCACGACGAGACGGTCAAAGGACCAGTGGCACCCGTGTTTCCTGGGCGTTGACGCGCTCTTGTCCCGGGGATAGCTTGCACGGACACGTTCTTCAACAGAACCTTCGTTCGCTCAACGAACAGCTGTCGCCTCGCATATCCCTCCGGGAGTGTTCATGCGCCGCTCCGCTCGCGTCCGTCCCGTCGCCCCCACCCCCGCCCGTCGCGCTCGCGGCGCGGCGAGCCGGTAGCCGAGCCGCCACGGCACCCAGCACCACAGCACCAAAGCACCACGGAAAGGGCGTTGACCATGGATTTCCTCGACCCCAAGATCTGGTCCGGATCGGTCTACGGCGGCAACGGATGGGCGGTGTCCCAGGCCGGTGACGCGCCCGTCATCGAGCCCGCCACGGGAGGCGAGATCGGCCGGGCCGGCGTGGCCGGCCCGGCCGACATCGCCGTGGCCGCCGCGCAGGCCGCCACGGCGCAGCGCGCGTGGGCCGCCGCCTCGTTCGAGGAGCGCGCGGCCGTCCTGCGCCGGGCCGGCCGACTGTTCGAGGAGCACGCCGCCGACATCCAGCACTGGCTCGTCCGCGAGTCCGGCTCCATCCCGGGGAAGGCCGGCTTCGAGACCTACGTCGCCGCGCAGGAGTGCTACGAGGCCGCCGCGCTGGCCTCCCAGCCTCCCGGCGAGATCCTGCCGACCGCGAAGAAGCGCCTCAGCCTCGCCCGGCGCGTACCGGTGGGAGTGGTGGGCGTGATCGCGCCGTTCAACGCGCCGCTGATCCTCGGCATCAGGTCGGTCGCCCCGGCGCTCGCCCTCGGCA
Source organism: Sphaerisporangium dianthi (assembly GCF_042654065.1). Lineage (NCBI taxonomy): Bacteria > Bacillati > Actinomycetota > Actinomycetes > Streptosporangiales > Streptosporangiaceae > Sphaerisporangium > Sphaerisporangium dianthi. The sequence continues at coordinate 65,194 of NZ_JBHSFP010000016.1, read as the reverse complement.
ACGCGGTCGTGTTCAAGCCCGACCCGCGCACCGCCGTCTGCGGCGGCGTCGCCATCGCCCGCGTCTTCGAGGAGGCCGGCCTGCCCGCGGGCGTCCTGCACATGCTGCCCGGCGGCGCGGACACCGGTGAGGCGCTGGTCGCCGACCCCCGCGTCCGGGTCGTCTCCTTCACCGGCTCCACGGCCGCGGGACGCAAGGTGGGCGAGCTGGCCGCCAGGCACCTCAAGCGCGTCCACCTGGAGCTCGGCGGCAACTCCGCGCTGATCGTCCTGCCCGACGCCGACCTCGACCTCGCCGTCTCGGCCGGCGCGTGGGGCTCCTTCTTCCACCAGGGCCAGATCTGCATGACCGCGGGACGTCACCTCGTCCATGCGTCGATCAAGGACGAGTACGTCGAGCGGCTCGCGGCCAAGGCCGACCACATGCCGGTGGGCGACCCGGCGACGCAGGAGGTCGCCCTGGGCCCGCTCATCGACCAGCGCCAGCGGGACAAGGTCCACCAGCTGGTCACCGGCAGCGTCGACGGCGGCGCGCGGCTGGCGGCGGGAGGCACCTACGAGGGACTGTTCTACCGTCCGACCGTGCTCACGGACCTGACGACGTCCGCGCCGGCGTTCTGCGAGGAGGTGTTCGGCCCGGTCGCCCCGGTCATGCCGTTCTCGTCCCTGGAGGAGGCGGCGTCGCTGGCCGCCGACAGCGAGTACGGCCTGTCGCTGGGCATCCTGACGCGGGACGCCATGAAAGGGCTGGAGCTCGCCGACCTCATCCCCACAGGCATCGTCCACATCAACGACCAGACGGTGGACGACGAGGCGGTGGCGCCGTTCGGCGGCGTCGGCGCCTCCGGCACGGGGTCGAGGTTCGGCGGCACCAGGGCGAACGTCGAGGCGTTCACCGACACCCAGTGGGTGACCATGCAGGGTGACATCGCCCGGTATCCCTTCTGATGGTGACCGGTAGGGTCCAGGTTCCATGACCCCCCCGGCCACCGCTCCCGAGCCCGGATCCGAACGAGAACGGCAGCGGACTCCCCGCCCCGCCGCCGCGCGCGGACGCGCGTCCGTCCCGGGCTCGGAAGGGGGTTCTGTTCCAGGCCTGGAAGGGCCTTCCGTCCCGGGCCTGCGCGGGAGATCCGCCCCGGGTCTGGGCGGGAGATCCGGCGCGGCGGGGGTGCTGCTGGTCGCGGGGTTCGTGCTGGCCGCGCTGAACCTGCGGCCCGCGCTCGCCGGCGTGTCGCCGCTGCTCAGCGAGATCATGGCGGATCTGGGCCTGACCCCCGCGGCCGGTGGCGCGATCACCACCGTCATGGTGGTCTGCCTCGGCCTGCTGGCGCCGATCGCCCCCGCCCTGGCGACCCGGGTCGGCCTCGACCGCACCCTGCTGGTCGGGCTGCTCATCCTGGCCGCCGGCACCCTCGTGCGCGGTCTCGGCGGCGCGGTGACCCTCTACGCCGGGTCCGCCGTCGCCGGCACCGCCATAGCGATCATGAACGTGGTGATGCCGGGGGTGGTCAAGCAGCACTTCCCCGACCGCGTCGGGCTGTTCACCGGCATCTACGTCTCGGCCCTGGTGACCGGCGCCGCGTCGGCGTCGGCGCTGATGGTGCCCATCGAGCAGCGGTACGGCTGGCGCACGGCGGCCGCTTCGGCGGCCGTGCTCGCGCTGGCGGCGGCGCTGCTGTGGGCGCCGCAGGCGTTCGGGCGGCGCGCCGGCGGCGGGCCCGCCGGCGCCGTACGCCGGCCGTACGCCGCGCTGTTGCGCAGCGGCGTCACCTGGAACGTCACGGTGTTCATGGGCCTGCAGTCGCTGACCTTCTACATCATGCTGGCCTGGTTGCCGACCATCTTCCGGGACGCGGGGCTCCCCGCCGACCAGGCCGGCTACCTGCTCGCCCTGACGAACGTCGCCCAGATCGCCGCCACCCTCGCGGTGACCTCGCACGCGGGCCGTGCCCGGACGCAGGTGCCGCACATCGTGGCCGCCGCGCTGCTGACGGTCGCCGGGTATCTCGGCGTCCTGTTCGCGCCGGCCACGCTGCCGTGGCTGTGGATGGTCATCTTGGGGCTGGGGCAGGGGGCCTCGATCGCCCTCGCGCTGCTGATCATCACGCTGCGGGCGCCCGACCCGGCCTCGGTGACCGCGCTGTCGGCCGTGGCCCAGTCGTTCGGCTATCTGCTGGCGGCGCTCGGCCCCTTCCTGATCGGCCTGCTGCACCAGCTCTCGGGCGGCTGGACCGTGCCGCTGCTCGCCGGGCTGGCCGCGTGCGGGCTGCAACTCGTCTCGGGCGTGCGGGCCGGACGTCCGCCCGCACGGCCGCCGGACCTGAGAGCGAGCCGCGCCGTCTCGACGGATGCGCCCTAGGGACTAGGAGGACGGGTTCGGGGAGGTCGCCGTGCGGAAACCGGGTTCGTAGAGGTCGCTGAAGGTCTCGTGGAAGTCGTTCCAGTCGCCGTTCAGGTTGACCACCAGCGTGCGGGCGCCCTCGCGGTCGCCCATGGCGTACGACATCGAGCCGTGGATGTAGCCGCCGCCGCCCCAGAGCGTCACTCCGTCCGAGAGCCGCTGGGAGTAGACGCCGAGGCCGTACCGGGTGTGCGGGACCCAGCCCGCGCCCTCCGTCGAGACGGTGGTGAACATCTCGTCCTGCTGGGCGGGAGGGAGCAGGCGGCCGCTCAGCAGGGCCCTGAGGAAGCGTTGCAGGTCAGAGGTCGTCGAGACCATGCCCCCGGCGGCCCCGGCCCAGCTCAGGTCCATCTCGGTCACGTCGTGGATCTCGGCGCCCGCGCCGGTCTCGCCCAGTTTGGAGTAGTGACGGGCGTGCGGGTCGCGCATCGTGTTGTCGGCGCCCGGGAGGTAGGTTCCCGTGAGGCGCAGCGGCCGGGTGATGTGGCGCTCGATCTCCTCCGCGAGCGTCGCGCCGGTCGCCCCCTCGACGATCATTCCCGCGAGGCTGTAGTTGATCTTCGAGTAGATGAAGCGTTCGCCGGGTTCCTCGGAGGGCGGGGGCTCCTGGCCGAGGATGGCGTCGGGCAGTCCGCTGGTGTGGTTCAGCAGCCGCCTCATGGTGATCTTGGTGCCGTCCGCGCCGAGATGCTCCTCCACGACGCCGGGCAGCCACTGGGCGACCGTGTCGTCCAGGGTCAGCCTGCCCTCGGCCGCGAGCCGCAGGACCACGGTGCCGGTGAACGCCTTGGTGAAGCTCCCGATGCGGAAGTGCTCGCCCGGCCGGCGCTCGCCACCGGTCGTCAGGTCGGCCACTCCCGCCGTGCCGAACCACGGCTGCGCGCGGCCGTCTCTCAGCTCGGCGACGATGCCGGGGCCGCCGCCCGCGGCCACGGCGTCGTCGAGCGCGCTCTGGATCTCGGTGATGCGCTGGTCGCTGGACGGGATGGGGAAGTCGCTCGTGGACATGCGAGCAACACTAGTTGACTAAATCTCGGCCAGTCAACATGAGTTGCTTAACGGGCGTCCGTCCTCTGCCGCACGCGCGGATCTCGTGCTCGGAGCGCGCAGCCCGGCCCGGCTCGCTCAGGGGTTGGTGGGGGCCAGCTCGGCGCCGATCGGGACGGCCGGGTTGAGGCTGTTGTCCACGACCATCATTTCGTAGGGGAACCGCCCTACACCCCTCTTCCACTGCACCCCCACCGGCTGCTGGACGGCCACGCCCGGCACCGGACCGCGGGAGAAGTCCAGCACGCCCGACATCCCGGAGTAGTTCAGCGTCCTGAGGCGCGCGGCGACGGCCTTCCTGTCCCGGGGTGAGTCGACCTTCGAGAACGCCTCGTACGCGATCTCGAACAGCGAGTAGACCGAGCCGAGGGTCTGCAGCCACTGCCGGCCGCTGGCCGACTGGTAGGCCTCGGCGAGGCTCTTGGCGCTCTCGCCGTCCAGCGAGGAGGTGTTGGGCATGTACGGGCCCCACCAGGAGTCGGTCGCGATGTTGTCGACCAGGCCGGCGAGGGGCAGGGTGTCGGACGGGAACAGCAGGACCTTGGCCACCGTGGCCAGCCGGGGCCGGAACCCGTCGGCGGCCGCCTGCCGCCACATGCGGTTGAAGTCGGGGGTGAGCGGGGCGTTGATGAAGATCTCGCAGCGCTCCCGCCGGAACTTGGCGATCATGCGGGTGAAGTCGCGGCCGTCGCGGTAGGCGCCGCCGTCCACCCAGGTGTATCCGGCCTTCTCCAGGATCGGCGGCCAGGCGCGCCGGAAGGCGTTGCCGTCGGGGTCGTCGGGGAACATGGCGGCCACCACCTTGTTGGTGGGGATCCGCTCCCACATCGGGACGAAGCACCCGCCGAACTGGTCGACGCCGAGAAAGAACATGGTCGTGTACGTGAAAGGGCGAGGGTTGTCCGGATCGGCCTGCCGGGAGAAGTACCAGGCCTCCCAGGGGACGACGGTCGCCACGCACGGGATGCCCTGGCTCTCGCACACCGACGCCACCGGGTTGGTCGTCTCCGGGGCGGAACTGGTGAGGATCATGTCGGCCTTGTGGTGCGTGACGAGCTCGCGGGCCGCCTGAGCGGCCAGCCGGGGGTCGGACACGCTGTCCTTGACCACGATCTCGACCGCGTACCTTCTGCCGCCGACGGTGAATCCCTTGGCGTAGGGCGCGGTCCGGCGCACGCGTTCCACGACGAAGTCGTCCCCGGAGGCGAAACTGGCGAGCGCTCCGGACCGCGGGCTGACGAAGCCGATCACGATCTTCTCGTCGTCCGTCCGGAAGTCCCCGCCGGGCGCGCCGCAGGCGGCGCCGGCCGCCGCGAGGGCGCCCAGCCCCACGCCCTTGAGTAACTCGCGCCGGGGAAAAGCCGAGCGCTGCATACAAGCCTCCGATATCGCGCGGCTCGTAGGTCCGTGTCGCGTCCGACCGGAAACGCCGCCGGTTGTTCTGGCATATGGGGATGATCATTGCTCTGTGCTGATGATTACCGATAACGGCGGCGGTCGCTGGTGATCGTCGATAGTCGGTCGCCGTCCCTTTGGCGCGCCGCGCGTGTCATGCCGAGGAGAGCGCTCGCGACCAGGCCTAACATCGAGCGTGACCCGCGTTCGATGGCTCCTGGCCGGCACGCTCGCCGGAATGCTGTCCCTTCTGCCGGGGGGAAACGCCTCCGCCGGCGCGTCGTTCGGCATGTCCCCCTCTGCCGCGGTCCACGTCACCTCCGCCGCGGTCCAGAGGGCCGCCTCGCGGCCGCGTCCGGCGGTCATCGGGCACCGCGGCGCGTGCGCGTACCGGCCCGAGCACACCTTGCTCTCCTATCGGGCCGCCATCTCCATGGGAGCCGACTTCATCGAGCCCGACCTGGTGTCCACCAAGGACCACGTGCTCGTCGCCCGGCACGAGAACGAGATCTCCGAGACCACCGACGTCGCCCGGCATCCGGAGTTCGCCTCGCGCAGGACGACCAAGGTGATCGACGGCCGCAGGCTGACCGGCTGGTTCACCGAGGACTTCACGCTGTCCGAGCTGCGCACCCTGCGCGCCGTCGAGCGGCTGTCCGCCCTGCGCCCGCTCAGCGCCGCCTTCGACGGCCTCGCCCCGATCGCCACCTTCGACGAGGTGGCGGCGCTGGCCAAGCGGTCGGGCGTCGGCATCTATCCCGAGACCAAGCACCCGGGCTACTTCGCCTCCATCGGGCTGCCCCTTGAGGGGCCGCTTCTGGCTACGCTCGGCCGGTACGGGTGGCGCGAGCGGACCGACCCGGTGTTCGTCCAGTCGTTCGAGACCGGCAACCTGCGGGCGATGCGCGGCAGGACGCGGCTGCGGTTCGTCCAGCTCCTGGAGTCGTCCGGCGCTCCGCGCGATCTGGTGGCCAAGGGAGACCCGCGCACCTACCGCGATCTGGCCACTCCCGAAGGGCTCGCCGAGATCGCCTCCTACGCCGACGCCGTCGGCGTCCCGACCTCGCTGGTGCAGCCCGTCGGCCACGACGGACGCCTGGGAGCCGCCACCACACTGGTGGCCGACGCCCACCGCCAGAGCCTCGCCGTCCACGTATGGACCGTCCGGCCGGAGAACACCTACCTGCCCGCCGCGTTCCGCCGGGGGAACCCGGCGGCACGCGGGTACGCGGGCGCGCACGGCGACGTGGCCGGATGGCTACGCGTGCTGTACGGGCTCGGGGTGGACGGGGTGTTCAGCGACGACCCGGGCATCGCGCGGCGCGTCGGCGACACCCTGGCCGTCGAGGGCGGCTTCGGTCAGACGAGCGCCTCAGAGTCGGCCGGGCGCAGTTCGTCCGCGTAGCTCACCGATGCGCGGCGCATGACGCCGTCGTCGCTGATGGAGTACTGGCCCAGGCGCCACAGCGGGGGAGAGTAGGCGTGGATCGAGACGCTCGTCCCGGCGTGGCCGTTGATCCGGTGGATGTGCTCGGGGCCGAACGCCAGCACCTCTCCCTCGGACACCAGCGTCTCCAGCGGGGCGCCGCCGATGCGCGGGTTGGACTCCTTCAGCGTGCCCGCGACCACGCGCACGGCGCCGGAGGAGACGTCGTGGTCGTGCCAGCCGGTGTCGTCCTCGGGACGCCAGCAGATGACCCAGACGTCGACGAAGGAGTCACGGTGGAGCGAGGCGTAGTGACGCGCCTCTCCGCTCTCGCCGAAGGTGACATGCGAGGCCCACAGATCGGGCCGGGCGGCGAGGTCTTCGACGAGGTCGCGCAGTTCGTGCTTGTCCAAGTATCGGTCAGGCAAGGACTCCCAGGTCATCGGTGCACGGCTCCTTCCAGGTCGAGCAGGCGCGAAGGGTTGGTGAGGGATATCTGCTGTTCGATGGCCTCGCCGAGCAGTGTGCGCGCGGGCGCGGCGTAAGGGGCGTCCGAGCCGAGCACCACGACCTCGACGCCCACCACACGGGTGATCGCGTCGATGGCCTGGTGGCCGTAGGAGGAGGTCTCGAGGAAGCTGTCGGGGTCGACGACGCCCCGGGCGGAGCCGCCTCTGGCGATGAGGCGCTCCACGTGCAGGGGGGCGAGGCCGGCCAGCAGCGCGAAGCAGACGCGCAGACGCGGGTGCCGTGGCCGGCCGAACGCCTGGAAGGCGTACCAGGCGGCGTGCATCTGCTGGACGTAGGGCACCAGAGCCGGCCACCACGCGGGCCCTTCGGCGGCCGCGGCGGGGCCCGGGTGGACGAAGAGCGGCAGGTCGCGCTGCTGGAGGAGGTCGAGCAGCGGCGCGACGCGGGCCAGGCCCCCGGCGTCCAGCAGGGCGGTCGCGGGGAGCTGGAGCCCGGCGAAGCCGCCGTCCAGGGCCTCGGCGGTGCGGCCGAGGTCGATCTCGGTGACGCAGGTGGACGCCCAGGCCCGGAACGACGGCGGCAGCGCCAGCGCCCCCTCGTGGTAGGCGTCGAGCAGCGGCCAGGCCTCGCCGGGCGGCAGGTGCTCGACGCCGAGCGGGCTGGACAGCGACACCAGGGCCAGGTCGATGCCGTGGTCGTGGTTGAAGGCGAGCCGGTGGCCGAGGTCGTGGTCGAGAGGGTTCACCTCGTACGGCGCCTCGCCGTCGAGGAAGAGCGTCCAATCGGAGAGGAACGGCGGCTTGGCGCGGCCTCGCAGCGCGCCGGAGAACCCAGGCGTCCACATGTGCTGATGAACGTCGATTCCCATGCCCACCTCCTTGCTGACCAGGCTATCCTATATTACCTACTGACTTTGTAGGCAACATCTCTGATCGTGCTGTGAATCGATTCACTGATACGTTTCAGTGAACCGCTTCACCTGGCGGCCGTCAACAGCCGGTCCATGGGCCGAGACGGTTCGGAGCCCCGCCCGCCGAAGGGCTTCGGCATAAGCTGGCCAGATGCCGCGTTCCCAGCCGCGTAAGCGGGCGACGATCCGCGAGGTGGCGCAGGCGACCGGCCTGTCGCCCGCGGCCGTCTCGTACGCGCTGCGAGGTATGCAGGTCTCCGACGAGACCATCGAGCGGGTGCGCCAGGCGGCGGCCGAGCTCGGCTACGAGGCCGACCCGATCGCCCGGGCCCTCGCCAGCGGCCGCACCGGCATGATCGGCGTGCTGTGCGGCTCGCTGGAGGACCTCTGGCAGCAGTCGCTCGCCATCGGGCTCGGGCGTGCCCTGCGCGACAAGGACCGCTACGCGCTGATCCTGGACGCCTCCGGCGACCCCGCCCGCGAGCGCGCGCTCGCGCTCCAGCTTCGCGACCAGCGCGTCGACGGGCTGATCGTGCAGCCGGTCGACCCGGCCGCGCAGTTCTGGTCGCAGCTGGCCGAGAGCCTCCCGGTGGTCGCCATCGGCGACGCCCTCCTCGACGCGCGGACGGCCGGCGAGGTCGTCTTCGACAACCGCAACGGCGTCACGCTGGCCCTTGAGTACCTGCGGCGGAAGGGCCACCGCCGCATCGCCGTCCTGACCCCGACCCGGCCCAGCACGCCCGACCGGCCGGCGGACGTCCATGTGACCGCCGAGGCCGCGCGCCTCGGGCTGGACATCGCGGTGGTGACCGCGCCGCACGGGCTGGCCGCGATGACCGGGACGGCGCGGGAGCTGCTCTCGAGCGGCTCCCGGCCGAGCGCGGCGTTCTGCTTCTCCGACTCCATCGCCTACGGCGTGTACGCGGCGGCGGCCGAGCTCGGCCTGGAGATCCCCGGCCAGATCTCGGTCATGGGGTACGACGACCACCCCATGTCAGGGCTGCTCACCCCAGGCCTGACCACGGTCAACTGGGACATCGGCGGCATCGTGCGCGCGGCCGTCCGCCTCGTCGCCGCGGCGGCGGACGGACAGCACCGCAGGCGCAGGATCATCCAGGCGCCCGAACTGCGCGAGCGAGGCTCGGTGGCCGGCCTTCAGTCCTCTGGGCCTCGTTGAGGCTAGTCCTCGTTGAGGCCCAGCAGCATGTCGAGCAGCCAGGTGATCACACCGACCAGGATGGCGCCGAGGAAGGCGGCCCAGAAGCCGTCCACGTGGAACGGCAGGTCGAGCTGCTCGGCGATCCAGCTGGTCAGCAGCAGCAGGAGGGCGTTCACCACCAGGGCGAACAGGCCCAGTGTGAGCACGTAGAAGGCGCAGCCGAACGTCTTGATGATCGGCTTGAGCACCGCGTTGACGATGCCGAATATCAGGGCGACGACCACGAGGGCGCCGGCCGTGCGCGCGGTGGTGTCCCCGGAGACGGAGATGCCGGGAATCAGGCGGGTCGCCGCCCAGAGCGCACCCGCGACGATAAGGATCTTGATGACGATCTTCACTCTCCTGATGGTGGCAGCAGTCGCGGGCGCGCGGTAGGGGCTGAGGACCTGGGGCACGCGGTTTCCGTGCCGCCGGAAGATCGACGTCGCGCCGGGAGCACGGGCCGGTGGACGGCGGTTTCCCGTTCTCCGGCACGCGGGGCGGCGGGCACCGGGAGAGGGGGGTCCGAAGAGCAAGGTGATCGTCGGAGGCGTTGGATGTGCATATCCCCGTGATCGGGGGGAAATGCCTACAAGGGGGTGAGCCCGTATGGACCAGGACGAGCTGCAGGCGCTGTCGCCCAGGGAGCTGCACGACAGGGCGGTGCGCTACGCGGTCACGCACGGCGACCTCGGCTTCCTGTGGGACCTTCTCAAGGTGATCCCGGCGGCCGAGGCCGCGAGCGGTCACGCCGACGAGACGGCCAACGACCTCAGCCGGGTGTCGGCCTTGCTGAGCGACGCCATGGCCTCCGGCGAGGGGGAACTCGGCGAAGCGCTGCGCCCGGTGTACCTCGCCTACCTGTCCAAGCACCCCGACGCCTGAGGGTCCCCGGCCCGCTCTTAGGCTCCAGGCATGACATCGGTGAACGTTGAGCGTACTGAGACCGGCTTCGTGGCCCGCAACGGCCGCGGGGCCGAGGTCGCCATGGGCAGCGGCGACGAAGAAGGCGTCTTCACCCCGGTAGAGCTGTTGCTCGCCGCGGTGGGCGGGTGCAACATCGTGACCGTCGAGCCGCTCACCGCCAAGCGCGGCCACCGGCTCGTGCGGCTGGCGATGACGGTCCAGGCGGAGAAGATCGAGCCCACGCTGCTCGGGCCGGTCACGATCACCTACGACGTCGAACTGCCCGAGGGCGACGCCGAGGCGGACGAGGTCTTCCGCGCCGTCGCGCATCGAGTGCACGAGCGGCACTGCACCGTCAGCCGGTCGCTGCAGAAGGGCACCGAGGTCACCGTCGAACTACCCGATTAGCCGCCCGGGCCGCCGGGTCATCCCGTACCCGGTCATGCCCGCGACTTAGACCGAATCTATACCGTGCGATGACGAGCGCCTCAGGCCCCGGTATGTAGTGTTAAGGCAGGTCAAGGGGGATGCGACCCGCGCCCGGAAGGGCGCAGCGAAGCTTTCACCAAAAGGACGCGGTGGGGGACCGCGTCCGTACAGCGGGACCGCCCGATGCGTTTGGGGGAAGGCATCGGCGCTGGACCGTGAGAGATCGGGGCCGGACAGGCGGGGGACTGTCCGGCCCCGACTCATGTCCACCCCCACCCCCGGGCATCCGCTCTCATGGCACGAGCCGAGCCCGCTCTCGGGGTACGAAGCCCCAATGCCTGTCGTGCTGGTGCCGGCGCCGCTTCCTTTGCCAATGAGGGGCCTTTACCCAAGAGGGCTCGATGGGCCGGGTGAAGAGAGATGTGACGCCCCATTCTCACCTTGAGTCACAGCAGTCACATGCGTATGGCCTTGATGGCTCCCGCTGGGGTGAATTGCCCGATATGTTGGTGTTCATGCCCGATAGGTAGATCTTCTAATGCTTTGTAGACACTTCGTTTGCTTTGTCCTGACTTGACCGGTAACGTCTTCTACCAGAACGGACGGTGACCTGGTCTTCAGCAGGAAGGCCGCCGACCGAACGTCGAGTCCCACCGGGCCTACCGGCCCACGGGAACCGGGGACCCATGTCCTTTGGGGTGAATCCGCGCGAGCGGTAGGGCGAACTCCACGCCCGAACCCGTCAGCTAACTCGGTAGACGTCATTGGAGAGGAGACTCGAGTGGACACACCGCCCCACTCCGTCCTCCGGGCGACCCTAGACCCGGATCTTGCCGTCAGAAGCGGCACACAAGTCGGCTTGTAACCAGCCGACCGGGCGATTCGCAGCAGCCTTGCGACGCGGTGGCCTCGACGCCACCTGCCCGACCGACCCACGTAAGAAGCGCTCGCGCAGCGGTAGACCATGCCCTTGTCGCCCCACTAGCGACTGCGAACGCTTCCTCTCCCGGCGCCGAACCCTCTTGACCGAACTCGGAGCCCGGGTCCCTTGTCTTCTGATGAAAGATCCTGCCCTCCCATGTCTTTTTTCACGAACACCCCCAAATATCGCGTGGTTTGCAGCGTCGTCGGTGCGGCGATCGTCTGCACCGCAGTGGCCGGCACGACCACGGCCCACGCCGCCAGCTCGCCTGAGCGCAGCAAGGACGGCGTCGCCGCCGCCACCACCCAGCGGGTCATGTTGAAGGGCTCGACGAAGGCCTCCTACTTCTGGGACGACTCCTCCGGCCGCGCCGGTGACACCGGTCTGCCGGCCATCGGCAAGCCGATGCAGAAGGGCCTGTTCGCCAGCCCGAGCTGGCCGCTCGGCACCGAAGGCTATGTGGTCTACAACGGCAAGAAGGCGCCGTTCTTCATCGGCGACCGCGGCCCTGGCATCCCCTCCCAGAGCGGCGTCATGCTCGACATGGACGGCAAGACGTTCGCCGAACTGACCGGCGGCGACTTCAACGACTCCAGCCTGATGGTGACGGGCTTCGGCGCCGGCCACATCAAGGTCGACTACGTCATCACCAAGTGGGGCAAGGGCCCGGGCAAGAAGAACGCCCCGGTCCCGTTCTCCGACGGAGCCTGGGGCGTCTACGACCGCGACCCCGCCGAGCCCACCCTGGCGCTCGTCTCCGCCCCCTGATCCTCAGCTTGATCCACAGCTTGTCCCCTCGGCGCACATCCAGGCCGGCCGGAGCCCTGTGCTCCGGCGCCTCCCCGGGGAATGGGCGTGCCGGTGCTTCCCCCTGGTACCGGCACGCCGACCTCCCGCCGATGTGCGTAGCTTCGCCGGGACTGCTAAAGTCGCCGTAGTTGATGCGCCGCTAGCTCAGTTGGTTAGAGCAGCTGACTCTTAATCAGCGGGTCCGGGGTTCGAGTCCCTGGCGGCGCACCACGGTCAACACCGATGACCTGGGCATCCTCCCTACGGGGAGGGTGCCCACAGTCATTTCCGGCCCTCGCCGCATGGGCCCTGCGACCACGTGCGCGGCAAGGTCCCCCACCGCGTGCGCATGAGGGCGCCGCCGAGGCCCGAGCCCGGAACGTCACTGCCTCCGCGATCGGTGGGTAGCAGACCCGGGAAGACGGCGGCCCGCGCCGTGAGGGCGGGCGCCGCGGACCGGAGAGCGGAGAGAGCCATGACGGTGAAGCTGAACAAGAAGGCGTACGACCACGCGAAGAGCCTGGCGAAGGACAAGCAGTTCAAGCTTGACGAGATGGGCGACTGGAGCGAGCACCAGCCGTCGACCGACCAGGAGAACGCGTTTATCGAGAAGCACGGCATGGACGAGTACGCCAAGTGGCATCTGGGCGTGGACGACGAGCAGGACGAGTCGAACAAGGGCCGGTACAAGTTCCCCTTCGGGGACTTCAAGAAGGCCCACCGGTGCGGTGTCATCGCGGTGAAGATGCGGGCGGCGCAGAGGGACTACGACGACATCGAGAAGGCGGCCGACCACCTGAAGGACATGCTCGACGAGTTGATGTGACCCGGTGTCCCCGCGCGCGGGACGCCCTGGGCGTGCCGGGCGTCCATGGCGCGCGGGGCGTCGGCGCGGCCGGGTGCGGCGTGCGGCGGGCGAGGGACGCCCGCAGGCGCCGGTCCTCTTCCGACGATTCGGGCATATCGGGAAATACTGCCCGCATTGTCATAATAAGATGTTAAATGCGCCCCAAGACGTCCTTATCCTCGTTTGTCGGGTTGGGGCCCTGGAGAGATCTCGGGTGGGCAGATTCTGAACGAGTCGCCTCAGGGGTTCACCTCCTCGCGGAGACGAATTCCTTTATCGGGGCGACCCGACGTCAAGGGGGAAACGCGATGCCCGCCATCAAGAAATACGCCGCGACGCTCGCTGTAACGGCCGCGCTCACCGGAGGTCTCGTCGGCCTGAGCGCCACGACGGCCACCAGCGCGTCCGCGTCCGCCGCCGTCACCGCCGGCGGTGACTGGGACGGCGGCCACCACGGCAAGTGGGGCGGCGGCCACGGCGGCTACGGGGGCCACCACGGCAAGTGGGGCGGCGGCCACGGCCACGGATACGGCCACGGATCCGGCTACGGCTACGGCTACGGCCTGGACGACCTGGACGGATTCGGATTCGGATTCCCCCTCTGGGAGCTCACCGGCAGCTGGTGGTGACCGCGCTCCGGTGAATTCGCTCCAGGGCATTTCCATCGGTATCAAGCAGGCGGACGGCATTTCCGCGCCTGGGGCGTACCGCTGCCGTCGCTTCCTGGAGAGCTGACGGCGGGTGAAGTCGAACAGCGCCGGAGCCCTCGGATGACCGGGGGCTCCGGTGCTGTTTCGCGGTGCGCGAGCCGGCTAGGGTCCGCGAGGCCGTGCTAGGTGCGGGCGGTGGAGGGGAGCTCCAGGGCGCGGAGCCTGGCGCGGACCGGGGCGGCGCCGGGGTGGCCGAGCTCGTCCAGGCCGGCCAGCGCCTCGCGCAGGGCGTCGCGTGCCTGCTCCGCGCGGCCGGCCGACAGGTGGGTGTCGCTCAGGCGGGTGAGGGTGTCGCTCTCGGCGTAGCGGACGCCGAGGCGCCGGTAGAGCTCCAGGGCGCTCTGGTAGCTGGCGGTGGCCTCCTCGTAGCGGCCGAGGTGGTGCAGGGCGTAGCCGAGGCTGTCGAGCGTGTCGGCCTGGCCGTAGAGGTCTCCGAGCTCCTCCAGCAGGGCGAGCGCGCGCCGGCAGTGGGCCAGGGCCCGCTCGTGGCGGCCGAGCAGGGCGTGGTACCAGCCGACCGCGTTGAGCGAGGCGGCCTGCCCCGGCCGGTGGCCCGCGGCCTGGAAGAGGTCGTAAGCCTGCTGGGCGTGGACGAGCGCGCCCTCGTATCTCTCCCGCAGTTCCAGCACCCAGCTGAGGTTGCGGTGGGTGTGCGCCTGGGCGACGCCGTCCCCGGCGCTCGCGAACAGTTCCAGCGCGCGGTCCAGGTGGAGCATCGCCTCGTCGTGACGGCCCAGGTCGGCGGAGGCTCGGGCGAGACCGCGATGGGCGTGCGCCATGCCGGTCCTGTCGCCGATCCGCTGCGCGGCCTTGAGCGCGACGCGGTGCGAGGCGGCGAGGTCGTGCCAGTGCCCTCGCCGGCCGAGGAAGTGCGCGATGGCCCAGGCCAGCCGCCAGGCGGACGCGTCCAGACCGGTGTCCGCGGCCGAACCGATGACGGCCAGCAGTACGGCATGCTCGGTGGTGAGCCAGTCCGAGGCCTGTTCGGGGTCGGCGAGGTCGTCGGGGAAGACCCCGGGCACGGGCGGTGGCAGAGGGATCGCGTCGCGATGGCTGGAGAACAGCCGGGCCGCCCGGTACGCCGAGTGCAGATAGTGGTCCACCATGCGCTGGACCGCCGCCCGCCGTCCGGACTCGCTGTCCTCGGCCTGGCCGCGGTCGGCCGCGTACGCGCGCAGCAGGTCGTGGCCGCCGTAGCGGCCGGGGACGTGTTCGGTGAGCAGGTGGGCGCGGGTCAGCTCGGCCAGCAGGGGACGGGTACGGCGGACGGGCAGTCCCACCAGCGCGGCGGCGGCCGAGGCGCTGACGTCCGGGCCCGGATGCAGGGCGAGCAGGCGGAACAGCTTCGCGGCGGGCGGCGTGAGCGCGCGGTAGGAGCAGGAGAACACCGCCCCGACGTCCGCGCCGTCGGCGCCTGTGAAGGCGTCGAGGCTGCCGTGGGCCGCGCGCAGTTCGGCGGCGATGGCCGCGAGAGAGAACCCCGGGTTGGTCAGCGCCCGCGCCGAGGCGACGGCCAGCGCGATGGGCAGCCTGGCGCACAGCGCGGCGATCTCCCGCACCGCCGCGGGCTCCGCCCTGACCCGGTCCGCGCCGAGCCGCAGCGAGAGGAACTCGTGCGCCTCGGCGTCGGACAGCAGATCCAGGGTCAGCGGGCGGGCGCCTTCGCCGGCCACCAGGCCCGACAGCTGGTTACGACTGGTGACGACGGCCAGGCAGCCGGGCGCGGCCGGCAGAAGCGGCCGGGCCTGCCCCGAGTCGCGGGCGTTGTCGAGCAGCACCAGCACCCGCCGGTCGGCCAGCAGGCTGCGGTACAGCGCGGCCCGGGCGTCCAGACCAGGGGGAACCTCCCGCGTGGGGACGCCGAGCGCGCTGAGGAAGGCGCGCAGAGCCTCGGCCGGATCCAGGGGACCCGCCGGGTCGAACCCGCGCAGGTCGACGTACAGCTGGCCGTCGGGGAACCGGTGGGCCACCTGGTGAGCCCAGTGCACGGCGAGCGTGGTCTTGCCGACGCCCGCCATGCCGCCGATCGCGCTGATCACCACGGCCGCCGCCGGGTCGTTCCCGTCCGGCAGCAGTGCGAGCACCTGGGCGAGCTCCTCGCGCCGCCCGGCGAACGCCGGCAGATCCGCCGGCAACTGCGCGGGCCGCACCCGGCCCGCCGTCGCGGTCCCCGCCGGCTCCGCGGTCTCTGACGGCCTCACATTCCCTGACGGCTCCGCGGTCCCCGCCGGCCTCACATTCCCTGACGGCCTCGCGGTCCCTGTGGGGTCTGGGGTCCGCGAGGGTTCCGCGGCTCCGGACGGTCGCGGGGCTCCGGCCGGTCCGGTGTTCTCCGCTGGTGGCGCGGTCTCGGCCGGCGCGGGAGGGGGTGGCTCGGGCGCGGTTTCCCCGAGCACCTGATCGTGGGCGGCGCGCATCTCCGGCCCGGGCCCGATGCCGAGGGACTCGTCCAGCCGCGAGTACATCGCCCGGTAGACGGCGAGCGCTCCCGCGCGGTGGCCGGTGGCCGCGAGGGCGAGCAGCAGGCGCGTGTGCAACGGCTCGTCGAACGGGTTCGCCCCCGCGGCCTGCTGGAGCAGCGGCACGAGCCGGGTCACGGTCCTGGCCCGCAGCGCGGTGTCGGCCGCCTCCTTGAGGACCTCCAGGTACTCCTGGTCCAGGGCCGCGAACAGCGGGCGAGCCCGTATCTCCTCGGAGATCCCGTCGGCGGCCGGTCCGCGCCACAGCTCCAGCGCTTCCACGAACAGCCGCACGCTCGCCGGGGCATCGCCGGCCGTCCCGCGCCGTGCCCGGTCGACGAGGGCGCGGAACCGGAGCAGATCCAGCGCGCCGGCGTCCAGATCGAGCCGGTAGCCGCCGCCGCTGCGCACCAGCCACCTGCCGACCGCCCTGCGCGGCAGATCGGGCTCCAGCAGCCGGCGGAGCGCCCCGATGTGCCGCTGGACGACGTTGACCGCGCTCTCCGGCGGGTCCTGCCCCCACAGGACGTCGACGATCTCGGCCAGACCGGTAGGACGGCCGACGCGGGCGAGCAGCACGGCGAGCACCGCGCGCTGGCGCGGCGGCCCGAGATTCAGCTCCGCCCCGTCCCGCCAGCCCAGTACCGGCCCGAGTACGGCGAACCGCACGGGCCCGGTGGGCGTCATTTCCGACTCCACAGGCACATACCCCCGAGGTCCGCGCCCGCCGACGATCATCAGGGGACGCGGTCACGTACATCGCCTCAGTTAAGTATGAGAGATTTATCGACTTATCTGTACATAACAACCTTCGGTCGCTATTTCGCCGGATACGGCCTGAGGCCGGCGTCCGAGGCGGCCGGGCTGATGATCGATAAGTGTGGTACGCCTACGGGGCCGGGTCCGGGTCCGGAGGGACCTGCCCATCCCTCGGCTCCAGGAGGCGCCAGAAATGATCGACATAAACGGGCTGACCAAGCGCTACGGGGACAAGACCGCCGTGGACGGGCTGAGCTTCACCGTCGAGCCGGGCAGGGTGACCGGCTTCCTCGGGCCCAACGGGGCGGGAAAGTCGACGACGATGAGGATGGTCCTCGGCCTCGACCGGCCCGACGCAGGAAGCGTGACGGTCAACGGCCGTGGTTACGTCGGCCTGCCCCGGCCGATGCGTGAGTTAGGCGCCTTACTGGATGCCCGCGCGGTGCACCCGGGGCGCACGGCGCGCGACCACCTGCTCTGCCTCGCCCAGACCAACGGGATCTCCGGCGACCGGGTGGACGAGGTCCTGCGGATGGTCGGGCTCGAATCGGTGGCCCGCAAGCGGGCCGGCACCTTCTCCCTGGGCATGAGCCAGCGGCTCGGCATCGCGGTGGCCCTGCTCGGCGACCCGAAGGTGCTGATGTTCGACGAACCGGTCAACGGCCTGGATCCCGAAGGCATCAAGTGGATCCGCGAGCTGATGCGCGGGCTCGCCGCCGAGGACCGCACCGTCCTGGTCTCCAGCCACCTGATGAGCGAGATGGCCCTGACCGCCGACCACCTCATCATCATCGGCAAGGGGAAGCTGATCGCCGACATCGGCATCGGCGAGTTCGTCCGGCAGGGCTCCGGCGTGCTGGTCCGCGCCGACGACCACGAACTCCTCGCCCGCCATCTGTCCGAGGCCGGCGCCGCCGTGCGGCCGGGCACCGACGGCGCCCTCATCGTCACCGGGCTGGAGGCCAGGGACATCGGCAAGGTGGCGCTGACCGCCGGCGTGGCGCTGTCGGAGCTGACACCCCAGCGCTCCCTCGAACAGGCGTACATGGACCTGACCCGGGACAGCATCGAGTTCCAGGCGAGCGTGGCATGAGCGGCCCCGTCGCGGACACGGTCCGTTCGGAGTGGACCAAGTTCCGCTCGATCCCGTCCAACGTCCCGAGCCTGCTGGTCTCGGTGGCGCTCATGGTCGGGCTCGGCGCCCTCACCGCCCGCAACGCCGGCGCGGGCTACAACGCGTCGGGCGGTTCCGGGACGTTCGACGCCACCTTCATCAGCATGTACGGCGGGTTCCTGTTCGCCCAGATCAGCGTGGGCGCGCTGGGTGTGCTGATCATGACGTCCGAGTACTCCACCGGGATGATCCGCACCAGCGTCACCGTGGTGCCTCGGCGTGGACGGCTGATGGCCGCCAAGGTGGGGACGTTCGGCCTGATCGCGCTGGTGAGCGGGCAGGTGGCGAGCTTCGGGGCGTTCTTGCTCGGACAGCCGGCGATCGCCGGCGGCGGCGCCCCCGCCGCGACATTGGGCCAGCCCGGCGTGCTGCGCGCCGTCGTCGGCATGGGCCTGATCTGGACGCTGGTGGGCTTGGTGGGTGTGGCGTCCGGCTGTCTGCTGCGGGTCACCACCGGCGCGATCACCTTCGTGGTGGTCGTCAACTTCATCATCCCGATCATCGGCCCCCGGCTCATGGGTGAGGTGATCGGGGCGTGGGTGCAGACGTACTGGCCGATTTCGGCCGGCCTCCAGATCGCCACGACGGTCCCCATACCTGGACGACTGGCCCCCTGGACGGGCCTCGGCGTCATGGCCGCCTTCACCGCTGTGCTGCTCGCCATGGCGTTCGCGGTGTTCCAGCGGCGGGACGCCTGATCACGGCCGTCGACGCCCGGCATGGCCGCCCTGGCCCGCCGGGCATCACGCCGCCCACCACCTGGTCGGGACGGACCCGTCTAGCTCCGGGGGACGGCCTTGCCGCCGTCGGGGGCCACGGCGAACCAGGTGCCGCCGATGCCCTGGCCGTTCTCCTCACCGGGCGCGTCGTCGCCGGAGTAGCGGTAGACGGGCCATCCGCCCACCGTGAGCTGCACGGTGCCGTCGTCCCGCCGGATCCCGCCGACCTGCGCCGGCCGGACACCTGAGACGTACACCTTGCCGCCCTCCTTGATGGTCACCGGCGGCCAGGTGACGGCGCACTGCCCCGAGCAGGCCGACCGCGAGGGAGACGCGGTGTCCTTGTCGAACCGGTAGAGCGTCGACTGGTTCACGTCGACGAGGTGGGCGTCCAGCGTCCGCGAACGGACGGCCGTGAGCTGCACCCAGACCGGAGGCCGCTCCTGGGCGGCCGCCCCGGTCACCGTCCCGCCGTCACCGGTCAGCCCGTGCTCCGCCGCCGAGCCGCCGACCAGCTGCAACGTGCCGCCGCCTGCGCCGGAGTCGTCGCCGCCTGAGCCGGAGTCGTCGCCGCCGGACGTCTGGGCGGGGGCGGCCTGCGTCGCGGGCGCGGACGCGGGGGAGGACGCGGAAGCGGGGGCCGACGCGGGCGTGGACGCCGGAGCCGCCGGAGCGGCGTCGCCGATCGTCACGACCTTTCCACAGCCGGAGAGGCCGGCCAGCCCGCACAGGACGGCGGCCGCCGCCAGCACGCGGACGCCGGGCCTGCGGACCATGCCGCGGTTGGTTTCGAGTCTCACCTGGGGAACACGAGGCAACGGCCCGCCGGGTTCAAAGGCGGCCGCCGCGAAGGCCGTGCGATTCCCGGGCACGAGGCCGGAGGCGTCGGCGGCGAACCTCGGACGTGCGCCGGAGAAGCAGCCGGAGGTCGCGGGCGAACCCCTGAGGTGTCCCGAGGGGTCGGGGAGGCGGGGGAGTGAACCTCTGACGTGCTCTGTTACGTGTGTCAGGCAGGAGACGGTACGCGGTACCGACGATGGGCACTTCCGCACGTGGGGGCACGATGGCCGATATCAATATCCCGGACGCCGAGCTGAAGGAGGTGTCGCGGTCGCTGGGGTTCGTCCTCGACCACATCGACATCGGCAAGTCCGGCATCGACTTCGACCGGGCCGTGGGTTATCCGCTGATCGACCAGGCCGACCACTTCGAGAGCCGCTGGAAGGACGGGCGCAACCAGCTGCACCGCCAGTGCGAGGCGATCAAGAAGGCCGTCGACCAGATCGTGGAGAAGTACAAGGAGACCGACGACAAGTCCGTGGCCCACCTGGAAGGCAACTGATGGCGCCCGTCGACCGTTTCGTTCTCGACGTGCCGGACTCCTGGGCGGATCTGGACATCTCGGGTGACGCCCTCGCCGAGACCCGCGCCGCGGCCCTGGCGATGGCCGGCGGCGCGCGCGAGCAGGCCGCGATCAACGACATGTTCCGGCAGGCCCGCGAGATCAGCAGGGCCGCCCGCCGCCGCGGCGCGCTGTTCGCCGCCGGCACGGCCACCATGTTCGACGACGGCCTGTTCCTCGGGTACACCATGGTCTTCGCCGTCAGCGTCCCGCCGGGACGGGAGCTGACCTTGCCGGTGCTCACCGCGCAGCTGTCACCGGCCCCCGCCTCCGGGCCCGGCGGCGCGGGGGAGCCCGGCGCCGGGAAGGCGCCCGCCGGCCGGACCGTCTCCACCGTGACCCTTCCCGGCATCGGCGAGGTGGCCCGGATCACCGGCACCGAGGAGGCGTCGCTCACCACGGAGGTCTCGGTGCGGATGCTCACGATGCACACCGTCGTCCCGATGCCGGAGTCCGAGCGCGACTACCTGATCATCACCTGTGCCAGCCCTAACCTGCCGCTCGAAGCGGAGGTCTACGAGCTGTTCGACGCGATCAGCGGCACGTTCCGCTTCCTGCCGGCCAAGGCGCCCTCCGGCACCTGAGCGGAGTGGCCGTGGGGCCGGTCCGGGAGGTCGTCTCG
This sequence comes from Sphaerisporangium dianthi, assembly GCF_042654065.1. Classification (NCBI taxonomy): domain Bacteria; kingdom Bacillati; phylum Actinomycetota; class Actinomycetes; order Streptosporangiales; family Streptosporangiaceae; genus Sphaerisporangium; species Sphaerisporangium dianthi. The sequence continues at coordinate 44,606 of NZ_JBHSFP010000016.1, read as the reverse complement.
GTCCGGCCCCACCACCGTGCGGCGCGCGGTTCGCGCCGCCTCTAGCCGGCAGGCGCCGTGTTGGGCGCCTGCACCGTGGTCAATGTGCCGTCCCCCAGGTGCAGCAGGCCGCGGCCCGGCTGCGGGGCCTGCCCGACCAGGCCCCGGGTGAGCCGCACCCCGATCACCTCGCCGTCGCTGAGGCTCTGCGGGGACAGGAGCATCCCGGACCGGTTCCGCTTGACCTGCCCCACCCAGCCGGCGAGCCCGAGGGACAGCGCCTCGGCGTTGCCGGCCAGGACCAGGCCCCACCCGTTCCCGGCGCCGCCGCGCGCCAGCAGCGACAGATCGGCGTCGATGTCGGACTGCATGAACAGCTCCGCGTCGTCCACGAGGATCACCGCGTTGTCCTGCGGCACGTCGCCGAGAGCGGCGCGGAACGCGGGGACCGTCACCTCCGCGTCGGTGAAGACGGCCTGCACCCCTGGGACGCCCGCGAGGTCGCGCAGCGGCGAGCGCCGCGGAACCAGCAGGATCAGCCCCGTCCCCTGCTCCAGCAGCGATCGTGCCACCGTGACCAGCACCGTGCTGCGTCCGGTGCGGGGCGGGCCGGCGACGACGAACGTCGGCACGTCCGCCAGGTCGGGGCCCACGGCGGTCAGGGTGTCGCCGCCGACGGCGACGAGCGGGAGCATCGGCCCGGGGGCGGTCCGCAGCGCCGAGGCGGCCTGGTAGGTGATCCGGTCGGGGAGCAGGTCCAGGCGTATCGGACGGCGCGACGGCGGGACGTCGGCCTCGCGCACCGCCAGCTCCTCGCCGAGGGCGGTGAGGACGGACGCCTGGGCCGTGCCCGACAGGTCGGCGCCGAGGACGGCGATCTGCACCTCGCTGGTGTCCTGCACCCGCATGCCTCGTCCCGGCGGCGGGTCGGAGGGGGCCGACCGGGAGGTGAGGCCCACCGACGAGTAGTCCGCCCGGTCGTTGAGCCGCAGCACGATCTTGTCCTCGGTGGTGCCCGCGAACCGGGCCGAGCCGAGGACGCGGTCGCCGGCCAGCACCAGGTGGATGCCCGCGCCCGCGCCGTCCCGTAGCAGGCGCAGCAGCCGCTCCAGGTAGCTGCCGTTGTCGAAGTTGGCGAACTCCCGCTCGAAGACCTCGAAGCGGTCCACCATGACCACGATGTGCGGCGGACGCTCCTCAGCGGGAGCCATCCGCCGGTACTCGGCGAGGTCGGCCGTCCCGCGCGCGCCGAGCAGCGATTGGCGGGTGGTCAGCTCGGCGGTGAGCCGGTCCAGCAGCCGTCCGAGGCGTTCGGTCTGGTTGCGCTCGACTACCGCGCCGCAGTGCGGCAGCGCGGCCAGCGCGTTGAGGGCGCCGTTGCCGCAGTCGATGCCGTAGATGTGCACGTCATCGGCCCCGTGGGCGCGGGCGAGCGCCGCGGCCAGGGTGCGCAGCGTCTGCGAGCGGCCGCTGCGCGGCGAGCCGATGACGTGCAGGTGCCCGGAGCGGTCGAGGTCCAGGACCAGCGGGCGGCGGTCCTGGTCGGCGGGCAGGTCGACCAGCCCGTACTCCACGGCCGGCAGGGCCGCGTCCCGGTCGCCGCGCGGCTTGGGCGCCGCGGGCTCGGTCCACCGCAGGACTTCGGGCAGCGGCGGCAGCCACGGGCTGGGCTGGGCGGGGACGCCCGCCGCGTGCGCCGCGTCCGCGACGGCCCGGACCAGGACGGCGAGGTCGGTGATGGCCTCCTGCCCGCTCACCGAGTCCTTGACGCGGGCGGCGATCGGCAGCGGCCCGCCGAGCTCCCGCCAGCCGACGTCCTGCGCGCGCACAGCGATGTCGGTGGACGTGGCCACCGCGCCGGCCGGCCGCCGGCCGCCCACCCGCCCGGCCTGGAACGGCAGCAGCGCCGAGGGACCCAGGCGGGCGTAGGCGCGTCCCGGCGTCCCGGGGGAGATGGCGCCGGAGTCGGGCGCGTCGATGATGTCCCTGCTCTCGGAGGCGTCGGTCGTGCGCAGCGCGATCCGCAGGTTGGTGTTGGCGCGGATGTCGGCCGTCACGGCGCCGCTGGGCCGCTGGGTGGCCAGCACCAGGTGGATCCCCAGCGAGCGGCCCCGCTGGGCGATGTTGACCAGGCCCGAGATGAAGTCCGGCAGCTCACGGGCCATCGAGGCGAACTCGTCGATCACCAGCAGCAGGCGGGGAAGCGGGCTCAGCACGTCGCCGCCCCGCGCCCGCTTGTCCAGGTAGTCCTCGATGTCCTTGGCGCCGGCCTCCGCCAGCACCTGCTCGCGGCGGCGCAGCTCGGCGCCCAGGGAGACCAGGGCGCGCTCCACCAGGTGGGTGTCCAGGTCGGTGACCAGGCCGACGGTGTGCGGGAGGTCGGCGCACTCGGCGAACGCGCTGCCGCCCTTGTAGTCGACCAGCACGAACGTCATCTCGTCCGGGCGGTTCACCACCGCCAAGGTGGCGACCAGGGTCTGCAGCAGCTCGGACTTGCCCGAGCCGGTCGTCCCCGCCACCAGCGCGTGCGGCCCGTCGCGGACCAGGTCGACCGAGAAGTCGCCGTCGTACCCGGCCCCGAGGATCGCCCGCGTGCTGCGCCCGGCCAGCGCCCACCCCGCGCCGATGGCGCCGGCCGTGGGCGGCTCGACGCCGAGCAGGTCCAGCAGCCGCACCGAGCCCGGCAGGGCGCTCTCGTCGGTGTCGCCGACGCCCCGCAGCGGCGCCAGGGCGCGGGCCAGGCGCTCGTACCAGCCGCGCTCGGGAGAGTCCACGCGCACGTTCTCGGGTGGCGCGCCCTGCGCGGTGCGCACGCTGACGCCGTCCGCGTCGATGGCGACCACCGCCGTGCACTCCTCCGGCAGCGACCGCTCCTCGCGGTCCAGGCAGATCGTGTGGACGCCCACGGACGGGCCGTCCCGCAGCAGGCCGACCACGCCGGGGAGCGAACGCGCCCTGCGGGCCTGGTCCAGCACCACCAGGATGTCCGGAGAGCCGGCGGCGCCGCCGCGCGGCACGTCCGGTCCCGCCGCCACGCGGGCGGCGACCAGCTGGCCGAGCTCGCCGATCCGGCGGGCCATCGAGTCGGAGGTGCTGCCGATCAGGGCGTAGGCGTCCTCGCCCTGCGGCTGGCAGTGGGGCAGCCAGCGCACCCACGACCAGGCGTCTTCGCCGTCGGGGCCGGCCAGCACCACGATGCGCAGGTCGGCCGGGCTGTGCAGGGCTGCGGCCTGGGCGGTCATCCAGCCGGCCAGGTTCGCGGCGGCCTGGCCCGCGACGCCGGTCACCCCGGCGCCGCGCAGGGAGATCGCCACCGGCACCTGGGTCAGCCGGGGGACCGTGGTGCGGCGGTACTCCTCCAATGTCGGATCCTCGACGGTCAGCGAGGACGGCAGGTCGGCGGTGCCCACCCGCACGTCGAGGAAGTCGGGGTCCTGCCACCGGCGTTCCCACAGCCGCTCGGAGGGCTGGGAGGCGGCCTGGAGCAGCGACGCGGGGTCGGGCAGGGAGAGCCGGAGCGTGTGCTGTTCCTTCAGCACCGCGGTGTCCACGGCCTCGTTCACCCGGGCCAGGGACGCCTCGTGTTCGCGAAGCTTCTCCTCGTAGGAGGCCTGCGTCTGCTTGCGCCCGCCGAACTGGGTCAGCAGGGCGCCGAGCGGCGACAGCAGCGCGAGGAAGACGAACGACCAGCGGCCGGTCGTCAGGATGGCGACCAGGGCGCCGCCCACCGGGACCAGCAGGATCGGCAGCAGCGGGATCGGCCGCTTCTCCGGCTTGGCCGGCGGCGTCGGCAGCCGGAAGCGGCCCCCGCCCCGGGCGGCCCGGAACCGCGGCGGCCGGTTGAACTCCAGGCCCAGCCCGTCGGCGGCGGGCGTCAGCGGCACCCGCCTGCTCGCCGGGACGGCCAGCTCCAGCAGGGTGTCGCCGGCCGCGAGCTGGCTGCCCTCCGGCCAGCCGGCCGAGCCGGACAGCTCCTTGCCGTCCAGGAGGGCCTGGCCGGACGCCGTCACCTCCACCGTGCGGTCGACCCGGACGCGCGCCCGGGCGGCGACCTGCGGCGCCCCCGCCGGCAGCCGGATCCGGCAGGCGGCATCGCCGCCGATGTCGTAGTCGCCGGGCGGCAGGCGGAAGGACGTCCCGGCTCCCGGGCCGCTGACGACGCGCAGCTCCACCAGGCCCTCGGGCTCGGGCTCCCCGGGAACGGGGGCGCCGAGCCCGAGGTCCAGGCCGTCACGCACCCCGGCGGCGTACAGGGTGGCCTCGGGGTCGACCGGCTCGGAGCCGATGTAGAGGACCGGGTCCGCGCCCCCGGGGCCGCCGGGGCCGCCGGGGCGCCCGGCGCCGGCGAGGCCGACGGCACGCGCCAGCTCCGCGGCGAGCCGGCCCACCTGCGCGGAGGGTTCCGTCTCCACGGCGACGACCGTGGAGACCCCCGGGTCCTGCGGGGTCCGGACGCTGACGTTCAAACGCACGGCAATCGATTCCCTCGTACGAAAGTGGTGGGCCGGCGCGCCGCGGCGGCGACGCCGGGGCTGCGCGGGGGCAGGGGCACAGGGCCGCCGTTACGACAGGTTGGAGCCGAGCTGGTCGTCGGTCTGGGAGAACGCGTCGCCGACGGCCTTCACGTACTGGCCGATGCCCTGGAGCGACTGGTTCACCTGGTCGAAGCCCTTGGCGAACTCGTCGAAGAAGGGCTGGAACTTCTGCTGGGCCGCGGGAGTGCTGTACCCCTGCGCCAGCAGGTTCTGGATCTTGCCGCGCACCTCGGTGAGCTTGTCCTGCAGCTGCGAGAAGTCGTTGAGCAGCGCCGCCGAGGTGGAGGCGGTCTCGTCGGAGTTGACGGTGTAGTTGGGCATGAGGTTTCTCCTTGAACATCGGTCGTCCATCCACCGGTGGTGGAGGTCTCTGGGGACCCGGTCCGAAGGCCGGAGCCGGGCCGGAAGGTCAGGGGGTGGTCGGCGACGGCGGGAGCGGCACATCCTGCGGCTCGGCGGCCGTCGGCGAGGGCGAGAGCGGGTTGTTCTGGGCCGGGGTGGCCGGTGACGGCGGCGGGGTGGTGCTCGGGGCCGCAGTGGTCGGTGACGGCGGTGGGGTGGTGCTCGGGGACGGGGTGGTCGGTGACGGCGGGAGCGGCACGTCCTGCGGCTGACCGGCGGGCGTCTGGGGCGAGGTGGCGGGGTTGGGCGCCGAGGCGGTGGGAGCGGAGGTCGCCGGGTCCGGGCCCGAGGCGGCGGAGGCGGCCGGAGTGCCCCCGGCGGTCGACGGCGGTGCGGTGCCCTTGAAGGGGATGATCGAGTCGAGGCCGTTCGCGACCGGGCTCTTGCCCACCGAGCCGACGGCCTTCGGCAGGAAGTTGCCGGCCTCGCTGAGCACCGCTTCGCCGGGGTCCTGCCCTTCGCCGATCGCCACGCCGATCTTGGCGGCGGCGGACACCCCCTCCGGGACCAGGTCGATCCCTTGCTGGATGGCCCTGTCCTTCACGCTGTCCTGCCGGCCGCCGGCACCGGCGTTTCCGGTCCCCGCGCCGGCCGTGCCGAGGTTCACGGCTCCCGCGTTGCCCGCCTGGCCGCCCCCGGGGGCGCCCGCGTTGCCTGCACCCGCGCCGCCGCCGACCGTGGTGGGCGTACCCCCTCCCGCCCCTCCCGCGCCGCCCGCGCCGCCTGTGCCGATGGTGGCCGTGCCGGCGCCGGTGCCGGTCGCGCCGCCGGGCGCCGGGGTGAACGCGCCTCCGCTGAACTCGCCCTCACGGGTGCCCTTCACACCCTTGATCAGCCCACCGGTCAGGGCGCCGCCGGCGGCGCCGGCCAGCAGGTTGCCGGCGGTGATCTCGTCGCCGTTGAGCTTCTTGACGATCGCCTCTTCACCGACCGCCTTCCCGAACTGGCCGATCGTCCCGGTGATCAGCTTGCCGCCGGGACTCTCGAAGGCCACGGCGAAGGGCTTGGAGTTGGCGAAGGTGTCGGTGATCTTGCCGATGCTCCCGCTCGCCGTCTGGAAGAAGCCGCCCCCCTCGGCGCCTCCCTTGAACAGCCCGGGTGCGATCTTGGATCCGGCCGTGGTGGCCGCCCGGCCGCCCAGCCGGAACAGGGCGCCGCCCGGGACCAGGGCGATCAGGCCGGCCGCGAAGTCACCGGCTTTGAAGTCCCCGGTCACCAGTTGTTGGACGGTCTGGAAGGCGAACAACGCCGCTCCCAGCACGAAGCCCACCACGGGGAAGAAGACCGTGACCACGGCGACGAGGATGTCGATGAGGATCTTCACGAACGGGAAGTCCTTGAAGAAGTCCGCGATCTTCTGGAAGAAGTTGCGCTCCGGGATCGCCTTCGCCGCCGCGTCGTCGAGTTCCTGCCCGGCCCTCCTCGACGCCTGCTCGCGCAGGTTCCTCGCCTGCTCGGCCAGGCTCCGGGCGGCCGACATGGTCTGGCCGGCGGCGTCGATGCCTTCCTGCTGCTTGCGGGCGGCGTCCTTCTGGTCGGCGGTGGCGTCGGGGGGAAGGGTGGGAACGCTCTGCCCGGCCGTGCCGGCCGCGGGTCCCGCCTGGTCCATCGCCCGGTCCACCTGGGACTGCGCTTCCTCGAGCTGGGTGGCATAGGTCTTGTACGCGCCGGCGGCCGTCTCGAAGGAGTCCCGGGTCTTGGCGAGCTTGTCCGGCAGGGACTTCAGCTGGGCGCGGAGCGCGTCCATGGCCTTCCCCTTGCCCTGCTCGACGGCGCCGCCCTTCCCGAGGATGTCGGCGGCGGTCTTCGCCTGGTCCGCGATCTCCTGGTAGCGATCGGCGAGCCGCCGGATCTCGTCGGGGTCCCCGGGCGTGGGGTCGGCCGACATCCCGAGCACGTCGAAGCCTGAGGTGTGTCGTCGTGCCACGTAGTCCCCCCGAGTGATGGGCACTTGCCGCTCGATACACGAGGTCACCGCCGCGAAGGGTTCACGTCGAATGGCGGGAGATCGCGTCGAACCCTTTCTCCGTCCGTCACGTGTGCCCTGAGGAGACGCGGAGGGGCCGGCGAGGCCGCCTCACGGGTGAGGCAGGCCGGCGGGTGCCGAGAGATGGGTGGAACCACATGGTGAGCAGCGGTGACGCCCACGCGGCCCACCGGCCGGCGGCCGGACCCGGCGCCGCGCGGCGCGGACGGCGCGGACGGCGCGGACGGCATGGACGGCGCGGGCGGCACGGACTGCTGCGCGGCGCGGGGTGGGCGCTCGTCGCGGTGCCGGTCATGTGGACCGCGCTGTCCCTGACGGGCACGGCCGTCGTCGCGGAAGGCTCCGCGGGAGGGGCCGCGGCCGCCGCGGAAGGCTCCGCGGAAGGCCTCGCGGCGGGCGCAGCCGTCACCGTGTACGGCCACCCGGCCCTCGGCGCCCTGGCCGAAGACGCGACGTTGATCAGGAGCGCTGCCGCCGCGGACGGCGATGACCTCGTCAAGGTGTACGTGGTGCGGACGGCGGAACAGAACGGCGGCCGGCAGGACTCCCTGGCGGTCATCGCGGTGCGCACCTTGGGCGCCGCCGACCGGGCCGGTGAGATCTTCCAGCTGAACCGCGGACGTGCCCAGGCCGACGGATCCAGCCTGCAGGACCCCGCCCGATTGCGGCCGGGATGGATCCTCCGGCTTCCGGCGGACGCGAGCGGCCCGGACGTCCAGCTCGCCCGCGAGACGGGCGGAGGCGACGGCGCCACCCAGCCGGACGGGGCTGCCCAGCAGGACGGGACCGCGCAGCCGGACGGGGCTGCCCAGCCGGACGGGACCGCGCAGCCGGACGGGGCTGCCCAGCCCGACGGGACCGCGCAGCCGGACGGGACCGCGCAGCAGCCGGACGGGGCGACGCAGCAGGACGGCACGGGTCCGGGGGCGGGGGACGGGGCCTCGGGTGACGGGGCTTCGGGTGCGGCGTCACCGGGGGGTGGTCCTGCTTCCGGGGGGCAGGCGCAGGGGGTGATCGTGCTTCCGCTTCCCGTCGTGCTCGCCGTGCTGGGCGCGCTGCTGCTGGGGCTGCTGACCGCCGCGATCGTGGCAAGGCGGCGCACGCGGCGGGCGTTCGGCTGGGTCGCGAGGATGGTCCGGCGGCTCGGGGAGCCGGCCCGCCGGGCGCGCAGGCTGGCGTTCCGCAGGTCGCTGACCCAGGCGTTCGCCGCGGACGCGGAGTCCCTGCGCCGAGCCCACCTGGCCGTCTCCGAGTTGTCCGGCCGAGACGGGTGCGCCGTTCATGCGGTCTCCGTCGACGACGCGGGGGTCACCGCCTGGGTGGCGTCCCAGGACGACCCGCCCGCGCCCTGGCGGGACCTCGGCGGGGCGCGCTGGCGGCGTCCGGCCGATGCCGTCACGCCCTCCGCCCGCCGCGCCCACCCCGCGCCGGGCACGCCGGCGCCCGTCCTGGTGCGCGTGGGGGTGGACGACGGGGGCGGCACGGTGTTCGTGGACCTCAGCCGGCTCGACGGCGTGCTCAGCGTGACGGGCGACCGCGATGTGGCCCGCGACGTCGTGCGGGGACTGCTCGCCGAGGTGGCGCGCACCGCTCCGGCGACCCCGGTCGCCGTGCTGCCGAGAGAGGGCGCCGCCGGCGTGGAGGTTCCGCCCGGCATGCCGCGCGTCGAGGCGCCCCGGCCGGGCTCCGCCGGCGTTTCCGGGGACGGGCGCGGGACGGGCACGCTGCGCGCGGCGGCCCGCCGCCGCTACCTGAGGGCGTTGCTGCTGGTCACGGCGGCGCCGACGGCCGGGGAGGCGGCGGATCTGGCCGCGTTCTGCGACCCGGCCACCGGCTGGACCGCTCTGGTGTGCGGCGACGCCGAGGGGGCCCACTGGCGCTGGCGGGCCGCGCCGGACGGATCGGTGGAGATCCCCGTTCTGAGCCTCACGGTGTCGTCCCCGGCGTGACCGGTGATCCGCGTTCTGAGCCTCACGGTGTGGTCCCCGGCGTGATCGGTGGAGGTCCGCGTTGTGAGCTTCACGGTGTCGTCCCCGGCGTGACCGGTGGCCGGGTCCTGGAGCGCTTCGGGGTGGTGGGCCGTAGGTCAGGCCAGGGTTGTCGCCTCGTGGGTCAGGCCGGCCGTCGCAGGGGTGGGCCTGATCTTCTCGCGCTTCCTGAGGTGGTCGAGCGCGTAGTGCTGCCGGGACTTCGCCGTTCCGACCGGTATGCCGAGGTCGTCGGCCACCTCGCGGATGGTCCGCCCGCGCAGGTAGGTGTGCACGAGGACCTCGCGGTGCTCCGCCGACAGCGACCCGAGCATCTTGGCGACCATCACCGAGGCCACCACGGCGTCCGCGTGGTCGCGCTGCGTGACATCGAACATGTCCACGCCGGTCACCTCGTGCCGGTGGAAGCCGCTCCTGGACCGGTCGATCACGAGGTTGCGGGCGACCGTGAGCAGCCAGCCTCGCACCGACCCCCGGCCCTCACGCAGCCGTTCGGCGTTGTGCCAGGCGCGGACCAGGGTCTCCTGCACGATGTCCTCGGCGAGGTGGCGGTCGTTCAGGAGTTTCTCCGTGTACGCCAGCAGGGCCTTCTCGTGTTCCCGCACGAGCGCCCCGAGGTGACGTTCCCGATGTTCCCTCGTGCTGTCCGCATTCTCCTGCGGCGCGGCGGACGGTGTGCTCGGTTCGGACGTTCTCATCTTCTCTTCCGGAAGGACCCACGGGCCGGGCCGCGGGGATGACCATGCCGCCGTGCGACGGGCGCACGACGGGGGCCGGGAGCCGGGCAGAGCTTAGGTCGACGTCACTGCCGAAAAAGTGCCGAAATCGGTCATACGGCCTCCCGCTGTGACGGCCGGGGCGCGGGTGCTCGACATCCCCGGCGATGGCGGACCTCGCGTCTGGCCGGACGCGGCGGGCTCGGCGAGGACGGCATCGACTGCGACGGCGCTGTCCGGTTTCGGGCGGTGCTCTTTATCGACGGCGCCATGTGCGACAGCCTAGGAGGGCGGTGTTCACGTAATTCGCGCAGCAGCGGCCCGGAAGGCGGCATGCCACATTGGGAAGCCCATGGTGGCGGTTCCGCGGCTGGTGGTTGATCATGATCGCCGCCGCGGCCGGCGCGGTCGCCTCGGTGGTGGCCTCCTCGATGTCGGCCATCGTGGGCTCGCTGGTCGTGGGCATGGTCAGCGGCCTGGCCGGAGTGCTGACCCTGCGGGCCGAACGGCTGATCGAGAATCGCGACCTCGGCGAACCCGCGCGGCAGTTCTACTTCGGCCTTTTCCGGCGTCTGCCACGGGTCCGCGACATCGATGATCCGCTCACCATCGGTGTCCACCCCGCTCTGTCCGTGCTCACCAACGAGGGAGCCGTGGATCAGTGCCCGGCCTTCGTCCGGCGCGACAGGAGCGGCGATCTGGAGCAGGCCCTGCGGGCGAGCAGGTTCGTCCTGGTCGTCGGGGAGTCCACGGCGGGAAAGAGCAGAGCGGCCTACGAGGCGATGCGCGCCTGCCTGCCGCACCACGTCTTCGTCCGCCCGCCGTCCCGGCAGGATCTGCGGGCGGCGCTGCAAGTGGCCGGACGGCGGCGCCGCAGCGTCGTATGGCTCGACGACCTGGAGCTGTACCTCGGCTTCGACGGGCTCGTCGCGGACATGCTCACCCCGCTGTTCGCCGACCCGCGCCGTCACACGGTCGTCCTGGCCACCATGCGCTCCTACGAGCGGGCCCGATACAGCCCACGGTCGTTCTCGAACGCGACGGACAAGGAGCGTCATGTCCTGCGACTGGCAGGTGAGGTGCTGAGCCTGGCGCGCGAGATCCGCCTCGATCGCCTGTGGTCGCCTGAGGAGAGGGGCCGGGCGGCGGCGGCGCCCGAGGACGCCCGGCTCGTGAAGGCGCTGGGGCACGCTGATCGCTTCGGCGTCGCACAGTACCTCGCCGCCGGCCCGCAGCTGTTCCAGGAGTGGCAGGACGCGTGGGGCTCGTGGCCGCATGGCAGGCCGCGAGGCGCGGCACTGGTGACGGCGGCCGTCGACGTACGCCGCGCCGGCCACCACCTGCCGTTGCCGATCGGGTTCCTGCGCTCACTGCACGAGGCGTACCTGACCGAGCCGGGCCGTCTGGACTTCAGGCTGGAGTCGTGGGAGGAGGCGCTGGCGTGGGCGACCGAACCCCTGTACTCCACCAGCGGCCTGCTCATGCCATCCGGCGACGATCACTATGTCGCGTTCGATTACCTTCCGGACGCCGCCGACGAGGCCGCCTCCGTCCCCGGTGTGCCGCCGGCCGCCTGGGAGGCCATCGTCGCGTTCGTGCCCCCGGAGGACGTCATCGACGTGGCCTGGGCCGCCTTCCTCCGCAACCGGCCGGGCGTCGCCGAGTACGCCCTGTCGAAGGCGTTGGACGCCGGTCACTATCAGGCGGCACTCGACTTCTCGTCCTTCATGCACGACAGCGACCGTGACGCGGACGTGGTGTCCTGGCTGGAGCGCGCGATCGCGATGGCCATGGCGCAGGGGGCGCCCGCGGAGAAGATGATAAGCCTGCGTGACGAGACGGCCTGGTGGGTGGGAGCGCGGCGTCACCTGAGGGGAGACCCGCGAAGGGCGCACGACATGGCGCTGGCGATCGTCCAGGACAGTGTGCGCCTGTTCGGCGAGGATCACGAGCTGACGATAGGGAGCCGGATCACCCTCGCCCGCCAGGTCGGCGCGCTGGGACGCGTCAGGGAAGCGCTGGAACTCGCCCGCGAGGTGGCCGAGGCCGCGGTCCGCGTGCTCGGTGAGCGCCACGAGATGGTCATGTCGGCGCGCTTCGAGGTCGCCGTGTGGACGCGGCGTTCCGGCGACCATCGCCGTGCGTTCCGCCTGTGGCAGGACCTGGTGGAGGCTCAGATGGTCGCCGGGCCGTCGTTCGTCGATGCCATCTTCGCCAACATGGACGCCACCCTCGATGAGATCGCCGATCAGGCGTTCGACGCCGCCGTGATCGGCTGGCTGGAGCGGCTGGCCGATTCCGCGGCCCTGCAGCGGTCCGCGCGCGGCACGAAGGTCAGGATGAAGCTGCTGGGGACGCTCGCCTGGTGGGTCGGGGGACGTGCCGACGGCCCCGGGGACAGCCGCAGGGCGCGACAAATCGCGTGGTCCGTCGTCGACGAAGGCGGGGCGGCACTCGGACCCGATGACCCGGACGTCTTGCGGGCACGGGTCATCCTGGCCCACCAGGAGGGCATGCTGGGTGATGTCGCGACCGCGAGCGCGATCTGCCGGGAGACGGTCGACGCGGCCGCGCGGATCTACGGCATGGCTCATCGCGTGACCATGTTCGCTCGCGAGGAACTGGCCAGGTGGGGACGGTTCCGGCTGTCGGATTCCGCATCGGAAGAAGGCTGAGGCCCGAACGTCCTCGCTCGGTGAACTGAGGCGGGCCGTTCCGGCTCGTGCTCGCGGTGCGTCACGGCTCTCTGTACGGGGTGCGTCACGGCTGTACGAAGTGGCCGGTCCAGGCGGCGGGTGTGGAGCCCGCCGCCGGGGACGGCATGTCGCTTCGGCGGTCAGGGCTTCAGGGCCACGCCGCCGACGCAGGCGACCGCGGCGGCCTCGCTCGAGGGGCCCGGCTCGACCCGCCAGCGTGACACCGAGACGATGCCGGGTTCGAGCATCGCCAGCCCCTCGAAGTAGCCGGCGATCCGCTCGGGGCTTCGGGGGGTGTAGGGCACCACGCCGGGGCCGGAGTTGTGGCGTCGCATCGCCTCGACGTAGGACCGGTCGGTGTCGGCGCCGTCATAGAGTGCCAGGTAGCTCCCCGGAGGCAGCGCGTCCATCAGCCGGTTCACGATCGCGCGGGCCTCGTCGTAGTCGCCGACCAGGCCGAGGATGCCCATCAGCATGAGCGCGGTGGGCCGGGTGAGGTCGAGCGTCCCGGCGGCGGCGGCCAGGATGCGCTCAGGGTCGCGCGCGTCCGCCTCGATGTAGGCGGTCGCCCCCTCGGGCGTGCTGGTGAGCAGCGCCTGGGCGTGCACCAGCACCAGGGGGTCTTTGTCCACGTAGACGATGCGCGACTCGGGCGCCACGCGCTGGGCGACCTCGTGGGTGTTGTCGACCGTGGGCAGCCCGGCGCCGATGTCCAGGAACTGCCGGATGCCCGCCTCGCCGGCCAGGTAGCGCACCGCGCGGGTCAGCATGTGGCGGGAATGACGGGCGATGTCCACCATGCCGGGGAAGACCTCGCGGACCCTGTCGCCTGCCGCGCGGTCGACCGGGTAGTTGTCCTCGCCGCCCAGCAGGTGGTTCCAGATGCGGGCCGAGTGCGGCACCGAGGTGTCGACGCGCGGCGGCGCGGGACGCTCGGCGTCCTCCGGGACGGGGGCCGGAACCGTCGTCTCGGGCGTCGGGACCTCCGTCTGGGGCGACGGAACCTCTGTCGCGGGCGCCGTGACCTCTGTCCCGGCCGGGGGGTTCGAGGGGATGCGGTTCTCGGCCATGGGGGGTGCCTCCTGCATCGCGTTGGTCCTGCTGGGAGGTTACGCCGCGCCGGAAGGGCAGGTGCACGGCCGTGCCCGCGCGGTGCGGCGACGGCGGGACGACGTCCACGTCAGCGCTCCCGCGCGCGCTGTGGGTCCCCGGAGAACGCGAGATCCCCGGGCGCGGGCCCGGGGATCCGGTGAAGCCGAACCTCGAAGATCAGGTGAGGCGCGAGGCTCGGCTCAGGCGGCGTTCGGTCAGCGCAGCGAGGAGAGCGCCTCGCTCCAGGCCACGACCTGGTCGAGCACGGTGCCGAGGATGTCGGTGTGGTACGGGGCGGGCGCGAACTGGCTGTAGTTGACGAAGTCGGTGGCCAGCGACAGCGCCACCTGGGCGCGCACGTCGGCGACCTGCAGCTCGCCCATGATCAGGCGCAGGTGCTCGACGGCGCGGGCGCCGCCCACGCTGCCGTAGCTGACGAAGCCGGCCGCCTTGTTGTTCCACTCGGCGTAGAGGTAGTCGATGGCGTTCTTCAGCGCGCCCGAGGTCGAGTGGTTGTACTCGGGGGTGACGAAGACGAAGCCGTCGAAGGAGGCGATCTTCGCCGCCCATGCCTTGGTGTGCGCGTGCGTGTACTGGCCCATCGACGGCGGGATCGCCTCGTCGAGGTGGGGCAGCTTGAAGTCCGCGAGGTCGACCAGTTCGTACTCGGCGTCGCTGCGCTGCTTGGCGATGTCGAGGACCCACTTGGCGACGGCCTCGCCGTTACGGCCCGGGCGGGTGCTGCCGAGGATGATGGCGATCTTGGTCATGGTGGTCCGAATCCCTTGTCTTCTACTTGGCCCTTCGGCCCCCGGCCGGGAGGACGTCGCAGGCGACCGGCCGAGTCATTGACACGTCAGAAGTTGATGCGTGGAATAAGCTACCCAGCAACTGATGTCACGTCAACAAATGACGGGTAAAGGCTATCGTGCCTGGCAGAGCCATGGAGAGTGCCCCATGCGGGCGCCATGAGGACACCCCGGCGATGACTCGTTGCGGCGGCGGGCCCCGGACGCGCCGGGATGCGACGGCGAGGGGCGGGCGAGGGGCGAGGGAGAGGAAGCCGGGGGGACGGCGGCGAGGGTGAGGAAGAGCGAGGGCCGGCGGCGAGGGCGAGGGTGAGGAAGATCGGGGACGCGGAGGCGCGCCCCTGGCGTTCGTGATACGGATGTGAGGCTGAAGGAGGATGCAGATGTTGCCCTGGCAGGCCGACCTTTCCGGACGTCTCGACGAGCACGTGTTCGACAGCGAACTGCTGCGCGGGAATCCGCTCAAGGACCCCCACCAGCGACCCCTGTGGGTCTACGTGCCCCCGGGATACGACGACGAGCCCGACCGGCGATATCCCGCGGTCTACGTCATCCAGGGGTACACCGGGCATGTCGCCATGTGGCGCAACCGGACGCCCTTCCGGATCCCGTTCACCGAGGCTGCCGACCAGGTCTTCGCCCGCGAAGAGGCCCCGTCGGTGATCGTCGTCTACGTGGACGCGTGGACCGGTTACGGCGGCAGCCAGTTCGTCGACTCGCCGGGCACCGGCCGCTACCACTCCTACCTGTGCGACGAGGTCGTGCCGTGGGTGGACGCGAACTACCGCACTCTCGCCGGCCGCGACCACCGCGCGATCACGGGCAAGTCCAGCGGCGGCTTCGGCTCGATGATCACGCCCATGCTGCGCCCCGATCTGTTCGGCGCCTTGGCCACCCACGCGGGCGACACCCTCTACGAGTACTGCTACCTGCCGGAGTTCGGCGATGCCGTGCGCCACCTGCGCTCCTACGACGGCGACATCGGGCGCTGGTGGGAGTCCTTCCAGAAGCGCACGGCGTTCACCGATCCGGCGGACGGCACGCTGCTCGGCGTCCTCGGCTGCTCGGCGGCGTTCTCGGCCGCGCAGGACGGCACGCCGGTGCTGCCCTTCGACCCGCACACGGGGGTGATCAGGCAGGAGGCCTGGCAGCGCTGGCTCGACTGGGACCCGGTGCGCATGGTCCCGAGGTACGCCGAGGCCCTGCGCTCGATGCGGGCGGTGTGGATCGACGCCGGCACCCGCGACGAGTTCAAGCTCGACATCGGCGCCCAGGCCTTCCGGCAGGCCCTGCTCGACAACGGCGTGCCCGAGGAGATCATCCACTTCGAGCTGTTCGACGCCGGTCACGGCTCCATCGACTACCGCTACCCGCTGTCCCTGGCCTGGCTCGCCGAGCGCATCCAGCCCGCCGCGCACGGGGCGGCCCCTGAGGACGGCTGACCGTCAGGCCGGCAGTTTGGCGGCGAGGACGTCGACCCGCTCGACGGTCGGCGGCCGGGCGAACAGCTCGTCCGCCCTCTCCATGAGGGCCGCCGCCACCTTGCCGGTCAGGTGGGCCTGCCGGCCGGTGTCCTCGGTGAAGGCGTCGAAGATGCCGTACGTCGCGCAGTCGATGCGCAGGGCGAACCACGTCGGGGGGTCTGAGTCGTCCTCTATGCGGCCGAGGCGCTCGCGCAGGAAGCTCTCTATTTCCGCCTCTTTCCCCGGCCGCGCGTGGACGCGCACCAGCAGGCCGACGGTCAACATCAGCGACCCCCCTCCGCTGATCAGCGACGTGGAAGCCCAAGTCCGTACCGAGTCCTACCCGACCAGGGAAGACGGCGAACGATCATAAACCGGAAGTTGCCCAGGCTTGGCCGGATGCGTGACCTGCGGGGGAACCCCAGGCCGCCACGCGGGCTCGGCTGGGACCTTCCGGGGCCGGAGGGCTCAGGCGTGGGAGAGGTCGGGGAAGACGTGCCGCGGGGCGTCCATGCCGGCCACGTTGTACATGTGGCGCTCACGCGGGTAGCCGAGCGAGACCTCCTGGAAGCGCACGCCGTCATACCAGGTGGTGCGGGGGATGTGCAGGTGTCCGTAGATCACGGTCGCGGCGTTGTAGCGCAGATGCCAGTCGGCGGTCTCCACCGTGCCGCACCACTGCGCGAACTCGGGGTAGCGCAGGATGTCGGTGGGCTCGCGCACCAGGGGGAAATGGTTGACCAGGACGGTCGGGATCGACGGGTCGCGCGTCTGGAGGCGGCGCTCGGTCTCGCGCAGCCGGGCCCGGCACCAGGCGTCACGGCTCGGGTACGGGTCGGGGTGGAGCATGAACTCGTCCGTGCACACCACGCCGGCCGCGTACGCCTGCGCGAGCGCCTCTTCCTTGGAGGCGCCCGGCGCCCGGAAGGTGTAGTCGTACAGCAGGAACAGCGGGACGATGGTCACCGGCCCGCCGTGGCCCGTCCACACGGCGTACGGGTCCTCGGGGGTGAGCACGCCGAGCCGGCGGCAGATGCCGACCAGATGGCGATAGCGCGCCTCGCCGCGCAACTGCACCGGGTCGTCCTTCGGCGTCCAGAGCTCGTGGTTGCCCGGCGTCCAGATCACGGTGGCGAAGCGCCGTGAGAGCAGGGTGAGCGCCCATTCGATGTCGGCGACGAACTCTCCCACGTCACCCGCGATGACCAGCCAGTCGTCGTCGGACTCAGGGCGCAGCCGCTCGACGATCTCACGGTTCTCGGCGTACGCGACGTGCAGGTCGCTTATGGCCATCAGGCTGCCGCCGCCCGCGCCTCCGATCATCACATGGCGATCGTAATGGTGTTCCGCCCGCGCCGACACTCCGGCGACGGGTCGCGTCTCCGTCTTCCCCTGGCCCGTAGGGGTGCGCAAGGGGGGCGTCGCGTGGACCGGCGCGTGGGCGGTCGCCCGCCGGGTGTGCGCTCGCGCGGCCGGGGACGGATAGCGTTTGGGGCATGACCGCCACCATCGTCGCCAAAGATCTGGCAGCCGGGCACGGTGACCGGGCGCTGTTCTCCGGGCTCGACCTGGTCGTCGCGCCCGAGGACGTGATCGGCCTGGTCGGGATGAACGGCGCGGGCAAGTCGACGCTGCTGCGCATCCTGGCCGGCATCACGGCCCCCGAACAGGGCTCGGTGCAGCTCAGCCCGCCCACCGCGGTCGTCGGCTACCTCCCCCAGGAGCCCGAGCGCAGGCCGGGGGAGACCGTCGCTGCGTTCCTGGCCCGCCGCACCGGCGTCGCCGCCGCCCAGTCCGCCCTGGACACCGCCACCGAAGGGCTGGTGGAGGGCCGTCCGGGCGCGGACGACGCCTACTCGGCCGGTCTTGAGCGCTGGCTCGCCCTCGGCGGCGCCGACCTGACCGAGCGCGCCGAGGAGGTCGCCGCCGAGCTGGGCCTCGCCGTCGGCCTCGACCAGCCGATGACCTCGCTGTCCGGCGGCCAGGCCGCCCGCGCGGGCATGGCGTCCCTGCTGCTCAGCCGGTACGACGTGTTCCTGCTCGACGAGCCCACCAACGACCTGGACCTGGACGGCCTCGACCGGCTCGAACGCTTCGTCAACGGGCTGCGCGCGGGCACCGTGGTGGTCAGCCACGATCGCGAGTTCCTGGCCAGGACGGTGACCAAGGTCGTCGAGCTGGACCTCCCCCAGCAGCAGGTGCGCGCCTACGGCGGAGGCTACGAGGCATACCTGGCCGAGCGGGAGGTCGCCCGCCGGCACGCCCGCGCCGAGTACGAGGAGTACGCCGACACCAGGGCCTCGCTCCAGTCCAGGGCGCTGACCCAGCGGGCCTGGATGGAGAAGGGCGTGAAGAACGCCCGGCGCAAGGCCCCCGACAACGACAAGATCGGCCGCAAGTTCCGCAGCGAGGCGACCGAGAAGCAGGCCGCGAAGGCCCGCCAGACCGAGCGCATGATCGAGCGGCTCGAGGTCGTGGAAGAGCCCCGCAAAGAGTGGGAGCTCCGCATGGAGATCGCCGCCGCTCCCCGCGCCGGGGCCGTCGTCGCGACGCTGCGCGGCGCCGTGGTCAGGCGCGGCGCGTTCGTCCTCGGGCCGGTCGAGCTGCAGATCGGGTGGGCCGAGCGCGTCGCGATCACCGGCGCGAACGGCTCGGGCAAGTCCACGCTGCTCGCTGCCATCCTCGGCCGGGCGCCGCTCGACGAGGGGAACGCCGCGCTCGGCCCCGGTGTGGTGGTCGGCGAGGTCGACCAGGCGCGCGGCATGTTCTTCGGAGACGAACCGCTGCTGTCGGCCTTCGGCGCCGCCGTCCCCGACCTGCCGCCCGCCGAGGTGCGCACGCTGCTGGCCAAGTTCGGGCTGAGGGCCGCGCACGTGCTGCGGCCCGCCGTCACCCTCTCGCCGGGTGAGCGCACGCGGGCCGCGCTCGCGCTGCTCCAGGCGCGCGGGGTGAACCTCCTGGTGCTGGACGAGCCGACCAACCACCTTGACCTGCCGGCCATCGAGCAGCTCGAGTCGGCCCTCGACACCTATCCCGGCACGCTGCTCCTGGTCACCCACGACCGGCGGATGCTGCAGGCCGTGCACACCACCCGCCACCTGCTGGTCGACGACGGCAAGGTGCGCGAGACCGCGCAGGCCTGACCCCGGCCCCGTCCCCGCGGCCCGATCCCCGTCCCCGAACGGCCCGATCCCCGTCCCCGAACGGCCCGATCGTCGTCCCGAACGGCCCGATCCCCGTCCGCCCGCCGACCCGGCCCTGTCCCTCACCGATTCCTGATCGGCCTGAACCGGCGAGCGCGGTTCCGCGTATCTGCTGGTGCGAATCGCCGTGCCCCGGCCCGCGCCCGCCGTGCGGCGGGCCGGGGCACGGCGCGTGTCGATCAGGAAGGGGTCTCCGTGCCGGTGCGCAGCGTCCGCAAGGGGCTGGTTCCGGTGGCCGCCGCCGGGCTGGCCGCCGCCGTGCTGCTGACGTCTCAGGGAAGCGCCGTCGCCGAGCCGCGCCCCACCGTCGCCCAGGCCAGGGCCCGGCTCGCCAAGCTCCAGGACCAGGCGGACGCGATGGTCGAGCGCTACAACACCGTCAACGAGCGGTACAAGACCGCCAGGCAGAAGTACCGGCGGCTCGACGGGGAGTTCGGCCGTGAGCGGGCCAAGGTCGACGACCTGCGCGACAGCGTCGTGTCTGCGGCCTCCAACCTGTACCAGTACGGCGAGATGACCAGCGTGTCCGGCATCATCAGCCAGGACGACCCGTCGAGGCTGCTGTCCGCGCTGGCCGTGGCCGGCCAGGTGTCGGAGGGGCAGGCGCGCACGCTGCGGGAGTTCGACCTCGCCACGCGGGGTCTGCGGGCCAGGCGGGGCAAGGCCAAGGTCGCCTACGACGACATGGCCAAGGTGCTCGCCGACGTGGCCAAGGAGAGGAAGAAGGTGGAAAGGCTCGTCGGCGAGCAGGAAAGACTGCTGCGGCGGCTCAACGAGTTCAACGCGGGCGACTCCGGCAGCCGTGGCATCCGCTATGACGGCAAGGCCTCGGGGAACGCCAGGGTGGCCCTGCAGTTCGCCTTCGCGCAGGTGGGCAAGCCGTACCGCTGGGGCGCCACGGGACCGGGCTCCTACGACTGCTCCGGCTTCGCCCAGGCGTCGTGGGGCAAAGCGGGCGTCAAGCTGCCGCGCACCACCTACCAGCAGTGGGCGTGGGGCGCCCGCCGCCAGGTCTCCTTGGACAAGCTCCAACCCGGTGACCTGCTGTTCAGCAGGGGCCTCGGCCACATGGGCATCTACGCGGGCGACGGCAAGATGGTGCACTCCCCGCACACCGGCGACGTCGTCAAGGTCGTCGCCCTCGACGCCTACTGGCGCGGCCGCCTCATGGGAGCCGTCCGCCCCTGATCGGCCGCCGCGATCCGCCCGAGACGAGGCCGCCCGCCGATCGCGGGCGCGGCGCCGATCGGCCGCGGCCCCCCGTACGCGGCGCCGATCGGCCGCGGCCCACCCGTATGTGGCGGAGTTCACCGAGCGTGTGGCATGTCCGACGTTTGAGATTCGTGTGCGGGAAAGAAGGGGTGTCGAGGAGCGAAGGAGGCTTTTTCATGACCATAGCTGGAAGCATCATCCTGATCATGCTCGGTGCGATTCTCACGTGGGCCGTCGAGTTCGACCTCGCGGGCGTCGACATCAACGTCGTCGGCGTGATCCTCATGCTCGGCGGCATCGCCGGTCTGCTGTTCGGCATGTGGAGGCTGGCCAGCGTGCGCCGCACCGCCGTGACCCGGACGACCCCTGTGAGCACCGTCCCGGTCAACCCCGTGACCCCGGTCGACAGCACGCGCACGCAGGTGTACGAGGAGCGGCGTTACGACGACCCCAGGATCTGACCTACGGCGGCCGCTGGGACGTCGGTGCGGGCCGCGGCGCGTGCCCCAGGGACGGGCGTGTCATGAAGGTCATGACCTGTTCCAGAGGTGTGCCGCGCCGCGCAAAGTTCGCGGTCCGGTTGACGGAGCACCGTGCCACCGGGAACGTCACCGATCGTCCCAGCGAGCTGGCCGGCGGGTCGAAGGAGGACCACATCATGCCTGGGAAGCAGGAACTGCCGTCGACGATCGAGCGCTCGCCGAAGAAGGCCCAGGAGACCTGGATCAAGGCGCACGACTCGGCCGTCGAGACCTACGGGGAGGGTGAGCGGGCCCACCGCACCGCCTTCTCCGCTCTCAAGCACTCGTTCGAGAAGGTCGGCGACCACTGGGAGCCGAAGGCCAAGAAGGGCCCGTCCGACGAGCAGGCCGCGCGCGGCACGCCCGAGCCGGGCAGGACGGCCGAGGGCGTCGACGCCAACGCCAGTAAGAAGCACCTCGCCGAGGTGGCCGCCCGCCTCGGCGTCGAGGGCCGCTCCAAGATGGACAAGGAGCAGCTCGTCGAGGCGATCAAGAAGGCCAACCGCCGGGCCACCGCCAAGGCGCGGTGACCCGGCCGGGCGTGTCCCGCGCCGGCCGCGGACCTGCGTGTTAGAGGGCCTTCCCCACGGGTAGCTGGGGGTCCACGGCAAAGGAGGACACGATGGCGGATACGACTGATCGCGCGCATGAAGCGCTGACCGAGGCGAAGAAGAACGCGGGAGACCTCGCGGTCAAGGCCGGCGACAAGGCCGGAGTGCTGGCTTCCAAAGCCGGTGACGTGGCCGGGGACCTGGCGTCGAAGGCCGGGGACAAGGCCGGCGACCTGGCCGCGAAGGCCGGGGACAAGGCCGGGGAGTTCGCGGTGATGGCCGGCGACAAGGCGAGCGAGCTGGCCACCAAGGCCAAGAACAGCGACCTTGCCGGCAAGGCCGGGGAACTCGCCGACAAGGCCGTGTCCAACATGCCCGTCGAGGTGAAGGACGCCGCCGACAAGGTCGTCACCCAGGCGAGGAACCGGCCGCTGGTGACCGCCGCCGTCGCCGCCGGGCTCCTGGTCCTCTGGCGGCTGCTGCGGAGGAAGAAGTAACCGTGAAGAAGCTTGCCTACAGGTCGGTGGGCGCGCTGTCCGGCATGGCCGGCGGCTTCCTGTCCAGCTTGATCTTCAAGCAGGTCTGGAAGCTGATGGCCGGCAAGGACGACGCCCCGCAGGCCACCTCCAAGGAGTACGGATGGGGCGAGGTCCTGATCGCCGCGGCCGTCCAGGGAGCCATCTTCGGGCTGGTCAAGGCCGCGATCGACCGCGCGAGCGCCGAGACCGTGCAGAGCGCGACGGGCGAGTGGCCCGGCACCTAGCGCGATAGCTCTTCGGGGCCGCCGGGGCGGCCGGAGCGGTACGGCGCCTTGGTCGCCGCGCCGCTTCCCGCCGCCCCCGCCCCGCCCCGGGCCACCCCGCCTCGCCCGGGCCGAGTGCGACAGCGGCGTCCCCGGCGAGCCCGCGGTGAGGTGAGCCGCGCCGCGCCGGCGACCGGCCCCACGGAATCGCTCCGCGCCTGTTCCGGCGAGCGGCGGATTATCGTACTGTGACGCCGACAGCGATGACGCTCACAGGAGATGTGATGACGCCCGCTCGCCCGGCCGTCCGCCGCGGTGGCCGCGACACGCGCACCGTTCGCGGCGCCGCGAGCGCCCGCGGATCCGCCGTCACCCCGCACGATCGTTCTCAGTGGCGCTGGATTCTGCCCCTGATCGTCGTGGCGGCCTTCGCCGTGCACGCCAACGGCATCGGCAACGGCTTCATCTATTTCGATGATCCCGAAAGCGTGGTGGACAACGCGTCCATCCGGGAACTCGGCTGGGCCGCCGTCGGCCATTGGTTCACCACCCCGCTGCAGTCGATGTACTCGCCACTGGCGTACGCCTCGTACGCGATCGACCATCTGGCCGGCCAGGGCGCGATGGGCGTGTACCACTTCACCAATGTGCTGCTGCACCTGGCCAACGTCGTCCTTGTGTTCCTCGTGATCCGCAGGCTGACCGGGCGGACGTTCCCGGCCGGCTTCGTGGCGGCGGCGTTCGCGATCCACCCCATGAACGTGGACACCGTCGCCTGGATCTCCACCCGCAGCAATTTGCTGGCGACGCTCTTCTCCCTGGCCGCCCTGCTGGCCTACCTGCGTCACCTGGACTCCCGGCGCCCGGGGCCGCTGGTGTGGTCGGTGGTCCTGTTCGGGCTGGCCACACTGTCGAAGTCGACCGCTGTCGCGCTTCCCCTGGTGCTGTTCCTCATCGATCACTTCAGGGGCCGCGGGCCGAGCCGGCGGTCGTTCCTGGAGAAGATCCCGTTCCTGGCCATCGCCGTCGTGATGGGGGTGGTCGCGCTCGCCGTGCGGCAGGACGTGGTGCCGCCGCGCGACTACACCATCCTTGACCGGTTCTTTCTCGCCTGCTCGGCGATGGTCGACTACCTCGTCCGGGTGGCGGGTCCCTTCCACCTGTCGCTCGCCTACGAGTATCCCGGCAGGCCTCTGCCCTGGTACGTCCTCCTCTCCCCGCTCGTCCTGGCGGCCGTGGTGGCGGCCCTGCTCCTGCTCAAGTCGTCCCGCAGGGTCGTGGTGTTCGGACTCGGGTTCTTCGCCGTCACCATCGCGCTCACCCAGGCCGTGCTGCTCATCGACAACTACCATGCGAACAGATACGCGTATCTGCCCTACCTCGGCCTCTTCCTCATCGCGGGGCACTTCGCGGAGAAGGCGCTCCAGCACCGCGACCGCATTCCGCGCGCCGCGGTGACCGGGGCACTGGCGGTGTTCGCCGTGCTGTTCGCCACGCTGACGATCACTCGGAACATGGTCTGGAAGGACACCGAGACCATCATGAGCGACGCCATCGCCAAGGAGCCCGGCGTGGCGTTCGCGCACAACAGCCGGGGCATCGCCAGGTACACCGGCGGCGACGACACGGGGGCCTCGGCCGATTTCGAGCGCACCATCGCCCTCGACAAGGACTTCATGCTCGCGTACTACTACCTGGGCCTGATCGAGTACAAGGGCGGCGACCACGCCGCGGCGCTCGCCAGGTTCGACTACGTGGTGTCGCGGCTGCCGACCTTCGCCCCCGGTTACAGCGAGCGCGGCAGGACCAAGATCGCGCTGAGAGACCACGCGGGCGCGCTCGCCGACCTTTCCACGGCCATCGGCTACGACCCCGGTCTGGTGGAGGACTACTACCTCCGGGGACTCGCCGAGATCGAGCTGGGCGACCTGCGGGGGGCGCTGGCCGATCTGAACACGGCGGTCGCGTCGATCCCCGGCCACGCCGACGCCTATTACCGGCGCGGCGTGGTCCGATCCCGCCTCGGTGACACCGCCGCCGCCTGCGCCGACTGGAAGACGGCGGCCTCCCTCGGCTACTCCGACGCGAACCGCTCCATCGCCGAGGGCCACTGCGCCGGTTGACGGCGGGCGGCGGCCAGCGCCGGACGGTCAGCGCCGGACGGTCAGCGCCGGGCGGCCAGAGCCGCGACGGCCGCGGCCGCGACGCCGCCCAGACCGGCGGCCGCGACCAGCCCCCGGTGCTGGGAGAGCCACACCTGGACGCTGTGGTCCTTGGAGCGCTCGTCGAAGGCGCCGTGGGCGCCGTGGTCGTGGTCCTCGTCGGCGGGCGCCCACAGGTTGGCGACCTTGCTCGGCCGCTTCTCGCCGGTCTGCTGCGACCGGACGCCCGTCCTGCCGAGATAGCGGTCGATCAGGCCGGGAGCGATCCGCTCGCCGATGATCGTGGCCACCGTGCTGCCGCCCACCCAGTACTCGCGCCGCGCGGGATGCTCGGCCGCGTACACGATGGCCTGCGCCGCCACCTCCGGCTGGAAGATCGGCGGCACGGGCTGGGGGTGGCGGCGCAGCCGTGAGAGCACCCAGTCGAACTGGGGCGTGTTCACCGCCGGTAGCTGGACCATGGTGATCGCGACGTCGCTGCCCTCGTTCAGCAGCTCGGTGCGGACCGACTCGGTGAACCCCTTGATGGCGTGCTTGGCGCCGCAGTAGGCCGACTGGAGGGGGATGCCGCGGTAGGCGAGGGCGGAGCCGGTCTGCACGATGACCCCCCTGTTGCGCGGGCGCATCCGGCGCAGCGCGGCCCGGGTGCCCCACACGTATCCCAGGTAGGTCACCGCCGTGGTCCGCTCGAACTCGGCCGGCTCGACCTGCGTGAACGGCGCGAAGACCGACGAGAAGGCGACGTTGATCCACACGTCGATGGGGCCGAGCTCCTTCTCGATCTCGTCGGCCGCGGTCTCGACCTGCTCGTGGTCCGCCACGTCGGCGGGATACACCTTGGCGGTCCCGCCCCGGCCGCCGACGTCGACCGCGGCGCCCGCCAGCCCGGCCTCGCCGCGCGCGATGAGCGCGACCTTGGCGCCCTTCTCGCCGAGCATCCGCACCACCGCGCGGCCGACGCCGCCGCTGGCGCCGGTCACCACGACGACCTTGTCCGTCAGCACCTCACGGCCTCTCATCCGGTGGAGCGCGGGCCGAGGCCCAGGTGGCGCTGGCGGCGCACGGCGAGGACGATGTCCACGACGGCGATCACGGCGATCACGCCGAGGACGACGGCCACCACGGTCGCCTTGGCCACGAGCGCGAGCGCGCCGAGGGCCAGCGCGAGAAAGATCACGAACGACGCCAGGCGGATGTGGATCACGTCCCGAGGTGTCGCGGTCACCATCGGCTTGCCCGTCTCCGACCTCTGTTCCGGTGTTTCGCTCATCGTCGGCGCCCCTTTCCGGTGAATATTCCCCATACCCGACAAATCCGACGTCATGTGTGCTCCTGACAGGTGGCGGCGGGAACCGATCGGCGCGTCCGCGCCGCCCCCACCGCCTTCGTGCCGACCCGGGTTCAGCTACCGTCTGCGGGCCGTTCCAAACCTCAGGCCCTGGTCAGCGGCACGGCACGGACAGCACCCCCTGGACGGCCGAGACCACGTCCTCCACGGTCACGGCCCTCGTGTCCGTGCCCCGCGCGAGCGCCCGATGCCACGGACGGTCCGCGGGCGGCCCCCAGCGGCCGGGGGAGTCCGGCCCGAACACGATCACCGAGGGCACGCCGTACGCGGTCGCGAGATGCGCCACTCCGGTGTGCGCGCTCACGACCAGGCGCGCTCCGGCGACCAGGGCGCATTGCTCCCGCATGGACGTGCGCCCGGCCAGCACGCGGTGCGGCGCCAGCCCGGCCTGCGCCGCCACCAGCAGCCCGAGGGGCCGCTCGCGCCGCGTCCCGGTGACCACGACCCGCATCCCCTCGGCGGTCAGGGTCTTGACCACCTCGGCGAACCGCTCCGGCGGCCAGCGACGCGCCGAGTCCCGCCCTCCTGGGTGCACCACCACCGAGCCGGGAGCCGGATTGGCGACCAGCGGCACGGGCAGCGCCAGATCCCCCGGGTCCACGCGCGAGCCGTACCACCGAACGAGCCTGCACCACCGCTCGACCTCGTGCTCCTCGTCCTCCCAGCGGGGGCCCTTCAGCCGGGGGAGGGCCGGGTCGGTGAACCCCCACAGCCGCCGCGGACGCAGCTCCATCAGCACGAGATGGCTGCGCGGGCCAGGCCCGTGCATGTTCACCGCGACGTCGGGCCGCCGGGCGGTCCAGGCGACCCCCTCCAGCCCGCGCGCAGGGACGAACCCCTCGACCGCGCCGGTCAGCACGGCCAGGTCGCGAAGCTCCGCGGGCGCGGCGAGCACCACGTTCAGCCCGCCTTGGCGCAGCGCGCGCAGAGCCGGCACGGCGGTCAGCAGGCCGCCGACGCCGAGCGCGCGCAACACCAGGGCGATGCTCATGATCCCGGCACCCCCGATATCGCGTTCATGACGCCTTCCTCTCGCCGGCCGCGCCGGCCTGCGGCGCGACGACCTCCTCGTACACCGCGAGGGTTTCCGCGCAGACCCGCTCCCAGCCGTAGAGCGTGCGGGCGCGCCGGGCCCCCGCCCTGCCGTACGCCGCCCGCAGCCGCGGGTCGCGCAGAAGGGTGTTGACGGCCGTGGCCAGCGCGCGCGGGTCGCGCGGCGGCACGAGCACGCCGGTGCGGCCGTCGGCCACGGTCTCGCACTGGCCGCCCACCGCGGAGGCCACCACGGGCACCCCGCACGCCATGGCCTCCAGGGCGACCATGCCGAACGGCTCGTACCAGGGCACGCAGACGGCCACGTCGGCGGAGCGCATGAGCGCGGGGATCCTGTCGTGGGACACCGTGCCGACGAAGCGCACCCGGCCGGCCACCCCGGCCTCGGACGCGGCGCGGCGCAGGCGCCCCACCTCGGGATCGTCGTCCAGCCGGTCCGCGGACGCGCCTCCGGCGACGATCAGCTCGGCGCCCGGGATCAGCCGCATGGCGTCGATGAGCGTGCCGACGCCCTTGCGCGGCACGAGCCGCCCGACCGACAGCAGCCGCGGCCCGCGCGGGCGCGGAGCGGCGGGCCCGTCCGGGCGGAAGACCGCCGGGTCGACCCCGCAGGGCACCACCCGCAGCAGCCGGGGCGGCGTGTTCATCCGCACCAGTTCGTTGGCCTCGTCGCCGCAGGTGGCGATGATCCTGTCCACCCGGCGGGCGATCACCCGCTCGGCGTCCGGGCGCTCACGCGGGCTGGTGTCCTCGGCTCCCTGGTGCCGCTGCTTGACCACGCCGAGGGCGTGGAAGGTCTGGACGACGGGGATGGCGAGGCCCCGGGTGGCCCCCAGGGCCGCCAGGCCGCTCATCCAGAAGTGCGCGTGCACCAGGTCCGGCGGCTGGAACATCCAGTGCCGCCGTAACCAGTCGGCGAAATCGGGGACGAACGGCAGTATCTCGTCCTTCTGGATCGGCCGCGGCGGCCCGGCGGGCACGTGCACCACGGTCACCCCCGGCACCGGCCGCGCCTGCTCGGGGAGGCCTTCGGCGTCCCTGCGCGTGTAGACGACGATCTCGTGGCCCAGCGCGGCCAGGCCACGGGCCAGCGCGGCGACATGGATGTTCTGGCCCCCGGAGTCCGCGCCACCGAGTGTGGCGAGGGGGCTGGCGTGTTCCGACACCATTGCTATCTTCACCGCGTCTCCTCCAAGTCCGGTGAACGCGTCGCGGCGAGATCGTCCGGTCGCGCGGCCTCGACAGCCGGGAGCGAGCCGATCCGCATGTGACCTCGCTCGGCGAGCGCCGGTCAGCGTAGGCGCGAACGGGAACGGCCGCGGGCCGTGGGGACGGCGCGCGGTCACTGAGGTGCACGGGGGGCAGGGTGCACGGTTGTCAAGGTCGATCGCCGGCCATGCCTTCGCGCGTTCCCGCGCGACCTGTCTTCAGAGGCTTGCGCTCTTCCGCACTTGCTGTTAAGGCAGCGTTCTATCCTGAAAGGAGAGGACCAAACCTCCCCGGTTTCGTGGCCTGATACGCGGGCATGCGAGACCTGTTACCCGATCGGAGGGGGGTAGACGATGTCCTACGAGGCCCCACATCATGTCGTCCCGCATCACGACGCTCCGCACTATGACGCTCCGCACTATCTGGCGGCCCGCGTGCAACGGGCGCTGGCGGAGGACGAGCGCACGTACGAGCTCGGCATCCGTGTCGACATCAGAGGTGATCAGCTCTTCCTGCGCGGCCAGGTGGAAGGCGACGAGCGCCGGCGGCTCGTGGCCGCCGTGGCCGGGGAGACCGCGCCCGGACTGCGAGTGCACAACGAGGTCACCGTGGTCGAGGTCAGGGGGCCCGGAGAGGAGGAGACCCTGTGAGGATCAGAGTCGCGGCCGTCGGAGACGTCCACCTCGGCGAGGACCTCCGCGGGAGGTTTCGCGGGAGGCTGGACGGAATCGAGGAACGGGCCGACGTCCTGCTGATCGCGGGTGACCTGACCCGGCACGGCACGCCGGAGGAGGGCAGGGTCGTGGCCGACGAGTTCCGCGACCTGCCGATCCCGGTGGTCACCGTCCTGGGCAACCACGACTACCAGTCCGACGCCCAGGACGAGATCGTCGCGGTGCTGCGCGACGCGGGCATCCAGGTCCTGCAGGACGACTCCACGATCATCGAGTGCGGCGACCTGCGGCTGGGCGTGGTCGGCGGCAAGGGCTTCGGCGGCGGGTTCGCCGGCAAGTGCGCGAGCGAGTTCGGCGAACCGCAGATGAAGGCGTTCGTCCGGCACACCCGCGAGATCGCCGAGCTGTGGCACAAGGCGCTCAAGGGCCTGAACACCGACCACCGGGTGGTGCTCAGCCACTACTCGCCGGTCAAGGACACCCTCGCGGGTGAGCCGCTGGAGATCTATCCCTTCCTCGGGAGCTTCCTGCTCGCCGAGGCGGTGGACGCGGAGGGCGCCGACCTGTTCATCCACGGGCACGCCCACTCTGGGGTGGAGAAGGGCCTGACCCCCGGCGGCGTGCGCGTCCGCAACGTGGCGCTTCCCGTGCTGCGCAGGGCCTACGCCGTGTACGGCCTGGGAGCCGACGACCCCGAGGTCTGAGCCGACATGTCTTCTGGCGCGTGAGCGGAGGAGCTCGCGATGTGAGCCACGGGCCCCCGGCGTGTGCCGGGGGCCCGTGGCGTGGGAGCGAGGATCTCCTGGCCGTGAGCCGAGGAAGCAGATGGTGTTTCAGCGCTCGACGAAGGTCGGCGCCAGGAAGGCCGGAACCATGATGGCCGGCGGTCTATGCGGGCGAAACGGCGGACCGGATGGCCGGTCCGCCGTTTCCGCCTCTTACACGCCCCGCAGTGCGCGGGGCGTGGCTACGGATGAAAGATGCTTACGCCACCCGGGCCGACGAGCAACCCGACGACGATGAGGACGATCCCCCAGAGGAGATCGCGACGGGCCAGGATGACGTAGATCCCGGCGATGACCAGTACGACGGCGATGAGCCAAAGAAGTGTACCCATGGGCATCCCACTGCCCTGACAAATGCCCTATTAACGTGTTAGCGGATCAACTCTTGTTAATACGCCATCCCTGGTGCAAGACCGATTCCGTCGCTCACGGGGTCTCGGGCCCCATGATGCCAGGACGGTCCCCGCGCTCGCCGCGCCTGCGGGCGAGGGACACCATCGGCTGCACGAACCACAACCAGCAGCTGAGACCGGCCACCCCGCCCGCCAGCAGCGCCGCCGGCAGGATGCCGAGGAACGACTCCACGACCAGCCCCGTCGAGCAGGTCATGGAGACGGCCAGCGCGATGCCGCCCAGGACGCCGAGCCGGTTCGCCCGGTGGAGCATCAGCTCCTTCAGCGTGCTGCGGAACAGGATCCGATGCTGCGTCGCCGGGGCGATGAGGCAGATGGACGCGATGGCGGCGCTCAACATCGCCACGTAGAACAGCCACCGGCCGGTCTGGTCGACCTTGTCGAAACCCGTGGAGAACGGAAGGGTCAGCAGGAAGGCGAACAGCACCTGCACACCCGTGGCCGCCACCCGTAACCCCTGGAGCAGCTCGCCGAGCTCGCGGTCCACCCGCTCCTTGTGGGTCTCGTCCGACTCCTGCCGCGCATCGCGCGCGGCGGGGTCCTGCCCGGCGGGGTCGTGCCCGGTCACATCACTCAAGGTCATCGACGCGTCCTGTACCCTTCCCGGCGGTGCGCCCGCGCGGCCCGTCGCCCGAGGACCAGCACGGCCCCGAGCGAGACATACGTGAGCAGGCCCATCAGGACGGTCAGCCAGATGACGCCGGCCACGCTCGCCGCCACGGTGAGAAGGGTGGAGACGGCGAGGCCCGTCAGCGCGTAAGCCAGCTGCCTGCCGTAGGGATTCTCCTGTATGACCTTCAGCGGCGTGCCGAACGAGATTTCCGTCATCATTCCTCCTCTTCGTCTTGTCCGCGGTCTCCGTCGCGGCGGTTTCCCCGGCCCTCCGCCGCTTGCATCAGCCGCGCGTACCCCAGCTGGAGCCAGTCGGAGATCGCGACGGCGGTCATGGTCGCCCCTGCGAGACGGGTGAGGCGCGGCGCGAAGACCATGCCCGCGGCGTAGCCGGTGGCGATCCACTGCGCCAGGCAGAAGGGACAGGTCACCAGCTCGCCGACGGCGTGCTTGATGCCGTGGCCGCGCACCTCCTCCCTCAGTTCGGCAGGTCCGCTCAGCCCGGCGTAGCGTGTGAAGGGTGCCCGGAGCGGACTCGTGACCGGGTCCTTGGTGATCGTCCGGGAGAGCCGATGCGTGCTCGCACCCATGAGAAGCAGATCGAACACGGCGATGTGCTCGGGCGGCCGCGTGCCGGTCAGCCTTCCGGCGGCCACGAGCCCGGCCACCGCGCCGCCGTACACGCCGAGAACGCGGAGGTAAGAGCCGAGCGGCCGATCGTTTCCGTTCGCGTAAGCCCGTTCCTCCTTGCGCAGTCTTCTGGTGAGGTTGTTGGTCATAGGTCGCCGCCTACCCCTGCTAGGCATGACCATGCCCGGAGTTTGACCTGGAACGAGTCGGGTACGGACGATCTCCAGTGGGGGTGAGCCGGTGGGAAGTCACACACATGAGGTCACCGACGCGATCATCGACACGTTGAAGCGCGCCGGGTCCGTTCTCAAGGCCGAGGGGGTGCGGTTCGCCCTCGCCGGAGGATGCGCGGCCTACGCGAGAGGAGCGGCGCCGTCGTTGCACGACGTCGACTTCGTGCTCGTCGAGGACGACGTGCCCCGCGCGCTCGAGATGCTGAGCGCGGTCGGCTTCCGCACCGCCAAGCCGCCCGAGGACTGGCTGGTCAAGGCCTTCGACGAGGGCGACAGGCTGGTCGACCTCATCTTCCGCATCGAAGAGCGGCCGATCACCGCCGAGATGATCTCAAGGTCCGACATGATCAACACGGCGGCGCTGAACCTGCCGGTGCTGGACGCCACCGATCTGGTGATCTCGTGGATCCTGCCCATGTCGGAGCACAGCTGCGACTACGGGTCGATCCTGCCCCAGGTGCGCGCGCTCAGGGAGCAGGTCGACTGGGACCGGGTCGCCGTAGTCGCCTCCACCTCGCCGTACGCCTCGACCTTCCTCACCCTCCTGGACCGCCTCGGCGTCGCCTGCCCCAAGCCGCCCCAGGAGAACGCCGACACCACCTGGCCCTGACCCCGCCTGCGCACCACCCGCCTGCCGAGTTCCCAGGGCTCAGTGTTGGATCGCGGCCAGGAACGCGCCGAATGCTTCGGCGGACACGGTCAGATGGCCCTTCGCCGGGTCCTTGCTGTCGCGAATCGCCACCCCATGAGGGAGCATCGCGATTTCCACGCACTCGCCGCCGTTGGCGGAACTGTAAGAACTCTTACGCCACATCAATGCGTCCATTCTGTCGCCGCCTTCTCTATAAGCTCGATCGAACTGTCCACGGATAGGGCTGCGGCCCTGAGCATGTCGAAAATCCGCCGTAGTCGTACGATGTCCTCCCGATCCTCGATGACCTCCCCTGCGATGGCGTTCCATTCGCGCGATCACTAGTTCTTCGAGGTCCGCAAGGTGGTTTCCGGCATGCAGGACCGCGCGGGCGTACGCCTGGCCGGCGATAAAAGCGGAGCCGCGGGTGGAGCCACGCGCCTTAGGAGTCCCTGAAGCGCACGGAGAGGTGCGATCCATGACAAATCCTAAGGCCATTCCGTCGAGCCCGGATCGGCCGATCACGGGGAACCTATTGGGAGTGACAGAAGTGGCCGGTTATCCGGAATCGGTCGCATTCGCCCCGTGAGTTCGTGAGACTGAAACTCGGGCACGATCACCCGGCCGTGGAGACCGTGGTGCTCCTGGTCTCGGAGGCGGTCACCAACTCGCTGGTCCACTCGGACTCCCGGAACGGCGGCCGGATCACGCTGGCGCTCGCCGACTTCCATGACTTCGTTCAGGTCGACGTCACCGACGCCGGAGGCGAGACCGCTCCCGAGGTGTGCGGGGATCTGCTGGCCGAGGGCGGGCGGGGCATGCTGCTCGTGGACGCGCTCGCGCGCAAGTGGGCCGTCCAGGACCACGACGCCGGCCGCACCCTGTGGTTCCAAGTCGCCTACACACGCGATCTGTGAATACCTACCAGTACGCGTTGTTTGTCGCGTAGCCGCTGTCTTCGCCGGTTGGTGCCGGGGGTGCCCTAGAGTCGCCGCATGCGACGACGGACGGGATTGGCCGTAGCCGGAGTAGTGGCCTTGGCCTGGGGAGAATGGTTGAACTGGCGCTGGTCTCGAGCTCTTGCAGGGAACAGTGGGGGCGTTTCTGAGGCTGTGGTCGTACTGGGATACCGGAACCCTCAAGCGACGGCTAACCTCATCAACCGCTGGCGAGTTCGTGTCGGTCTTCGGTCCATCGCTGCCGACCACAAGCGGGACACGCGCGTGATTTTCAGCGGTGGTGCCACCAGCACCGGCGCTGCGGAGGCTCAGTTGATGGCTGACTACGCGAAGTCGGTGCTCGAGTTCGACGGCACGGTTTTCCTCGAAGACCAAAGTAGAACGACATGGGAGAACGTTACGAACGTGATCCCGTTACTCGAGGACGTCGACCGGATCAAGATCGCCTCCCAGCCGGCTCACGCGCTCAAAGCCCGCGCATACTTGCGGCGCCAGCGCCCTGATCTCGCCGACAGGCTCGTGCGCGCGGATGACTACCGTCCCGGCGAGTGGTTGATCGTCAAACCGCTGCTGGCACTGTACGGACTTTGGACGCTCCGCGGTCTCGAAAACGACGAGAGGAAGATCTCGCTCTAGCCGGCCGCTATCGCGCCGGCGTCAGAAGCGGTGGTCGGTGAGCCTGCGCCGGCTCTTGGCGTACACGATCCAGACGGCGCGCCCATGCTTGCCTGGATCGGCACCCCTTCAGCGGTCACCGCCTTCTGAAGTGGCGTGGGAGGACATAGCGGGATGACCCCTGTCCTCCCGTAGAGGGCGAGAAAGGCGAGACGAGCGCATGATGGCTGACCGCTCACCACCTTGAGATCGGCGACGACGTCGTGATCAAGCGATTGGGATGGGGGCCGGGGGCTAGCCGGTTTGTTGTAGGGGGCGGTTCAGCGGCGGGGGGTCAGGCGGGTGCGGCCGAGGCGTAGCCAGGTCACCATGCCGATGGCCGCCGCGAGGGTGACGACGCCGATGATGAGCAGGGTGCC
Source organism: Sphaerisporangium dianthi (assembly GCF_042654065.1). Classification (NCBI taxonomy): domain Bacteria; kingdom Bacillati; phylum Actinomycetota; class Actinomycetes; order Streptosporangiales; family Streptosporangiaceae; genus Sphaerisporangium; species Sphaerisporangium dianthi. The sequence continues at coordinate 10,967 of NZ_JBHSFP010000016.1, read as the reverse complement.
GGCCGGGGCTCCGTCGTCCGGCGAGGACGCCGCGGCGTTGGCGGCGGAGCGGGCCTTCGCCGCCGCGTCGCCGGAGGCGGGTGCCGCCGCGTTGTTCAGCGGCGCTGGGGCGGGTGCCGCCGGCTCGGCGCCGGTCGCGGGGTCCTTGACGGTCACCTTGACCGTCTCGCGGGCCTTGGCGGGATCGGTGGCGGTCACCGTGACCTGCCATTCGCCGCCCGGCAGCGGCTCGGCGGCGTGGTAGAGGTTCTGGCCCTCGGGTGACGACCTGAGGGGGATCGGGCCGAAGGAGCGGCCGTCGGCGGCGGTGGCGAGCAGCGTCGCGGTGACGGTCTCGGTGACGGGGTGGTCGTCCTCTTTGTAGGTGACCAGCACGTTGACGTTGTGCGCGCCGTCCCCGACCACCTCCAGCTTGATCGGCCCGCCGTGGGCGGAGGCCGCCGGCGCGCCGAGCAGCAGTGCGAGTCCGGCCAGCAGGACGGTCATGGCGTATCTGAGCGTCGTGTTCACGAGTGGTGCCCCTCGGGTTCGTCGTCGGGGGTGAGCGCCCCGTCGCCGGGCGATGTCTGCAGGAAGACGTGCTGGTGTCCGTACCCGACGTCGACGTTCACCGCGTCCAGCGCGGTGGCTCCGACCGACCAGGTGAACAGCGCGTCGGCGCGTTGACGCGCGGCGCGTTCCAGCGCGGTCGCGGCGGACGGTCCGCCGAGGTCGCGCGCCGCCGCGTAGGCGTCGACCGTGGTGGCGAGCTGCCGTACGGCGGAGGCGAGAGTCGACCTGGCCACGTTGGTCGCGGTCTCGCCCGAGGGAGGGTCGGCGAAGCTCGCGACGGCCGCGGTGACCGCCTCGCGCCACTTGCCGACGTCGGCCGAGGTCACCGCGGCGGGACCGGCGGCGGCGTCGCCGCCGGGCATGGCAAGGCTCAGTCCCTCCAGCACGGGGGCGAGCCGGTCGCGGGTGGTGCGCGCCAGCGTGGTGAGATCCTTGACCTGCGTCTTGTCCCGCAGAGCGGCCTCGGCCCGGATCTGGTCGGCCATCCGTTCGGTGGAGCTCGGCCCGGTCACCGCGAAGACCAGGCCGCCGGACACCAGCGCCCCGAGCGCGAACGCGGCCACGAGCGCCCACACCCGGGATGCGTTCCAGGTACGGGGGGCGTTCCCGTCTCGGGGCGTTCTCCAGGCCCGGGACGCGGTTCCGGCTCGGGACGGGCCGCGGGCGGGCGAACCGCCGGCCGGGGAGTTCCGGGACGCTGACGAGCCGCGGGCCGGCGTGGCTTTCCTGTTCTGGCCGATGACCGCCACCTCCTACAGGGCGCTTGCAAGGTTCGTGCCGATGGCCGCTGGAACAGGGGCGGGCGCCCCGCGACGCGTGTCGCGGGGCACCCTGGGTTCCAGCGGGGGCGCCGGGTCTCCTTCCGGTCGCCCGGCGTCCCTGGGGGGCAGGGGGCGCCGGGTCTCCTTCCGGTCGCCCGGCGTCCCTGGGTTCAAGGGGTGCCGGGTCTCCCTACGGTCGCCCGGCGCCCCTGGGGCCGCGGCCCCGTTCGTGATCAGTTCTTCGGCGTGCCGCCGTACCGGACGATCAGCGTGTCGGCGTCACGCACGAGCGTGGTCCGGACCTGCGCGTCGGTGACGACCTTCTTGTCGTTGACGACCTTCTTGAAGTCCTCGAGCGCCTTGACGATCTTCTTGTCGTTGTTCTTGTCCTTGCCCTTCCCCTTGTCGCCGTGACCGTGGCCGTGGCCGTTGCCGTCCTCGGCCTTGCGGACCTCGCAGAGCGCCTTGTGCAGCTTCTCGGCGCTCTTGTGGCTGATCTTCTTCTCCTTCTCGAAGCGGTCGATCAGCCTGCCCATCTCCACGGTCGAGGTGGCGATGGTGAACTTGACGGTCTGCGCCGTCTTGTTGCCGGCCTTGTTGACGGCGGTGACGGTGAGCGTGTGCTCGGCCAGCGACAGCGGGTAGAGCGGCACGACGGCCCCGGACGTGATCGGGTTGCCGTCCAGCGTGCCGGTGACCGACTTGAGGCCGGATCCGGTGTCGATGGCCTGCCACGCGATCTTCAGGTCCTGGCTGTCGCCGTACTGCGCGCCGTTCGCGACCCCGGTGACGATGACGGTCGGAGCCTTGGTGTCGATCTTGACCGTGACGGCCTTGACGTCCTCGACGTTGCCCGCCTTGTCGGTCGAGCGGTACCGCAGCTCGTGCTGTCCCTCACCCGCGATGTCGACGACCGCGGTGTACGGCGTCCAGGCGCCACCGTCCAGCGAGTACTCGCTGGACGCCACGCCGGACGCCTGGTCCGTCGCGGCGAGCGTCATCGGCACCGCGCCGTTGTGCCAGCCGTCGTCGTTCGCCGGAGCGGACGTCGCGGTGGTCGTCGGCGCCGTCGTGTCCACCTTGACCTCAAGGGTCTTGGCCTCTTCGACATTGCCCGCCTTGTCGGCGGAGCGGTAGGCGAACGTGTGCGGGCCGTCGCCGGCGACGACGACCGGCTCGGTGTACGCCGTCCACTCACCGCTGTCGAGGCGGTACTCCGTGCGGTCGAGGCCGCTGCCGTTCTCCTCGTCGGCGGCGGTCAGCGTGACCTGCGCCGGCGTGGTGAACCAGCCGGTCGCCGGCTGCGCCGGGTCGGTCGCCGCGGAGGTCACCGGCGCCGTCTTGTCCTTGTTCTCCACCACCGTCGACAGGTGGAAGTAGTCGAACTTGACGGTCTTGGACGCCGTCTGGTTCGCGCCGAAGGCGAACAGGCCGACCTTGCCGCCGCTCGCCACCACGCTGTTGCGCACCGGGGTGTCCGCGGCGATCTCGGTCCAGGTGGTGCCGTCGGCGGAGTAGAAGCCGCTGAAGGCGTCTCCCTTCTTCACCAGGCGCAGCCACCACACGCCGCTGGTGAGGTTGCCCACCTGCGGCTGCGGGTCCTGTACGGCGCCGCCCACCTCGCTGCGCAGCTCGAGGCGGCGCGAGACCGCTGAGCCCGCGGCGTTGTCGGCGACCACGTCGAACTTCACATAGTCGTCGTCACCGGTGTAGACGATCAGACCACCCTGGTGGTACTGCTCGCTGATCGCCGATGCGTCGAGCTTGGTCTCCAGCGTCCAGTCGCCCTCCGGCGCCGGCTGCAGGATGAAGTTCTTCGGGTTGCTGTTGCCGGTCCCGTAGATGTCTCCCGTCTGGGTGTCGATCTCCAGGTTGCCGCCGGTCACCCGCGCGGCGGCGGGGTCGGGGCGCACCGAGGCGTCCCAGCGGCAGCCGTCCAGGGCCGTGCCGTCGAACTCGTCGTCCGGTCCCGGCCTGGTCGCCTTGTCGTCCGGCGTGATGTGGAACCAGTCGAACGCCGCGTCCACCACCGGGTGATTGGCGCCGGCCAGCGAGAGCAGGCCGATCTTCGGGTTGGTCATCCCGGCGAGCGGCTTGGTCTGCGTCATGGCGGTGAAGGTGACGCCGTCCGACGAGTAGTGGGCGGTGATGTTGGTGCCGTCGCTGACGAACCGCACGTACACCGTGTCGGGGTAGGCGTCCCCGAGCTGGGCGCTGTTGCTCGCCGTGACCTCGTTGGGAGCGGCGTTCTCCTCGCGGATGAACTGGAAGACGCGGTTGGCGTGGGAGTTGTTCCCCCGCGCCTGCAGCACCATCTTGGCGTAGTTGTCGTCGTTGCCGTAGATGACCAGACCCGCCTGCTGGTACTGGTCGCGGGCGTTCATCGTGAGCTTGGCGGTGGCGGTCCAGGCCCCCGACGGCGCCGGCTGCACGACGATGTTCGTCGTGTTGCCGCCGGTGCTGTAGATGTCGGTGGTGGACGTCGGGATCACGAGCTTGCCGTCCGCGACCTTCAGGTCCTGGTTCTCCCGGACGACCGACCAGCGGTCCCGGTCGAGCGTGGTCCCGAGGAAGTCGTCGGAACGGCCGGTGAAGCACTGCGTGGCCGGCGCGTCCACCTTGACCGTGACCTTGGCGGTGGTCACCGCGCCCTTGGCGTCGGTCACCGTCACCGTCGCGGTGTAGGTGCCCGGCGCGTTGTAGGTGTAGCTCGCGTTGGCGGTCGTCGGCGCCGGCGCGCCGTTCACCCCGAAGTTCCACTTGTAGGTGAGCGGCTCGTCGCCGTCGGGGTCGGCGGCCGTCGCGGTGAAGTCGACCTTCAGCGGCGAGGTGCCCGACTTCGGGGTCGCCGAAACGGTCACCGTCGGGCGCTGGTTCTCCGTGACGCCCTTGCCGATGAAGTCGATCCAGTTGGCGTTGACCAGGAAGGCGTCGTTCGCCGCGCTCGCCGGCTTGCGCACGACGAAGTACAGCGTCCCGGTCTGCGCCGGAGGGTCGGTCAGGTTCAGCGTGACGTCGGTGAACGTCTGCCAGCCACCGGTGCTCGGCACGTCGACCGAGCCGAGCAGCGTCCCGTTCACCGGGTCGCCCAGCCGGACCTGGACGGTCCCGCCGGCGGTGGCCGACGAGGCCCGCAGCCGGATGGCGCTGATGTTCCCCAGGTGAACCGGGGAGAACGACCACCAGTCGCCGTCCTGGATGTTCCCGATGTTCTGGGTGCCGCCCTGCGCGTCGGTGGTGGTCTCCACCTGGACGCCCGGGGCGTCGGTGCCCTTGCCGTCCGGAACCCGGCCGGTCTGCGTGAAGTGCTCGGCCTGCTTGCGCTTGGGCTCCAGGATGACCTGGCCCCGTCCGGTGAGCGACTTGGCCGCGCCGCCGGAGCCGCCGTGGTCGGCGTAGGTCGCCTCGATCACGTAGAAGAGGTTGTCGTCGATTCCGTGACCGTTGTCGCTGAGCGTCTGCAGGACGCCCTCGCACCCGGTGTGCTGGTCGAGGGGGTGGGAGTGGCTGTCGTGGCCGAGGAACGCCTGGACCTGGACCTCGTCACAGTCGATCGTGCCGTCCTCGGGGTCGTTGACGGCGACCTTGTACTTCACCTGGTCGCCGAACTCGAAGAACCCTCCGTCCGGCGGCGGGAGGAGCGTGACCGTGGGGCGGGTGTTGCCCGCGACGATCGGCACGCTGGCCTTGGCGGTGACGCCGTCCGTGTTGGTGATCGTCAGGACCGCGCTGTAGTTGCCCGCCGTGGTGTAGGTGTGCGACGGGTTGGGGTCGGTGGAGTCGGTGGTGCCGTCGGCGTCGAAGTCCCACGCGTAGGTGAGCGCCTTGCCGTCCGGGTCCCTTGAACCCTCGCTGGAGAACTGCACGGCCAGCGGCGCGGGGCCGTCGGTCTTGTCGGCCGAGACGCGGGCGACCGGCGGCCGGGTGCCCTTGGCGTAGTCGACGCGGTAGACCCCCGAGTCGGCGTTGTCCCCGCCGAAGCCGGAGCCCCACTCGATCAGGTACAGCGCCCCGTCGGGGCCGAACTTCATGTCCATGGGCTTCTTGAAGCTCAGGGACTGGAGGATTCGGTTGATCTTGACCAGCTTGGAGACGTCCTCGTTGAGCTGGAAGGAGAACAGCTGGTCGTTGTTCCACTCACCGAAGATCGCCTTGCCGTCCCAGTACGCCGGCCACTTGTTGGTCGACTGCAGGTCGGGGTTGTACCGGTAGACCGGGCCGCCCATCGGCGCCCCGCCGCGCAGCTCGGGGAAGTTCTGCGCGTCGGCGTTGTAGTGGTAGAAGACCGTCGCCGGGATCACCGGCGGCAGGTTGGTCAGGCCGTCGTTGTTGGGCGAGTCGTTGACCGGCGCGTCGCAGTTGAACGCCGACCCCGAGGTCTTGGTCGCGAAGTTGTAGTCGACGTACGGCTTGTTGTTGCCGATGCAGTACGGCCAGCCGTAGTTGCCCGGCTTGGCGATCAGGTTCCACTCGACGGTGTTCTCCGGACCCCGGGCGGCGTTCGCGGACGACGCGTCGGGGCCGTACTCGGCGACCATGGGACGGCCCGTCTTGGGGTCCAGGCCCATCCGGAAGGGGTTGCGGAAGCCCATGCCGTAGATCTCGGGCTTGGTCTTGGCCGTGCCCGCGGGGAACAGGTTGCCGGACGGGACGGTGTAGGTGCCGTTCGTCTCGGGGTGGATCCGCAGCAGCTTGCCGCTCAGGCTGTTGGTGTTGCCCGCGCTGCGCTGCGAGTCCCAGGAGGACCGGCCCGCCTGCTCGTCGAGCGGCGCGTAGCCGTCCGACGCGAACGGGTTGCTGTTGTCACCGGTGCCGAGCCACAGGTCGCCGGTCTTGGGGTCGATCACCATGCCGCCGCCGTGGTGACAGCACTCGGCCCGCTGCACCGGCACGTCCAGGATCTTCTTCTCGCTCGACATGTCGAGGGAGTCCCCGGTGACCGTGAACCGGCTCAGCCGGTCGACGTTCTCACCCGCCGGCGAGTGGTAGAGGTACAGCCAGTGGTTGGAGTCGAACCCGGGGTCCAGCGCCAGCCCGAGCAGTCCGCTCTCGTTGGCGGTGAAGACGTTCAGGTGAGCGGCCGTGACGGTGCCGCCGCCGGTCTTGACGATCTTGACGTCGCCCAGCCGGTCGATGTAGAAGACCCGGCCGTCCTTCGCGACGTCCAGCATCATCGGGTTGGAGGTGTTGTCGTCGAGGGTGACCTTGTCGTAGCTGCCGCTCTGCGAGGCCGAGCAGTCGGCCTTCACCGCGCCGGCGGCGGTCTCGATGCCGCCGAGGAGCATGCTCAGGAAGTTCGGCTCGGCGTAGCTCTCCTTGGTGTGGCCGAGGCCGGTGTACCAGGAGCGGCCGCCGTCGTAGTCCTGGCACCACACCGTCGGATGGTCGATGCCCATGGTGGCGCCGGTGTAGGACTTCTCGTCCAGCGACGCCAGCACGTGCACGGTGCCGCGGGGGTTGGCCTGGTAGTCGTACCACTCGTCGGTGCGGGTCCACGACGTCGGCAATCCCTGGGTGGAGGGGTGCGCCGGGTCCTCGACCTTGACGGTGGCCTGCTGGATCGCCGGGTGCGACTTGAAGTACGCGCCCACCAGCTTGCCGTACCACGCCCAGTTGTAGCCGCTGTCGGAGGCGGCGTGGACGCCGGCGTAACCGCCGCCGGCCTGGATGTAGCGCTGGAAGGCGTCCTTCTGCTCCTGCGTGCCCAGCGGGTCGCCGGTGGTGGACATGAAGATGACGGCCTGGTACTGCGCCAGGTTCTCGTCGGTGAACTTCGTGCTGTCCTCGGTCGTGTCGACCGCGAAGTTGTTCTCCTGGCCGAGCTTCTGGACGGCCGCGATGCCCTCGGGGATCGCGTCGTGCCGGAATCCGGTGGTCTTGGAGAAGACGAGCACCTTGAAGTCGGGGTCCGCGGCGCTCACGGCGCTCGCGGTGTTCGCGGTGCTCGCGGCGCTCGGCGAGGCCACCAGGAATGTGAGGATGGGGAGGACGAGGGCGAGGGCCATCGCCGCCGCCGTCGTTCGTAGGAGGCGAAGATGGTCGGCCGGCACGACCGCGGTGAGCGGTCCGGCCCACGTTCGAGAACGTGGTGACATGGGAAACCTTTCCTGACCAGGGGGGACGTCAGGGCATGGCGCGCGCCGCCGCGCTTGGTGCCACTTGCTGAGAACGGATACTGCGGTGACTGGAGGTTGCCGTCTCCAGGTCCTGGGAGGCCGTCAGGGAAGCGTCGGCCTGGGTAACGAACTCATGATCGTCGTCGGGTCGTCGATGAGGTGGTTGACCACCATGCTCGCGGCGCCGCGGGAAGCGGCGCCGAAACCTAAGTCGGAGGCGGCGAACCGGCACTGGGAGGCGGGGCTGGCCACGACGAGTCGCTCCAGCTCCGCCTGGGCGTGCGGCAGCAGCCACTCGGCCAGCGTGGCGAAATAGCCGCCGACGACGATCACGCGCGGGTTGAAGAGGTTGGCCACGATCGAGCCGCCGAGCCCGAGCCACCGGCCGACCTGCGCGACCGCGTCCAGCATGCCGCGGTCACCCTCGACCAGCCTCCGGGCGATCTCCGCGGCCCGTTCCTCGGGGTCGGACACCGGCAGGCCGGGAAGCGCGTACGCCTGTTCGGGCATGGCCGTGCGCACCAGCGCCGCCAAGCCCACCTTGGTCTCCCAGCAGCCGTGCCGCCCGCACCCGCAGCGGGCGCCGGCCGGGTCGACGGGCAGGTGCCCGACCTCTCCGGAGAACCCGTCCGCGCCGCGGAGCAGCCTGCCGTCGACGATGATCCCGCCGCCCACGCCGACCTCGCCGGTGAGGTAGACCAGATGCGGCGTACCGGCGGCGACGCCCGAGGTGTACTCGGCGAGAGCCGCCAGGTTGGCGTCGTTGTCCACCATCACCGGCACGCTGAGCGGGCCGAGCGCGGCGGACAGCCGATCGGCCAGCGGCAGGTCGTGCCAGTCCAGGTTCGGCGCGAACTTCACGACGCCGCACGCCACGTCGACCAGGGCCGGGATCGCCACCGCGACGCCGGCCGGTACGGCCCCGGCGCGCTCCATCGCCTCGATGGCCTCCTGGGCGACCAGGCCGAGCCGGCGCAGCGAACGGTCGGGCCCGCCGCCCACCGCGTCGAAGCTGACACGGCGCTCCACCAGGACATGGCCGCGCAGGTCCCGGCCGTGCACCGAGATGTAGTCCACGTTGATCTCCAGTCCCAGCGCACCGACGTGGGCGCCGTGCAGCGCCACGGCCCGCCGGGGCCGGCCGACCGCGCCGACGTGCTCGATGCCCACTTCCCGCACCAGGCGCCGTTCGAGAAGCTCGGCCACGAGGTTGGAGACCGTGGCCCGGTGCAGGCCGGTCGCGTCGGCGATGTCGGCTCTGGAACGTGACACATGGTCGCGCAGCTGACGCAGCACCGATGACAGGTTGGCCCTGCGGAGAGCGGTGGCGCTCGTGGGCGGGGCGGTGCCGTTCGCCGTGCGAAGAAGGCGCGGGTCCTGCGTCACGCGGGCACCGCCCTCCGTTTATCTCCGTGATCAATTAATGAGGTTTGTAACACGGAGGTGTCCGGTTTGCACTGCATTGCGAGATAACGAGTTGGCATCGTAGGGTGACATGGCAGGTCAGCAGCGGAAACGTCACGTTACGTGAATGTTACATAGATTGCGGTCCCTCGCCGCTTGTCTCACGTGGGCATGTATGCCTTTAATTCGGCGAGCCATACGAAGTAATTAAGGGAGGGCCGTGGAGCACGCTCAGCCCGACGGCCGCATAGTCGAGCCGAGGGATTTTGGCCGGTCAGCGGGAATTTCCGCCGACCAGACCACGGTCCGCCGTTTCAACCTCTCCCTTGTGCTGCGCCATGTCAGCGAACGCGGCCAGTGCTCCCGGTCGGCGGTCGCCGTCGAGACCGGCCTGAACAAGACCACCGTCACCAGCCTGGTGGGCGAGTTACAGGCGCGGGGACTGCTCAAGGAGATCGGGCCGCAGCGCGCGGGCTCCGTCGGGCGGCCGAGCCGCGCGCTCACGCTCGACGGCTCGGGGGTGGGCGCCCTCGGACTGGAAGTCAACGTCGACTACGTCGCCGCGTTCGCCACCGACCTGGCGGGCCGGGTGCTCGTGGACCGGAGGATCGGCTTCGACGCCATGAGCGCCGGAACCGCGCGCTCGCTCGACAAGCTCGCCCAGGTGATCGGGAAGGCGGTCGCGGACCTGGACAGGCTCGGGGTCGCGCTGGCCGGGATCACCGTGGCCGTCCCCGGTCTCGTCGACGCCGCCACGGGCACCGTCGTCGTCGCCCCCAACCTGGGCTGGTACCGGGTGTCGATGGTCGACCGGCTCGTCTCCGCGGGCATCTCCGCGGACGTGCCCATCACCATCGACAATGACGCCAACCTCGCCGCGCTCGCCGAGTACACCTCCGGGGTCGCCATGGGCACATCCGACCTGGTCTACCTCGCGGGGGAGGTCGGCGTCGGCTGCGGCATCATCGCCGGCGGCCGCCCTTTCAGCGGGGCGGACGGGTTCGCGGGCGAGGTGGGTCACGTCATGGTCGACCCGTCCGGCGAACCGTGCGGCTGCGGCAGCACCGGCTGCTGGGAGACCAAGGTGGGGTTGGCGGCGCTGGTGCGCATGGCCGTCCCCGACCACGCCTACGGAACCGGCCGGCCGCTCGTGCGCGACCCCGAGGAGCGGCTGGCGGAGATCGAGCAGCGGCGGGCCGAGGGGGACCCCCGGGTCGACGCGGCCATCGCCGAGGTGGGCCGGTGGCTCGGACGCGGGACCGCGCTGCTGATCAACCTGTTCAACCCGCGGATCGTCGTGCTGGGCGGATACTTCGCCCGGCTCGCCGACCGGCTCATCCCCGTCGCGCAGACGGAGCTGGACCGGCTGGGCATGACCGTCGTCGCCGACCGCTGCGGCTTCGTCGCCTCCACCCTCGGCTTCGGCGCGGCCTCGCGAGGCGCGGTCAACGTCGTCATCCAGCGGGTGCTGTCCGACCCCACCACCATCGCGATCCGCCACCCGTAGGAATCCGGCACGGAAGGGAGCAACCACCCGCCGCATCTCTGAAGCGTCACCTGTCCCTTCCGCGTCCACCAAGCGTCCCGTTCGCCGACCACCGGCCAGAGCCGCGACGGCACCGTCCCCGCCGACTTCGGCGCCGTCGCGGTCGTGCCGTCTGGCCCGGCCGGCGGACGGGACTCCCTCACCCTCTCGGCCGTCCTGACACCCCGGAGGCTCCCCGTGCCGCGGTCATCCCCCGACTCGGCGTCTCTCCTCGTCATGCGAGGAATCGTCAAGCGGTTTCCCCGGCGTGCGCGCCTACGCGACGAGGGCGCCGTCGTATTCGGGATCGAATCGGTTCGCCCGGCCGGCCCGACGGCCGCGTTGGGGCTGGGCATCCCGATCTAGCGCGATCAGCTGTACCCCAAGGAGAGATCATGGAAAAGAACGTCGGCCGGCGCGGCTTCCTCGTGAGCGGCGCGGTCGTCGGTGCCGGCGCCCTCGTGAGCGCCTGCACCAGTAATGAGCCCGCTGCGGCTCCTGCCAGTTCCGCCGCCGCCCCTGCGGCGGCCGCGGGCGGCACTGACAACGACAAGCCGGGTACCAAGGTCGTGATCGGGTTCTCGGCTCCTGCGGCCGATCATGGGTGGA
>NZ_JBHSFP010000015.1:0-200874 GCF_042654065.1 Sphaerisporangium dianthi | reverse complement strand
AAGGAAAACCATCCCCACACCCGCGAAGAGTGCGGAAGACGGGAGTAATGCATATTCATGCACTGGCTTTTAACACACTGTTGAGTTCTCAAGAAACGGACGCGTACACCAGCCGGAAACCAGACCCGCCAGGAGCCCGACCCCGGTCCGGGGCGTTCATCTCGTGTTTCAAACTTTACCAGTTTCGGACGATCCCCGCAAATCAACCGATCTGCTGTAAACCACCCAGAACTGCTAAAATCTCGTCCACCCCGTCGCCAGGGCAACCCGTCTAACTTACTCCATCGCCCATCGGAAGTCCAACTGAATCTCATATGAGGTTCAGTCCGATCTCGTACTGGGCGACATGTCAAGCCCGGACCCTCCGTCTAGGACGGGGTTCCGAGAGCATGTCGTTCGGGATACCCGGGAGCCAGGCGCCTCTGCGGCGGCCCGCCGTTCCCTGGGGCGAGACAGAACATTAAGCGGCGTCGGGAGGTCCGTCAAATCGATTACGGGAACGATCGCGCAGCTCATCCCATGAAACGGGAAAACTCTCACTCATCCGCTACAAGACTGTTACCTATGGCAACGGCCCCGGGCGGCACGAGAGTGCCGTCCGGGGCCGGGGAGTCGAAACGGAACGAGATCGCTAGCCGGCGGCCACCTCGACGCCGCCCACGGAGCGCTTGCCCTTGCGGAGCACCAGGAAACGGCCGTGCAGCAGGTCGTCGGCGGACGGTGCGTACGCCTCGTCCGTGATCCGCACGTTGTTGAGGTAGGCCCCGCCCTCCTTGACCGAGCGCCGCGCGGCCGACTTGCTCTCGACCAGCCCGCTCTCGGCGAGCAGGTCGACGTAGGAGGCCCCGAGGGCTGGAACGGTGGCTCGGGGCACCTCGGCGAGCGCCGAGGCGAGCGTTCGTTCGGGCAGCTCCTGCAGTGAGCCCTGGCCGAACAGCGCCCCCGATGCGGCGATGACCGCCGCGCATTCGTCGGCGCCGTGCAACAGCGTCGTGAACTCCTCCGCCAGAGCCCGCTGCGCCTCGCGCGCCGCGGGACGCTCGGACGCGCTCTTCTCCAGGGCCTCGATCTCATCCCTGGACCGGAAACTGAAGATCTTCAGGAACCGCACGACGTCGCGGTCATCGGAGTTCAGCCAGAACTGGTAGAACGCGTACGGCGAGGTCAGCTCGGGGTCGAGCCAGACCGCTCCGCCCGCCGTCTTGCCGAACTTGGTGCCGTCGGCCTTGGTGATGAGCGGCACCGTCAGCGCGTGCACGTGGGCGCCCTCGACCCGCCGGATCAGGTCGCAGCCTGCGGTGATGTTGCCCCATTGGTCGCTGCCACCGATCTGCAGGACACAGCCGTGCCGCCGGTGCAGCTCCAGGTAGTCGTTGGCCTGCAGGATCTGGTAGCTGAACTCGGTGTAGCTCAGCCCCTCCCCTGCGAGCCGCGCCGAGACCGACTCGCGGGCGAGCATGCGATTCACCGGGAAGTGCTTGCCCACGTCCCGCAGGAAGTCGATGGCCGACAGCCCCGCCGTCCAGTCGAGGTTGCTGACAAGGATGGCGTTGGCCGGGTCGGAGAAGTCGATGAACTTCTCCACCTGGACGCGGATGCGCCGTACCCACTCGGCGACCACCTCGGTGGAGTTGAGTGAGCGCTCTTCGCTCTTGCCGCTGGGGTCGCCGATGAGGCCGGTGGCGCCGCCGACCAGCCCGATGGCGCGGTGGCCCGCCCGCTGGATGCGCGTGAGCGCGAGCAGCGGGACGAGGTTGCCGACATGCAGTGACGGCGCGGTGGGGTCGAAGCCGCAATAGACCGTGATCGGACCCTCGCTCATCGCGCCACGCAGGGCGTCGATATCGGTGGACTGCGCGATCAGGCCGCGCCAAGCAAGGTCATCGAGGATGTCGGTCACGATCCTGGCCTTCATAGTCGTTCGCCGAATGGGATGAATGCCGGGCTTCCGCCCTGTGTACAGCCTGCCCGATCACCGCACCACTCCGCCACTCGAAAGGCCAGGATGCGCGACCGTCCGGGCGGTCAGCCCGGCCTGGTTCTGGGCACGTGCCTGCGGTACGGCGAGACGGTCGGGTCGCCGTCGATCCAGAAGCGCCAAGGGGTGTCCGCGGCGGACGACACGCCGGTGCGCGGGCCGCAGCGGATCGACGCCGAGTCCACGGGCTCGCCCTCCAGCACCCGCAGCCCGTCCGGGCCTCCGCCCGCGCAGCAGTCGGCACCGTTGTGCTCGCGCCCGATGCCGAGCGCCACGGCCAGCCGGGCGGGGCCTCGGGCCAGGTCGCGTTCGGTGACGGTCCGGCCGGGCCCGGTGAGCGGCGCGGCCGTGCTGGGCCGGTGGCGGCGGGTGCGGGCGGCCTCCACCCCCCGCACCACCTCGCCGGCGCGCAGGAGCACCCCGGAGCCCAGTCCTTCGGGCAGGCAGACGAAGTTGGCGCAATAGTGCATGCCGTAGGTGAAGTAGACGTACAGGTGACCGGGCGGGCCGAACATGACGGCGTTGCGCGGCGTGCGTCCCCGGTAGGTGTGGGAGGCGGGGTCGGACCCGGGCGGGCCGTACGCCTCGATCTCGGTGAGGCGCACGGCCACCGGCCCATGCGCGAGGACCCGTCCGAGCAGGTCGGGCGCCACCTCGGGCGCGGGCCGTTCGAAGAACTCGCGGTCCAGGACGCGCTCGCCCGTGCCGGACGGCTGCCGCCTTGGGATCCACTCGCCCATACCGGACGGCCGCCGCCCCGGGATCCGCTCGCCCATGCCGGACGGCTCTCGCCCTAGGATCCGCTCGCCCACCGCGCCTGGCCGTCGACGGTCTCGCGCAGCGCCACGATCTGGTCGCGCACCCGGTCGGGGGCGGTGCCGCCGTACGCCTTGCGGGAGGCCAGCGCGCCCTGGACGTTCAGCACCTCCAGCGGGCCGGGGACGTCGGAGCCGTCGGCGGCGGGGGCGGTGAAGTGCGGGGAGAGCTTGTTGAGATCCTCCTCGGTGAGCCGCTCGAAGGTGGTGTCGTTGACCTGGCACCAGACCACGAGGTGGCCGACCGCCTCGTGGGCGTCGCGGAACGGCACCCCCTTGCGCACCAGCAGTTCGGCGAGGTCGGTGGCCAGGGCGAAGCCGTCGGGCGCCGAGGACGAGAGGCGGGCGGTGTTGACCCTCATGGTGGAGACCAGGCCGGAGACCGCGGGCAGGACGAGGAGCAGGGTGTCGACGGCGTCGAAGACGGGCTCCTTGTCCTCCTGCAGATCGCGGTTGTAGGTGAGCGGCAGGCCCTTGAGCGTGGTGAGCAGGGACATGAGGTTGCCGATGAGCCTGCCCGACTTGCCGCGGGCGAGCTCGGCCACGTCCGGGTTCTTCTTCTGCGGCATGATCGAGGAGCCGGTGGAGTAGGCGTCGTCCATCTCGATCCAGTGGAACTCCTGGGAGGCCCACAGGACGATCTCTTCGCCCAGGCGCGACAGGTGAACCCCGATCAGTGCCGCGCAGAACAGGAACTCGGCGGCGAAGTCGCGGTCGGCGACGGCGTCCATGGAGTTGGGCGCGGCCGAGTCGAAGCCGAGCTCACGGGCGACGGCCTGCGGGTCCAGGGGCAGCGAGGACCCGGCGAGCGCGCCCGAGCCGAGCGGGGAGACCGCGGCGCGCCGGTCCCAGTCGCGCAGCCGGTCGACGTCGCGGGCGATCGGGTGGACGTGGGCGAGGAGCTGGTGGCCGAACGACACCGGCTGGGCGTGCTGCAGGTGGGTCATGCCGGGCGCGGCGGTGGCCGCGTGCTCCTCGGCCTGGCTGATCAGCGCGGTCTCCAGCTCGACCAGCCGTGACACGATGTGGCGGACGTTGTCGCGGAGGTAGAGGCGCAGGTCGGTGGCGATCTGGTCGTTGCGGCTGCGCCCGGCGCGCAGCTTGCCGCCGAGCGACCCGAGATGCTCAAGGAGCCCGCGCTCGAGGGCGGTGTGCACGTCCTCGTCGGCCACTGTCGGCCGGAACTCGCCCGACTTGCAGGCTTCCTCGAGGTCGTCCAGCGCTCCGATCATGCGCTCGAGCTCTGTCTCGCTCAGCAGCCCCGCGCGGTGGAGCACCCGGGCGTGCGCCCGAGACGCCATCAGGTCGTACGGCGCGAGCCGCCAGTCGAACTGCACGCTCACGGAGAGCCGTGTCAGCGCGTCCGCCGGACCGCCTTCGAACCTGCCACCCCATAGCCGCATGGGCTTGCCACCCTCAGCCACCGTTCTCCTCTTCCTGAGATCCAATGCTCAATCCGCGACCCTAGCCCAAAACGCCGTCCGTCAGCCGGGACGGCCGTCCCGCGCGCCGGGGCCTCCTGCATCCTGCGTGGGTTGATGACGACGAGCCGGTCCTCGGCCATGTCCAGGCGGCGTGGCCGGACCGGTGCGGCGGGCCCGCCTCATGCGGGCTGGCTACGTCGGTCGGTGAGCCTGAGCAGCGACTCCACCAGGAGGGTGCCGCCCGACGGATCCCGGCTGATCACCAGGATGGTGTCGTCGCCGGCGACGGTGCCGAGGATGGACTCCCAGTCGGCGTGGTCGAGGGCCGAGGCGAGGAACTGGGCGGCGCCGGGGGGCGTCCGCACGATCACGAGGTTCGCCGAGGCCTCGGCAGAGACCAGCAGTTCCTCCGCCACGCGCCGCAGCCGGGCCGCCGGTGACTCCGCGCCGGCGCCCGTGCGCGTCAGCGGGATGCGGGCGCCGCCTTCGCCCGGCAGCGCGTACACCAGCGAGCCGTCGTCGGCCCGCAGCTTGAGCGCGCCGAGCTCGTCCAGGTCGCGCGACAGCGTGGCCTGGGTGACCTCGACCCCGCTCTCGGCAAGCAGCCTGGCCAGCTCGGGCTGCGAGCGCACCTGATGGCGTTTGACGAGTTCGGCGATCTTGGCGAGTCTGCCCGCCTTCGTCAGCGGGATCGTCATCGCGTCACGAGCCATTGGAGCAGGGCCTTCTGGGCGTGCAGGCGGTTCTCGGCCTCGTCCCACACGGCGCTCTGCGGCCCGTCCACCACCTCCGCGGTGATCTCCAGGCCACGGTAGGCGGGCAGGCAGTGCAGCACGACGGCGCCGGGGGCGGCCAGGGCGAGCAGCCCGGCGTTGATCTGGTACGGCGCGAGCACGGCGATCCGTTCGTCCTTTCCGTCCTGGCCCATCGACACCCAGGTGTCGGTGGCGAGGACGTGGGCGCCGGCGGCGGCCGCGGCGGGGTCGCCCAGCACCGCGACCGAGCCCCCCGTGGTGGCGGCGATCTCGGCCGCGCGGGCGAGCACGGCCGCGTCCGGCTGGTAGGCGGCCGGGGAGGCGACGCGGACGTGCATGCCGGCGGTGGCGCCTCCGAGCAGGTAGGAGTGGGCCATGTTGTTGGCGCCGTCGCCGAAATAGGCCAGTGTCCGCCCGGCGAGGGCGCCGCTGCGCTCGCGCACGGTGAGCAGGTCGGCCAGTACCTGGCAGGGGTGGAACTCGTCGGTCAGCGCGTTGACGACGGGGACGGAGGACGCCGCGGCCATCGCCTCGACACGCTCCTGGCCGAAGGTGCGCCACACGATCGCGGCGACCATGCGTGAAAGGACGCGGGCGGTGTCCTCGATCGGCTCGCCCCTGCCCATCTGGGAGCCCGCGGCGTCGATGACCATGGGCTGGCCGCCCATCTCGGCGATGCCGACCGCGAAGGAGACGCGGGTGCGGGTGGACTGCTTGTCGAACAGCACCGCGACGGTCTTCGGGCCCTCGAAGGGGCGGTGGCCGTGGCGGTCCTTCTTCATCACCTCGGCCAGGTCGAGCACCTCGGCCTGCTCCGCCGGGCTGAGGTCGTCGTCCCGCAGGAAGTGCCGGACCGCCGTCGAGCCGCCGCTGCGCACGTCCGCCGCGCCGTCGGATCCGGCTTCCTGGACCATGCCGTTCATGCCGCCACCTCCGAGAGGATCGCCGGGAAGGCGGCGAGGAAGGAGTCGATCTGTTCGAGGGTGATCACCAGGGGCGGCGCGAGCCGGACGGCGTCGGGCTGCACGGCGTTGACCAGGAACCCGGCGCGTTGCGCGGCGGCCTGGACGTCGGCGGCGCGGTCGCCGGTGAGCACGGCGGCGAGCCACAGCCCGCGGCCCCGCACGCCGGCGAGCAACGGGTGATCGACGGCCGCGATGCCCTGGGCGAGCCGTTCGCCCGCCTCGCGGACGTGGGCGAGCAGCCCGTCGCGCTCGATGGTGCCGAGCACGGCCAGGGCCGCGGCGGCCGACACGGGGTTCCCGCCGAAGGTGGAGCCGTGGTCTCCCTTGGCGAAGATGGCGCCGGCGTCGCCGAAGCCGACGCACGCGCCGATCGGCATGCCGCCGCCGAGGCCCTTGGCCAGGGTGAGCACGTCGGGGACGATGCCGTCGTGCTGGTGGGCGAACCAGTGGCCGGTGCGGCCGATCGCCGACTGGATCTCGTCCAGCACCAGCAGGGCGCCGGCGGCGTCGCAGATCTCCCTGGCGGCGGCGAAGTAGCCGGCGGGCGGCGGCACGACCCCGGCCTCGCCCTGCGCCGGCTCCAGGAAGACCGCGGCGCAGTCTTGCGTGACGGCCTGTTTGAGGGCGTCGGCGTCGCCGTAGGGGACGAAGCGCACGTCGATGGGGAAGGGCCCGAACTGGTCGCGGATGGAGGCCTTGCCGGTCAGCGACAGCGCGCCGAGCGTGCGGCCGTGGAAGCCGTTCTCGGCGGCGACGTAGTACTTCCTTCCGGTGGTCCTGGCGTGTTTGACGGCCAGCTTGAGCGCGGCCTCGTTGGCCTCGGTGCCGGAGTTGGCCAGGAAGACGCGGCCGGGGACCTTCAGCAGGCTCAGCAGGCGCTCGGCGAGCAGCACCTCGGGCTCGTTGATGAACAGGTTGGAACTGTGGGCGAGCGCGGCGGCCTGCGCGGAGACGGCGCGGACCAGGGCGGGGTGGCCGTGGCCGAGCGAGCTGACCGCGATGCCGGCGATCAGGTCGAGGTAGCGCCTGCCGTCGGCGTCCCAGACGTGGCAGCCCTCGCCGCGCACCAGGACGGCCGGCGGCACCCCGTAGTTGGGCATGAAGGCGGCCTCGAAGCGCTCGGTGAGCGAGGCCGCGCCGGCGTCCAGCAGGTCGCCTCCGGTGTGGCCGGGCGCGCCGGCTCCGCTGACCTGGTTCATGACTCCTCCTCCGGCAGCACCATGGTGCCTATCCCCTCGTCCGTGAAGATCTCCAAGAGCACCGAGTGGGGCACGCGCCCGTCCAGGACGTGGGCCTGGGGCACGCCTCCGCTGACGGCGGTCAGGCACGCCTCCATCTTCGGCACCATGCCGCTGGACAGGCCGGGCAGCAGCCCGGCCAGCTCACCGGCCGTCAGCCGGCTGATCACCTTGGTGGCGGCGCCCTCGCCGGAGGGCGGCCAGTCGGCGTACAGGCCCTCGACGTCGGTGAGGACGATGAGCTTGCCGGCGTCCAGCGCCACGGCGAGCGCTGCCGCCGCGGTGTCGGCGTTGACGTTGTAGATCTCGCCGTCCTCGCCGCGGGCGATGGAGGAGACGACGGGGATGCGCCCGTCGTCGAGCAGGGCCCGGACGGCGCCCGCCTCCACCTTGACGATCTCGCCGACCTGCCCGATGTCGACCTTCTCGCCGTTCACCTCGGCGTGCTTGCGCTCGGCGGTGAACAGGTGGGCGTCCTCGCCCGACATGCCGATGGCGAACGGCCCGTGCCGGTTGATCAGGCCGACGACGTCGCGGTTGACCTGGCCGACCAGCACCATGCGCACGACCTGCATGGCCTCGGGGGTGGTCACCCGCAGCCCCGCGGTGAAGCCGGTCTCGATGCCGAGGCGGTCCAGGTGGGCGTTGATCTGCGGGCCGCCTCCGTGCACGACGACGGGCCGGAGGCCCGCGTGGAGCAGGAACACCATGTCGTCGGCGAAGCCGCGGCGCAGCGCCTCGTCGGTCATGGCGTTGCCGCCGTACTTCACCACGACGGTCTGCCCGCGGAAGCGCTCGAGCCACGGCAGCGCCTCGATGAGGACGGCCGCCTTGGCGTGCGGCCCGGCGGCTCCGGGCGCAGGGGCGCTCATGTGGAGTACGCCGAGTTCTCGTGGACGTACTCGGCGGTCAGATCGGTGGTGTGGACCGTGGCCGAGTGCGGCCCCGCCGACAGGTCGATGATGATGGTCACGTCCCTCGGCCGCAGGTCGACCTTGGCGCGGTCGTCGCCGGCGGCGCCGCCCCGGCAGATCCAGATGCCGTTGATCGCGACGTTGAGCCGGTCGGGCTCGAACACGGCGTCGGTGGTGCCGACGGCGGACAGGACGCGCCCCCAGTTGGGGTCCTCGCCGTGGATGGCGCACTTGAGCAGGTTGGACCTGGCCACCGCCCTGCCGACGGTCACGGCGTCGTCCTCGTGCGCGGCCCCGACGACCTCGATCGCGATGGCCTTGGTCGCGCCCTCGGCGTCGACGAGCAGCTGCCTGGCGAGGTCGGCGCAGACCTCGGTGATCTTCTTCTCGAACTCGGCGGGGTCGGGGGTGACGCCCGCGGCGCCGCTGGCGAGCAGCAGCACGGTGTCGTTGGTCGACATGCAGCCGTCGGTGTCGAGGCGGTCGAAGGTGACGCCGACGGCCTTGCGGAGCACCCTGTCGAGCTCGGCGGCCGGCACGTCGGCGTCGGTGGTGATGACGCTGAGCATGGTGGCCATGGCGGGGGCGAGCATGCCGGCGCCCTTGGCCATGCCGCCGACCATGTAGCCCTCGCCCCGGCGGAAGGCGATCTTGGTGACGGTGTCGGTGGTGCGGATCGCGTCGGCGGCGGCCAGGCCGCCGTCCCGGGACAGCTGCGCCGCCGCGGCGTCGACCCCGGCCAGCAGGGCGTCCATGGGGAGGCGCTCGCCGATCAGCCCTGTGGAGCAGACGGCGATCTCGCCGGCCGAGTCGCCGAGGACGTCGGCGACCTTCTCGGCGGTGGCGTGGGTGTCCTGGAAGCCGGCCGGGCCGGTGCAGGCGTTGGCGCCGCCGGAGTTCAGGACGATCGCCCTCACGCGGCCGCCGGTGAGCACCTGCTGGGTCCACAGGACGGGCGCGGCCTTGACGCGGTTGCGGGTGAACACGCCGGCCGCGGCCCGGGACGGGCCGTCGTTGACGACCAGGGCGACGTCGCGGGCGTCTCTGCTCTTCAGGCCCGCCGCGACGCCCGCCGCGCGGAAGCCGAGGGGCGCGGTGACGCTCATGACCGTCCCTCCCCCGCGAGGATCTGGGTGGCCGGTGTCTTCTCGCTGCGCTCGCTCACGGGGCTACTCCATTGAGGGGGAGACCGAGTTCTTCTGCCAGGCCGAGGGCGAGGTTGGCGCTCTGGATCGCCCCGCCCGCGGTGCCCTTGGTCAGGTTGTCGATGGCGACGACGGCGACCACGCGCCCGGACCGTTCGTCGAGGGTGACCTGCAGTGCGGCGGTGTTGGCGCCGAGCGTCGCGGCCGTCGCGGGCCAGACGCCCTCGGGCAGCAGGCGCAGGAACGGCTCGTCCTTCACCGCCGCGGCGTACGCCTCGCGCAGCGCGGCCGCGGTCAGGCCGGGCACGGCGGGCGCGGTGCAGGTGGCGAGGATGCCGCGGCTCATCGGGACCAGCATGGGGGTGAAGGACACCCGCACCGGCCGGCCCGCGACCTTCGCGAGGTTCTGCTCCATCTCGGGGGTGTGGCGGTGGGCGCCGCCCACGTTGTAGGCACTGGCCGAGCCCATGACCTCGCTGCCGAGCAGGTTCGGCTTGAGCGACCGGCCGGCGCCGGAGGTGCCGCTGGCGGCGACGACCACGACGTCCGGCTCGGCGAGGCCGGCCGCGAAGGCGGGGAACAGGGCCAGGGTGGCCGAGGTCGGGTAGCAGCCGGGGACGGCGATGCGCCGGGCCGCGCGCAGCAGTTCGCGCTGGCCGGGCAGCTCGGGCAGGCCGTAGGGCCAGGTGCCGGCGTGCTCGCCACCGTAGAAGTGGGCCCACTCGGCGGGGTCTTGCAGCCGGAAGTCGGCGCCGCAGTCGACGACCAGGGTGTCCTCGCCGAGTTGCGCGGCGATGGCGGCGGACCGCCCGTGCGGGAGGGCCAGGAAGACGACGTCGTGGCCCTTCAGCGTCTCGGCCGTCGTCTCGGCAAGGACCCGGTCGGCGAGGGCGGGAAGGTGCGGCTGGTGGGCAGCCAGTGTGCCGCCCGCGCTGGACCCGGCGGTCAGCGCGCCGATCTCGAAGGCGGGATGGGTCAGCAGCAGGCGCAGCAACTCGCCCCCGGCGTAGCCACTCGCTCCGGCGACGGCCGCTTTCATCGACTCACCTCGCATGACCATGCATTCGGCCTCATGACCTTTACAGAGAAAGAGTATGCATGCCTCAGCATCGTCATGCAAACCAACATCGCCGCAACAGCCGTGTGAGCGCGAGCCCTGTTCTCCGTACCTACCGGTCGGTATCGTCACCTCCACAACGGCAGCGACTCACCCCCGGGAGTATCCGCGCATGACTGTCACCCATGACCAGGTCCAGGCACAACTCACCGGACCGGGCGGGCTCTTTGAGATGGAGGAGGTCGAGATACGCGGCTCGAAGCTCCGGACCTGGAAGCACGCTCCTGCGACCTTCCGTGCCCTGCTGGAGAACAGCCGCTTCCACGGCGAGGCGATCTTCCTCGTCTACGAGGACGAGCGCATCAGCTACGAGGAGCACTTCCGCCGGGCCGCCACGCTGGCCGTCCGGCTGGTCGAGGACTACGGCGTGACCAAGGGTGACCGCGTCGCCATCGCGATGCGCAACTACCCCGAATGGGTCATCGCGTTCTCCGCGGCCCTCGCCGTCGGGGCGATAGCCGTCCCGCTGAACGCCTGGTGGACCACACCCGAGCTGGAGTACGGCCTTTCCGACTCGGGGGCCAAGGTGCTCGTCGCCGACGGCGAGCGGGCCGAGCGGCTGCGCGGGACAGCCATCCCCATGATCGTCACCCGCGCCGCGGGAGACCTCCCGCCAGGGGCCCGCGCGTTCGGCGACGTCCTCGGCGAGGTGCGCGCCGAGGCGAGCCTGCCGCCCGTCGAGCTGGACCCCGAGGACCCGGCGACCATCTTCTACACCTCCGGGACGACCGGCAGCCCCAAGGGCGCGCTCGGCACCCACCGCAACGCCGCCCAGTCGCCGATGACCGTCGCCTACGCGCTGCTGCGCAGCATCGCCATGGCCGGCAAGGATCCCTCGACCGCCTTGGGCACCCGGCGGATCACGCTGCTCGCGGTGCCGCTGTTCCACGTCACCGGCTGCTTCGCGGTGATGACGGCGACCATGTTCACCGGCGGCGGCCTGGTGCTGATGTACAAGTGGGATCCAGGGCAGGCTCTCCGGCTCATCGAGCGCGAGAAGGTCACGATCATGACGGGCGTCCCCACCAGCGCCTGGCAGCTGCTGTCGCACCCCGACTTCGGCAAGTACGACATCGCAAGCCTGGGCGGCATCAGCTACGGCGGCGCGCCGGCCCCGCCCAAGCTGCTGGAGCGCATCGGCGACCAGCTGCCCCAGCGGCAGGCCTCCAACGGATACGGGATGACCGAGACCACCGCGCTGGCCATCTACAACAGCGGCCCGACGTACCTGTCCAGGCCCGACAGCATCGGCCTTCCGCTGGCCGTGTGCGACGTGCGCATCTCCGACCCGCTCGGCGGCGAGCTTGCGACCGGCGAGGTCGGCGAGCTGTGCATGCGAGGCCCGAACGTGATCGCCGGCTACTGGAACCGCCCTGACGCCACCGCGCAGACCTTCGTGAACGGCTGGCTGCACACCGGCGACCTGGCGAGGGTGGACGAGGACGGCTACGTCTACATCGTCGACCGGGCCAAGGACATGGTCATCCGGGGCGGCGAGAACGTCTACTGCGCCGAGGTCGAGGCCGCCCTGTTCGAGCACCCCGCCGTGGACGACGCCGCGGTGATCGGCATCCCGGACGACGAGCTCGGCGAGCAGGTCGGCGCGGTCGTACGGCTGAAGCCGGGCACGTCGGCCACCGCCGAGGAGCTGCGGGAGTTCCTGCGCGGAGTGCTCGCGCCGTTCAAGATCCCGGTGCGCTTCTGGTTCCGCGACACCGAACTGCCCCGCAACCCGGGCGGCAAGATCCTCAAGACCCACCTGCGCAGAGAGACCCTCGGCCTCTGACCTCCCCGCGGCCTGGACGCTCCCGGCCGCCGGGCCGCGACGAGGCGCCGGTCACCGCAGGCGCCGAGACGTGCTCCACCGCCGGCTGGATCTCTCAGGAGGAGGTGCCTCTGATGCGAGAGTGCGACACCTCGATCCAGTCGGCGGCCATGTCGGTTCCTGTGACCCGTCCGATGAGCGCCAGTGCCGAACCGATGCTCTCGTCCACGTCCACGAAGTCTTCTTGGACTTCCGGACCGACGACCTCGAAGCGCAGTCCTTCCATCATGCGATCGAGCACATGTGGGTCGTCGCCGAACCTTCGGCCGGGAGACGCGGGATTGAAGGCGACGAGCACGCGCCCGTCATACAGGAATGCGCGCGGCCGCGTGTACAACTCCTCATTTCTTGCTCCAACGCCATGACATATCACCTGCCCGAGATCGCGGAATCGCCACCGAAGTCACGCATGGAGCCCCCGCACGGACTCTTACAGGAGTGCATTCAGCTCGACAGGCCGCACATAG
This sequence comes from Sphaerisporangium dianthi, assembly GCF_042654065.1. Classification (NCBI taxonomy): domain Bacteria; kingdom Bacillati; phylum Actinomycetota; class Actinomycetes; order Streptosporangiales; family Streptosporangiaceae; genus Sphaerisporangium; species Sphaerisporangium dianthi. The sequence goes on along the minus strand of NZ_JBHSFP010000015.1, from coordinate 188,231 downwards.
AGTGGAGCGACATCGGCGAAACCGGGAAACGAGACACCTGTCCCTTTCCGAGGTCCTCCGCCGCCCTTATCGTGACCGTCCGCGAGCGCTCAATGCCGGGCACGCCGGCGCTCGGCGAGGTGGCCCCACGCTGACACGACCGCGATGGAGACGGCCAGCAACACGGCGCTACCGGCGATGTCGAGCACGTAGTGGTTCCCGGTGACGAGCACGACCGCCGCCATGCCCAGTGGAAAGATCCACGCGAGCGACGCCGATCGCGGATGGGAGGCCCGCAGCGCGCACCACACGGCATACGCGCACCACAGCGACCACCCCATGTGCATGCTGGGCATCGCCGAATAGATGTTCTGGCCGTTCTCGACCTCTCGTGAGGCATGGCCGCCCAGGATGTCGTGCTCGGCGATGACGTCGACGACGCCCGGCAGGGCGAACCGTGGGGGCGACATGGGCAGCGCCCAGAAAACGGGCAGCACGAGGACGAGCATCGTGACAAGGGTCCGGCGGACCTTCACGTAGACATCGGCGCGCCGGACGAATACCCACACCAGCACACCGATGATCGCGACGTAGTACAGGCGGTAGTAGTACACCGCCGACTGGATGAGGGCCGGATGCTCGGTCAGCCACTGATTCGCTCTCAGCGCGATGTCCACGTGGAGGGCCCGCTCCATGGATTGCAGGGCCGAAGCGTTGGCGGTGGCGGCCGCGGCGTCTTTCCCGGCGGCGGCATGAAGCCGTGCGAAGAGCAGGATCACGAGCGACAGGCCGGCCACTTCGAGGAGCGGTGCGGGGCGCCCGCCTACCTTCCCGGCGAGTGCGGCCGACCGGACCCATTCGACCAGGCGCGACAACCGGCCGACGGCCACCTCACGTAAACTCATGCGCGGCACACTAACTCACTCCGCTTCGGCATGGATCATGTCAGCCGACGAATACGTGACGGGCTGAAGGCTGGTAAACCCGGCGATAGAATTAGGCGGACGACCGCGTTCATCTTGGTCTTCGATGGGCAAGGCACGACGGCTCCCTTACGGCTGTCGCATCTCCGCCACTTTCACCGCGCGCACGAGGGCGCCGCCATTTGCCGGCACCACACTCCGGCGCCGGAAACCCCCTCGGTCGCATCCGGCATTCGTCTGGGAAACCGGATGACCGCGCAGTTCGGTGACTTCGGTCAACTGACGGTCTACGCGCACCTGAGCATGTGAGCCGACGGACGGAGTGAGATCATCGGGCGAAGCGCGGCATGGCGCGAGGTCCGTCCGGCGACCGGGGATGGGCCGGCCCAGCGGAAAATGGGTTGCCGGGACCGTGTGCGGGCGTTCAGACTTGCCGCCTGTGTCGACGAGTCCCGCCCGATCGCTGAAGACATTGCTGCTGCGTCTGCGGATGGACGTCAGCCCGTTACGGGACTCGCGCGACTTCCGGCTGTTGTTCTCCTCCAGCCTGGTCACGATGTTCGGCAGCTTGATGACCATGGTGGCCGTGCCCTTCCAGATGAAGCAGCTCACCGGCTCCTACGTCGCGGTGGGCCTGGTCAGCCTGGCGGAGTTCGCGCCCATGGTCGTCTGCGGCCTGTGGGGAGGCGCGATCGCCGACGCGCTCGACCGGCGCAAGATCGTCATCTGGTCCGAGGTCGGGCTGTGCCTCACCTCGGCGCTCCTGCTGCTCAACGCCCTGGTGCTCCCCGCGCCGGCCCAGGTCCCCGTGCTGTACGTGGTGGCCGGGCTGTCGGCCGGGCTCTCCAGCCTGCGCGGCCCCAGCGAACAGGCGATCATCAACCGGGTCCTCAAGCTCGACCAGATGGGCGCGGCCTTCGCCCTCCAGGGCCTGGCCCGCAACGCCGGCATGATCGTCGGTCCGGCCGCCGGCGGCCTGATCGTGGTGGCCTTCGGCCCGGCGACCTCCTACGGCATCGACATCCTCTCCTTCCTGCTGTCCTTGCTGCTGCTCGTACGGGTGCGGCCGGTGGCCCGAGCCGGGGACCACACACCCGCATCGCTGCGCTCGCTGGTCGAGGGCGTGCGCTACGCCGTCCGCCGCCCCGACCTGATGGGCACCTACCTCGTCGACATCGCCGCCATGGTGTTCGCGTTCTCCAACGCGCTGTTCCCGTTCCTCGCCGACGAACTACGCGCACCCACCGCCCTCGGCGTTCTGTACGCGGCAGGGGGCATCGGCTCGGTGATCGCCTCCGCCACCTCCGGCTGGACCGCGCACGTCCACCGCCACGGCCGCGCGGTGATCATCGCGGCGACGCTGTGGGGCGCCGGTGTCGCCCTGGCCTCCCTGATGCCCAACATCTGGCTGATGGCCGCCCTGCTGGCCTTCGCCGGAGCCGCCGACATGATCAGCGGTGTCTTCCGCGGCATCATCTGGAACCAGACGATCCCCGACGAGTACCGCGGGCGGCTGGCGGGCATCGAGCTGCTCTCCTACTCCACCGGCCCCATGCTCGGCGACGCCAGGGCCGGGTTCCTGGCCCAGGCCGGAGGCGCCCGCTTCTCCCTCGGCTTCGGCGGGCTGCTGTGCATGGGCGCGGTCGCCGCGATGGCCACCGTGCTGCCCAAGTTCCGGCAGTACGACGCCCGCACCGACGAACACGCCCTCGCCGAACGCGCCCGCCGCGAGCAACCGGTGACCACGTGACCAAACCCCCGCGTGCGTGTGACGCTGCGTGCGGGCCTTGTGAGGTCGTCGCGACGCCCGCACCGGCGGGCTGACGCGGTTCTCCACCGGGGGTCATGGATCGGGGACGGCGGATATCACATCGGCCATTGATCCGGTGTTGGCGCGAGCGTATGTTCCTCCCAACATTCGAGTACGCCTCATGTTTTGGGGGTCCTCTCACATGCACGCACGCCTCCGGCGGACGATCACGGTGGCCTCCGCGCTCGTGATCCTCACGCTGGCATCCCCCGTCGTGCCCGCATCGGCGGCCACGTACACCGCCGACGACTACTGCCTCGGTCAGTGCGCCGACGTGCTGCCGCCCGGCCAGAACGGCAACGCGACCCTGGTGGAGATCCTCGCCAACCAGGCGCTCGGCACCATGCCGCGGCACTCGGGCGACCAGCTCGGCAAGTACGCCGGTCTCATCTCCGGCTACACGGGCCTGACCGAGGACCAGATCGCCTCCTTCTTCAACGACGGCTCCTTCGGGGTGCCGGCCGGGCAGGTGGAGAGCACGACCAGCCCTCGCTCGGACGTGACCATCGTCCGGGACAAGGCCACCGGCGTCCCGCACGTCACCGGGACCACCCGCGAGGGCACCATGTTCGGCGCCGGATACGCCGGCGCGCAGGACCGCCTGTGGCTGATGGACCTCATGCGGCACGTCGGGCGGGGCGAGCTGACGCCGTTCGCCGGAGGCGCGCCGGGCAACCGGGCCCTGGAGCAGAGCGTCTGGCGCAACTCCCCCTACACCGAGGCCGACCTGCAGACGCAGATCACCCGCATCCGGGACTCCGGCACGCGCGGCGCCCAGCTGTACGCCGACGTGCAGAACTACGTGAACGGCATCAACGCCTACATCGACCGCTGCATGGCCGACCGCAACTGTCCCGGCGAGTACGTCCTGACCGGCCACCTCGACGCGATCACCAACGCCGGTGGTCCGCAGGACTTCACCATGACCGACCTGATCGCGGTCTCCGGGGTGATCGGCGGGCTGTTCGGCGGGGGCGGCGGCGCCGAGATGCAGTCCGCCCTGGTCCGCGTCGCGGCCCGCGCCAAGTACGGCACGGCGGCCGGAGACCAGGTCTGGGCGGCGTTCCGGGCGCAGAACGACCCGGAGACCACGCTCACCCTGCACAACGGGCAGAGCTTCCCGTTCGGGGCGGCCCCCGGCGCGACCGGGGTGGTGCTGCCCGACGCCGGGACGACGGCGCCGGTGGACATCACGCGTAACGAGAGCGGGTCGGCCACCACCTCGACCTCGCCGGCCAAGGGGGTCCTTCCCGGGCTGACCGTCGACAACTCCAAGCCCGGCATGTCCAACGCCGTCGTGGTGTCGGCCGCGGAGTCCACGACCGGGCACCCCATCGCGGTGTTCGGCCCGCAGACCGGCTACTTCGCGCCCCAGCTGCTCATGCTGCAGGAACTGTCGGGGCCGGGCATCCGCTCGCGCGGGGTGGCCTTCGCCGGGCTCAACCTGTACGTGCTGCTCGGCCGGGGCACCGACTACGCCTGGAGCGCGACCTCGGCCGGTGAGGACATCACCGACACCTACGCGCTGCAGCTGTGCGACCCCGGCGGCGGCACGGTGACCACCGCCTCGGACCACTACCTGTACCACGGCGCCTGCACGGCCATGGAGACGCTCAAGAAGACCAACTCCTGGAAGCCGAACGTCGCCGACACCACCTCCGCCGGCTCCTACGACCTGGTCGTCCATCGCACCAAGTACGGCCTGGTGACCTGGCGCGGCACCGTCGGCGGGCAGCCGACGGCCTTCACCGCCCTGCGCTCGACCTACCAGCACGAGGCCGAGTCGGCGGTCGGCTTCCAGATGTTCAACGACCCGGCCCAGATGGGGGACGCCGCCGCCTTCGCGGCTTCGGCGTCGGAGATCGGCTTCGCCTTCAACTGGTTCTACGTCAACTCCACCGAGGCGGCGTACTTCATGTCGGGCGACGTCCCGGCCAGGTCCGCGGTCTCCGACCCCAACCTGCCGATGACCGCCGACGCGGCGCACGAATGGGCGGGCTTCGACCCGGCGACCAACAGCGCGACCTACCTGCCGGCCTCCGCCCATCCGCAGACGGCCGCTCAGGACTACCTGGTGAGCTGGAACAACAAGCAGGCCAAGGACTTCGGCGCGGCCGACGGCAACTTCAGCTTCGGTCCGGTGCACCGGGTGGATCTGCTCGACCGGCCCGTGAAGGCGGCGCTGGCCGGGGCGGGCAGGCTCGACCGGGCGGGCACCGTGAGGATCATGGCCGACGCCGCGGTCACCGACCTGCGAGGCAAGGAGGTGCTGCCGGACCTGCTGCGGGTGATCGGCGGCTCGGCCGTCTCCGACCCTGCCCTCGCCTCGGCGGTGACCAAGCTGTCGGCGTGGGCCTCCGCCGGCGCGAAGAGGCTCGAGACCTCGCCCGGCAGCAAGACCTACGCGCACGCGGACGCCATCCGCGCGTTCGACGCATGGTGGCCGAAGCTGGTCAGGGCCGAGTTCAGGCCAGGCCTGGGCGACGGCCTCTACCAGTCGCTGGTCGACGCCATGCAGATCAACGAGTCGCCGTCCGGCCACCAGCAGGGCGACCTGTCCGGCTTCCCGACCTCGGCGAACGAGGCCCAGACCCACAAGGGCTCGTCCTTCCAGTACGGATGGTGGGGGTATGTGAGCAAGGACGTCCGGTCGGTGCTCGGCGACCCGGTGGCCGGGCCGCTGCCCGCGAAGTTCTGCGGCGACGGCACGGTGGCCGGCTGCCGCTCCGTCCTGCTGGACAGCCTGTCGGCGGCGCTCGCCGAGCCGGCTGCCACCACCTATCCGGCCGACGACGCGTGTTCGGCCGGCGACCAGTGGTGCGCCGACGCCATCCGCCACTCGCCGCTCGGCGGGATCAAGCAGTCGCTGATCTCGTGGCAGAACCGGCCGACCTACCAGCAGGCCGTGTCGTTCCCCGCCCACCGGGGCGACCCGATCTCCAACCTGGCGGCCGGCGGGAGCGCCCGCGCCTCCAGCTTCCAGCTGCTCCCGCCGTATCCGGCGGGCAGGGCGATCGACGGCGACCCCACCACCCGCTGGGCCAGCGCCGCAAGCGATGACCAGTGGCTGCGGGTCGACCTCGGATCGTCCAGGACCGTGGCCCGGGTGGTGCTGCGCTGGGAGGCGGCCTACGGGGCGGCCTACCGCGTCCAGACCTCGGCCGACGGGTCGGCGTGGACGACGGTGTACTCCACCACCGCGGGGAACGGCGGCGTGGACAACGTGACCTTCGCCCCGGTCGGCACCCGCTACCTCCGCATGCAGGGCGTCACCCGCGGGACGTCCTACGGCTACTCGCTGTATGAGATGGAGGCCTACTCCCGCTGATCGCGTCAGGGGGCGGCGGTGGACCGGATCCACCGCCGCCCCCCGTGATCGGCCAGAGCGGCCGCTCGTGCGAGCGGGTCACGCGCCGCGCAGCTGTGCCCCTGTGCGTTCGCCGGCCAGGGCCACCGCGGCGTCACGGGCCGCGGTGGTCTCCTCGACGGTCAGCGTGCGGTCGGCGGCGCGGAAGCGCAGGGTGTAGGCCAGCGACTTGTTGCCCTCGCCGGCCTGCGACCCGGTGTAGACGTCGAACAGCCTGATCGACTCGAGCAGCTCGCCCGCGCCCTCGCGCAGCGCGGCCTCCACGTCGGCGACCGGGACCCCGGCCGGGACGATGAGCGCGACGTCCTGTGTGGCCACGGGGTAGGCCGAGACCGGGCGGGCCTGCACCGGGCCGGGAAGATCGGCCTCGATGACGCTGAGCTCCAGCTCCATCGCGCAGGTGCGCGGCGGCAGGCCGAAGGCCTCGACGACGCGCGGGTGCAGCTCGCCGGCGTGGCCGAGCAGCGCCTCCCCGAAGTACAGCGCGGCGCACCGGCCGGGGTGCCACGGCTCGTGCCGGTCGGCGCGCACCACCACCTCGGCCCCCGCCTCGCGGGCGACCAGGCGCGCCGCCTCGACGGCGTCGGCCCAGCCCGCCTGGCGTCCCTCGCCCCACCAGCCGGACCGGTCGTGCTCACCGGCGAGCACGACGGCCACCCGCAGGGGCTGCCGGGGCAGCGCCGCCGCGATGGTGGCCAGCTCGTCGTCGGTGGGCCTGCGCTCGACCCCGAGCACCGGCGCCTTGGCCGGGGCGTCCGGCTCGGGGCGGTAGACCAGCCCGGACTCGAAGAGCGCCACGTCGCCGGCACCGCGTCCGATGTTGCGGACCAGGGTCTTGAACAGGCCGGGCAGCAGCGTGGTGCGCATGAGCGGCTCGTCCTCGCTCAGCGGGTTGGCCAGCCGGGCCGTGCGGCGCCGCGGGTCGCCCGCGGACAGCTGCAATCCGTCCAGGTCGCGCGTGCCGATGAACGGGTAGGCGAGCGTCTCGACGTACCCGGCGGCGGCGAGGGCGCGGCCGACGCGGCGGCGCAGCCGCTGGGCCTCGGTCAGGCCGGCGCCGGCCGGGGCGGCCGGCAGCACCGAGGGGAGGCGCTCGTAGCCTTCGAGCCGGATGACCTCCTCGGCGAGGTCGTTGGGATCGGTGAGGTCGGGACGCCAGGACGGCGGCGTCACGGCCAGCAGTTCGGCAGGGTCGGGCCGGGCCGGGCCCTCGAGCACGTCGGCCGGGACCGCCGGCGCCGCGTCGGCGCCCGTCAGGGCCTGCTGAGAGCCCTGCGCGACGACCGTGCAGCCGACCTGCTCAAGGCGCCGCACGACCGTGTCGCGACCATAGGCGATGCCCGCCACGCGGTCGGGGTGGTCGGCCGGGATGACGATCGTCGGCGGCTCGACGTCGACGAACGAGTGGGTGACCCCGGCGTCGGCCGTGCCGCCGCCGAAGGCGACCAGCATCTGCACCGCGCGCCAGGAGGCGTACAGCGGCAGCTCGCGGTCGACGCCGCGCTCGAAGCGGCGCGACGCCTCGCTGACCAGGTTGTGGCGGCGCGACATGCGGGCCGTGCCGGTGGGCGAGAAGTGGGCCGCCTCGATCACCAGGTCGCCGGTCTCGCCGGAGATCTCGGTGGCCAGGCCGCCCATGGTGCCGGCCATCGAGATCGCCCCGGAGGAGTCGGCGATCAGGATGTCCTCGGGATCGAGCTCGCGCACCACGTGGTCGAGGGTCTCGAGCGTCTCGCCCGGCTCGGCCCTGCGCACCACGACCGGCCCGGTGAGCCGGGACCGGTCGAAGGCGTGCAGCGGCTGGCCCAGCTCGATCATCAGGTAGTTGGTGACGTCGACGGCCAGCGACACCGGCCGCATGCCCGCCCGGGACAGCCGCACCTGCATCCACATGGGCGTCTCGGCCGAGGGGTCGAAGCCGGACACCGAGCGCAGCACGAACCGGTCACAGGCCGTCGGGTCGGCGATGGAGGCGGGGTAGGCCTCTTCGTCGAAGGCGGGCGGCTCGATGTCGGCCGGATCGCGCCAGGGCACGCCGAAGGCGGTGGCCACCTCGCGGGCGACGCCGCGGATGGACAGCGCGTACCCGCGGTCGGGGGTGACCTCCAGCTCGATGACGTCGTCGCGCAGGCCGAGCAGTTCGACCACGTCGGCGCCCAGGTGGGTGTCGGCGGGCAGGATGAGGATGCCGCCGTGGTCCTCGCCGACGCCGAGCTCGCGCGCCGAGCAGATCATGCCGTCGGAGACGTGGCCGTAGGTCTTGCGGGACCCGACCTCGAACCCGCCGGGCAGCACGGCGCCGGGCAGCGCCACGGCCACGCGGTCGCCCACGGCGAAGTTGGCGGCGCCGCAGATGACCCAGCGCGGGGCGGCCTCGCCGACCTCGACCGAGCAGTAGCGGATGGGCTTCTTGAAGCCGGTGAGCTCTTCGATCGACAGGACCTCGCCGACGACGACGTTCTTGATGTCGTCGCCGACCGACTCGACTGCCTCGAGCTTCAGGCCGGCCGCGGTGAGCTTCTCGGCGACCTCGTGGGCGGTGGCGGCGGGCAGGTCGACGTACTCCCGCAGCCAGGAGAGCGGGAACTTCATCAGGCCTCCATACCGAAGGGGAGCGTGAAGCGCACGTCTCCCTCGACCATGTCTCGCATGTCCTCGGCGTTGTTGCGGAACATCAGCGTGCGCTCGACGCCCATGCCGAAGGCGAAGCCGCTGTAGCGTTCGGGGTCGACGCCGCAGGCCACCAGCACGCGCGGGTTGACCATGCCGCAGCCGCCCCATTCGATCCAGCCCTCGGACTTGCAGGTGCGGCAGGGCGGGTTGCCGGGGACGGCCGAGGCGCCCCGGCAGACGAAGCAGCGCAGGTCCATCTCGGCCGAGGGCTCGGTGAAGGGAAAGTAGTTGGGCCGGAAGCGCGTGCTGATGCCTTTGCCGAACATGACCTCGGCGAACCGGTCGAGCGTGCCCTTCAGATGGGCCATCGTCAGGCCCTCGTCGATGGCCAGCCCCTCGACCTGGTGGAACACCGGGGTGTGGGTGGCGTCGAGCTCGTCGGTGCGGAACACCTTGCCCGGCGAGACGACGTACACAGGCAGATCGCGCGACAGCAGCGCGCGGATCTGGACCGGGGAGGTCTGGGTGCGCAGCACCATGCCCGAGTCGACCGAGCCGACGAAGAAGGTGTCGTGCTCGGAGCGGGCCGGGTGGTCGGGCGCGATGTTGAGCGCGTCGAAGTTGAACCACTCGCCTTCGAGCTCAGGCCCTTCGGCGACCTCGTAGCCCATCGCGACGAAGGCGTCGGCGATGCGCTCTTGCAAGGTCGTGAGCGGGTGGCGGGCGCCGCGCGGGCGGCGGTCCCACGGAAGGGTGACGTCGACGGTCTCCTCGACCAGGACACGCTCGTCGCGTTCGGCGGTCAGCACGGCCTGACGGGCGGTGAGCGCCTCGCCGATGGTCTTGCGCGCGCCGCCGATGCGCTTGCCGGCCTCGGCCCGGGCCTGGGGCGGCAGCGCGCCGATCTCGCGGTTGGCCAGCGCGATCGGGGACCGGTCACCGGCGTGGGCGAGCCGCACTTGCTTGAGTTCGTCGAGGTCGGCGGCCGCGTCGATGGCGGCTATGGCTTCGGCCTCCATGCGCGCCACCTCGTCGGCGTGCAACGGCGTCACCTCGACCGGGTCATAGGTGTTCGACAAGAGAGAGCTCCGTATCCAGGGCTTGAGCGGGCACGAGTCTAGTCCGTCCAGAGTGGCGGACCGGCCACGAACGGTGCGCTGTGGACGACCTCCGCGATCACGGGCGAACGGGGCGGCGCTCACAGCCTCCTGACCGCGGCCGGAACCCTTGGACCGACGTTTCGGTCGGGCACCGGACGCGACGCGGCCGTGCCGGCGGATGCCGGCGTTGTGTCGCCCACCGGCCGTCCCGTCGCCTCAGGCGAAGTCGGGAGTGCCGGCGGGCATGGTAAATCGGAACTCGGCGCCCCCGCCGGGCGCCCGCTGCACGGTGATCGTGCCGCCGTGGGCCTCCACCAGGCCCTTGACGATGAACAGGCCGAGGCCCGTGCCGCCGCGGCGGCGCCCGTTGCCGCGCCAGAACTGCCGGAAGACGCGCGAGGCCAGCTCGGGTGCGACACCCTCGCCTTGGTCACGCACGGACACGGCAACTCCCCACTCGACGGGCTCCACCACTATGGTCACCGTACCTCGCCCGTGGCGCACCGCGTTTTCCAGCAGGTTGCCGAGGATCTGGTCGATCTTGTCCTGGTCGAGCCACATCTCTGGCAGCTCGCCGCGCATCTCGAGGCGGAAGCGGTCCTCGGGCTCGCCCGCGGCGACCCGGCCGGCGATGATCTTGCGCGTCCTGGCGGGGACGTCCACCACCTGGCGGTGGATCTGCAGCCGGCCCGACTCGATGCGGGAGACGTCGAGCAGCTCGGTGATCAGCCGGGTGACCCGGTCGGCGTCGGCGTTGACGGTCTCGAGCATCACGCGCTTCTGATCGTCGGTGAAGCGGCTCCACTTGGCCAGCAAGGTGGCGGTGAAGCCCTTGACGCTGGTGAGCGGGGAGCGAAGCTCGTGGGCGACGGTGGAGACCAGGTCGGCCCGGCTGCGCTCGAGGCGGGCGCGCGCCGCGGCGTCGCGCAGCGTGACCACGACGCGCACGACCTCGCCGCCTCGCGCGGGCCTGCGGACGAACCGGGCCGCGACCAGCAGCTCGTGGCCGCCGGGCAGGTAGAGGGAGCACTCGGGCTGGCGGCTGCGGATGCGCAGCCCTCCGTAGGCGTCGAGCCACTTCCACCAGTCGCGGCCGTCGTCGTCGCGGAAGGGCAGGACGTCGGGGAAGTGCTTGCCGACGGCGTCGCCGCCCACGCCGGTGAGGCGGCAGGCGGCCCGGTTGACGGCGACCACCCGGCCGCGGCCGTCGGCCACGATGACGCCCTCGGGGAGGTCGTCGACGTCGATCGAGCACGCGGCATCGGCGCCTCGCCGGTGGGTTTGCTCGCCGCGCACTATCGCCTCCCTCGACCCCTACAGCGCCGACAATAGCGGGTTTCCCGTACCGGGCGGCAGCCCCGCGCCAGCGCCGGACGGCATGCCTTGCCCGGAATCTGGCGAGTTGTCCGGTAAGGGATTCCCGGCGACGGGGCCGCGGAGGCGAGGGGTCAGCCGGAGCGCTGGGTCCGCGCCGAGGCGTAGAGGCAGACGGCGGCCGCCGTGGCCAGGTTCAGGCTCTCGGCGCGCCCGTAGACGGGAACCCGGACGACCTCGTCGGCGAGCCCCAGGACCTCCTCGGGCAGGCCCCACGCCTCGTTGCCGAAGATCCACGCGGTGGGGCCGCTCAGGTCCACGTCGTCGAGCGTCTTGGCGCCGGCCCCGTCGGCGGCCAGCACCCGCAGCCCCTTGTCCTTCAGATGGCGCACGGTGTCCGCCACAGGGGCCGCCGTGACGACGGGCAGGTGGAAGAGGCTTCCCGCGCTGGCCCTGACGCATTTGCCGTTGTAGGGGTCCACCGAGGCGTCGGTGAACACGACCGCGTCGGCGCCCGCCGCGTCGGCCGTGCGCAGGACCGTGCCGGCGTTGCCGGGATCGCGCACGTGCGCGAGCACGGCGACCAGGCCCGCGCCCTCGGTGACGGCCTCGGCCAGCGGGACGTGCACGAAGCGGCAGACGGCGAGCAGCCCTTGCGGTGTGACGGTCTGCGCCAGCTCCGCCATGACCTCGCCGCTGGCGCCGAACACCGGAACTCCGGCCAGCCGTGCGGCGGTCACGATGTCGGCGTGCCGGATCTCGGCCTCGGCGGTAGTGAACAGCTCGACGGCGACGCCGGGAAGGGCGAGCGCCTCCCTGACGGCCTGCGGGCCCTCGGCGAGGAAGGACCTGTCACGGTCACGAAAAGCCCGCTTGGTCAGGCGCTTGGCGGCCTTGACCCGCGGAGACTTGGTGTTGGTCAGCTCGGAACCGGCCATGTTCCCCCCTTACGAACGCCCGGACCGTTGCGGCGCCCGCGCGGTTCGATCATGACGCGAAAAGCGAACGACCCGCTCTGCGAGAGAACGAGTCGTTCACGGACGTACGTCGGATCAGCCGGCGGCCGGCGCGTTCACGTCGGACGGCAGGGCCTTCCTGGCGGTCTCGGCCAGCGAGGCGAAGGTCTGGCTGTCGTTGACGGCCAGATCAGCGAGGATCTTGCGGTCGACCTCGACGCCGGCGGCCTTCAGGCCCTGGATGAACCGGTTGTAGGTGATGCCGTTCGCGCGCGCCGCGGCGTTGATGCGCTGGATCCAAAGGCGCCGGAAGGTGCCCTTCTTGTCCTTGCGGTCGCGGTAGGCGTAGGTCAAGGAGTGGAGCATCTGCTCCTTGGCCTTGCGGTACAGCCTCGACCGCTGACCCCGGTAACCACTCGCCCGCTCGAGGACGACGCGGCGCTTCTTCTTGGCGTTGAGCGCCCGCTTTACGCGTGCCATTGTTCTATCTCCCCGGGGGTTCGGTTACTTGCCGAGCAGCTTCTTGATCTTCTTGGTGTCGGCATCGGACATGACGACCTCAGGCTTCAGACGGCGCGTCAGCGTCGACGACTTCCACTCGTTGTAGTGGGCACGGTTCGCGCGCCGGCGAATGATCTTGCCGCTGCCGCTGAGGCGGAACCGCTTCTTCGCACCGCTGTGCGTCTTCATCTTCGGCATCTCAGCCGTCTCTCCCTCGTTCGTCCGTGCCGATATCCCGGGTCAAGGTACCCCAGCTGGGCCTATGCCCGGCTGTGGCACCTCACCCGGTGTCGGTGTCTCCTCGCGTCCCGCCGGATCGTCAGGCGGGCGTACGTCACTCCTGCGGTTCCGAAGCCCCCGCCATGTCGGCGCCGACGCTGACGTCGTCCTGCGCCGGATCGCCGTCGCCGGTCCTCGCGCGGGCCGCGGCCCGCTCGGCCTTGGCTTCGGCCTTCTTCTTGTGCGGCCCGATCACCATGATCATGTTTCGGCCGTCCTGCTTGGGCTGGGATTCGACGAAGCCGAGCTCCGTCACGTCCTCCGCCAGTCGCTGCAGGAGCCGGAAGCCCAGCTCGGGGCGGGACTGCTCACGCCCGCGGAACATGATCGTGACCTTGACCTTGTCCCCGGCCTTCAGGAACCGCACCACGTGACCCTTCTTGGTCTCGTAGTCGTGCGGGTCGATCTTCGGCCGGAGCTTGATCTCCTTGATGATCGTGTGCGCCTGGTTGCGGCGCGCCTCGCGTGCCTTCATCGCGGACTCGTACTTGAACTTGCCGTAGTCCATGAGCTTGCACACGGGCGGACGAGCCGTCGCGGCGACCTCGACCAGGTCGAGATCGGACTCCTGGGCCAGCTTCAGGGCGTCCCCGATGGAGACGATGCCGACCTGCTCGCCGTTCGGGCCGACGAGGCGGACCTCGGGCACACGAATGCGCTCGTTGATGCGGGGCTCAGTGCTGATGGGACCTCCTAGGTACCTGGCATTTCCGCGTATGTGCTCGACCGCGCCCGGGCTTTCCGCCGGATAAGCGAAAAGCCCCGCACGTCGCGCATGCGGGGCCACCGGGCTCTCAGATCAGCCGATCAAGAGCCCCCCGGAAAAGTCCGGTAGTGATCCTTGACCCGTCGGCCTCGCAGCCGATCAGGTGGGAGGAGGACCTCCGCTTGCGCGTCCAGCAGCCATGCCGGACCGATCAAGCACCAACATTACCACAACACCACACCCCCGCCGAATCATCCTCACCCTCGGTGACCGTTCGGAATCGAGCGGACACGGAGAGCAAGGAAATGCTAAAGTCGCATCCGAAATCCAGACAGCCCGGTTGGAGGGTGCTCATGGCCCAATGGCAGTTGCAGGAAGCCAAGCAGCGCTTCAGCGAGGTCATCCGGCAGGCGCACGACGAAGGCCCGCAGGTGGTCACCCGGCATGGCGAAGAGGTCGCCGTCATCATCGACATCGCCGAGTACCGGCGGCTGAAGCACGGTGCGCCCGACTTCAAGGAGTTTCTCAGGTCCGCGCCCGACCTCAGCCTGCTGGACATCCACCGATCGGACTCTCCGGTCCTCACCGTGACTCTCGAGGGTTGATCATGGCCTTTCTTCTGGACACCAACGTCGCCTGTGAGGTCACCAAGCGGCGTCCGAGCACCCACGTCCGAGACTGGCTCGACATGGCCCCTGGTCCAACGCTGTACATCAGCGTCATGGTGCTGGACGAGATCCGTCAAGGCATCGAACGCCTGCGTGATCGCGATCCGTCCCAGGCGACGGTCTACGAGACGTGGTTGGCGCGGCTGCGGCACGAGTTCGTCGACCGCATCGTCCCGGTGACACCCGCCGTGGCGGAGGAGTGGGGCACGATGAACGCCCCGGCCCCGCTACCACTCGTCGACGGGCTTTTGGCCGCCACCGCGCGGGCGAACGGCTGGACGATGGTGACTCGCAACACCAAGGATTTCGAGCGCACCGGGGTGCGGGTGCTCAATCCGTTCGAGCCGATCGCCTGAGGAGTTCGGCCTCGCCCGCGGCGCGCACGGGCTCCACCGGCACGGGCACGCGGCCGGTGTACAGCTCGACCTGGCGCACCGCCTGGTGGAGCAGCATGGCGAAGCCTCCGATGACCGTTCCGCCCTTGTCGCGCACGGCGCGGGCGAGCCGGGTGGGCCAGGGGGCGTAGACCACGTCGAAGACCGCCGGGACGGCCGCGAGGGCCTCGGCGTAGGCGTCGGCGGCCCCCGAGGGCAACGTCGAGATGGCCAGGCCGGTGTCCAGCGCGGCGCCGAGATCGTCGAAGCGCCGCACCGTCAGGGCCATGCCCAGCCGCTCGGCCACCTGCGAGGTCTCCGCCGCCCGCGACCGGTCGCGCACGACCAGCGTCGCCTCCCGCAGCCCGAGTTCGCGCAGCGCGGCCAGCGAGGAGCCCGCGGTCGCCCCGCCGCCGAGGATGGTCGCCGAGGGCGGCGCCGCGACCCCCGATTCGGCGAGCGCCCGCACGATGCCGTACACGTCGGTGTTCTCGCCGTGCCGCCCGCCCTCGCGGAACACCACCGTGTTGACCCCGCCCACCTGCACGGCGAGGTCGGCGACGGTGTCCAGCAGCGGCAGCACCGCCCGTTTGAGCGGCATGGTGAGCGACAGCCCGGCCCATTCGGGGCCCATCGTGGCCATGAGCCCGGCCAGGCCCCGCTCGTCGCACTCGATCGCGTCGTACCGCCAGCCGCTCAGGCCGAGGGCCCGGTAGGCGGCGCGGTGGAGGTACGGCGAGAGCGAGTGCGCGATCGGAGAGCCGAGCACCGCGGCACGCCGTTCCATCAGCCGGCCGCCTGGTTGCGGTTGAACTCCTCGACGAACTTGTCGTGCTCGGTCTGGGAGTCGGTGAACTTGGTGATGCCGCGCTTGGTGTCGGTGGTCACGAAGAACAGCCAGGGTCCGTCGGCCGGCTTGAGGGTCGCCTTGATGGCGTCTTCCCCGGGGTTGGTGATCGGCCCCGGCGGCAGGCCGGGGCGGGCGTAGGTGTTGTACCGCGACTTGCTCCTGAGGTCGGCGTGCGTGGCGGAGACACCGAACTTGTTCAGGCCGTACATGACCGTGCTGTCCATCTGGAGCAGCATCGGCGGCGTGCGCTGGAGGCGGTTGTAGATCACCCGGGCGATCTTGGGCATGTCGCGCTTGCTGCCCGACTCGGCCTCCACGATGCTGGCGATGGTCAGGACCTCCAGCGGGGTGTGCCCGACCCTCCTGGCCCCGTCGACCAGGCCGACGTCTTCCGCGGCCTTCTTGTAGCGCGCCACCATCGCGGCGAGCAGATCCTCAGGGCTCGACTTGGGCGAGACCTCGTAGGTGGCGGGGAACGCGAAACCCTCCAGCCGCTTCTTGGCGTAGGAGGGAAGGTCGAGCGCCTCGGCGTCCTTGGCGGCCCTCTCGAAGTCGCGCACGGGCTTGCCGGTGGCGGTCGAGAGCTGCTGGAAGATCTGAGAGAGCCGCAGGCCCTCGCGCACGGTCAAGGTGGTCTGCAGCCGGCGCTTCGGGTCCAGCAGCGGCACGGCGCTGGCCGCGGCCATGCCCTTGCGAAGTTTGTACTCACCCGGTTGGAGGGAGGCGCTCTTGCCCGCGGCGCCGACGGCGTTGATGAACGCCCGCTCGCTCGCGACGACGCCCTGCTCGACCAGGGTCTGGGCGATCTCGGTGGCGCTCTGCCCGTCCTTGATCTCCACGATGACCTCGCCGGAGCCCTGGCCGGTGTAGTCCTTGGGGATCGCCACGCCGCGGATCCAGTTGTAGCCGTAGTAGCCGCCCACGCCGAGGACGCCGACGATGACGACGATCGCGATGAAGAACGCCACGAAGCCCTTGCGGCGCTGACGGCGCTGGCGCCTCCTGCTGCGGGTGCGCGCGGATCTGGAGCCGCGAGACCTGCGCCGGGGACCTTCGTCGTCCTCGGCACCCAGCAAGTTATCGAGGTCGAGATCGTTCATGGGTGCGCTCGCCAATCTCCCGGTCGGACCGGCCCGTCGTCAAGGGAGTGCCCCGAATCGGCAGGGCCTACCGGATGGCTGGTCACTCCCACGCCGATGGGCGCGCCGGCCCAGGTCACCGGGCGCGTACGGGAGGGGGTGGCCGTACCGCCGGGCATCAGTGGTGCTGCCCGAGACGTTGGTGCAGCTCTTCTCGGTATTTCACGAACTCACTCTCTTTGTCAGTGAATTTCGTGATTCTACGCCGTGGGTCGACCGTGACAAACCAGTACCAATCACCCTTAGCCGGACGAAGCGCCGCACTGAGGGCGGCCTCACCGGGATTACTGATCGGCCCGGGCGGCAGCCCGGGATGCATGTAGCTGTTGTAGGGGGTGTCGCGCTTGATCTCGGCTCCGGACGCCACGATGCCGTGCTTGCCCAGGCCGTACATCACCGTACTGTCCATCTCCAGCTTGGCTCCGGACGCGAGGCGATTGTAGATGACTCTGGCGATCTTCGGATAGTCGGCGTCCCTGCCTCCCTCGGCCTGCACGATGCTGGCGACGACCACCACCTCGCGCGGGGTGAGGCGCTGCCGGGCCGCGCCGGCCTCCAGACCGACCTGGCCGGCGGCGCGCTTGAACCGGCGGACCATCGACCGCAGCAGGTCGCGCGGCGTCGTGGAGCGCTCGATGTCGTAGGTCGCGGGGAACAGGAAGCCTTCGGCGGTGTCCTTGGCATAGGCGGGCAGGCCGAGGTCGGCCGGCCGGGCGAGGATCTTCGACAGCTCGGCGGCCGGCAGCCCCGAGCCCTGGGCCAGGCGGGCGACCGTCTCGGCGGCGCGCAGCCCTTCGGGGATCGTCACCCGCTTGCGGATCCTGGACTGGGGAGTGAGCAGCAGATCGAGCGCCGAGGCGGCGGCCATGCGCTTGCGCAGCAGGTAACGCCCCGGCCGCAGGCTGCCGGACTTGCCGCGCTCTTCGACCACGTGCACGAAGGACCGCGTGCTCGCCACGACCTCGGCCCGGACCAGCGCCTCGGCGATCTCCCCCGCGCTGGCGCCCGGGACGATCTCCACCACGACGGGCGCCGAGCCCTTTCCCTCGAAGTCGTCCGGTGTCATCAACGGCCGGCACATGGTGAACGCGCCGGCGAGGCCCGCGGCGACCAGCGCAGTGCTTGCGCCGGCGACCAGCAGGACCAGTCCGCGGCGGCCGCGCTCGGTGCGGGCGCGGCGCTCGTCGTCCTCCCCGGCGGCGTCCTCACCGCTGAACGCGATCAGGTCGCCGGGATCCTCGACGTCGTCAGGACGGTCGGGCTCCTCGGGCAGGCCTCCGGGCCGCTCGCGCCCCCCGGCGCCGTCCGGCTCGTCGGGGCCGAGCCCTGACGGGCGGGTCACCCTGAGTGCCCGGCGCTCGATTCTCCGCCGGGGCGGCGCCCCGGCGGCTCGACGGGTCTGCCCGGCGGGGCGCCGCTCGCCCGCTCGGCCTCCAGGGCGGCCTGCAGCAGCACCACGGCCGCCGCCTGGTCGACCACCTCGCGCTGGTTCTTGGCCTTCACACCGCTGGCCCGCAGCCCTTGCTGCGCGGTCACGGTGGTCAGCCGCTCGTCGTACAGCCGGACCGGCGCCGGAGCGAGGCGCGCGGCCAGGCGGCCGGCGAACTCGCGGGCGGCCGCGGCGGCATGGCTCTCGCGGCCCGACAGCGAGGTGGGCAGGCCGACGACGACCTCGATCGCCTCGTGCTCGCCCGCGATCGCGGCGATGCGGTCGAGATCGCCCCGGCCTCGGCGGACGGTCTCGACCGGGGTGGCCAGCAGCCCGGAAGGATCGCTGCGGGCCACGCCGACGCGGACCGACCCCACATCGACCCCGAGGCGGACGCCCTGCCTCATGGCGGGGCTCCCGCGCCCGGCCCGCGGGCACCGTGCCCCCGCCGCGGCCCTCGGCGGGGCGGCGTGGCCGCCCCGCGATGCTCCGAGCCGCCGCCGATGGACGCGGGCGAGACCTCCATGCTCAGGACAGGGCCTCGCGGACCGCGTGCTCGACGGCGCCGAGCGCGTCACCGATCGCCTCCGGACGGGCGCCCCCGCCCTGCGCGACGTCATCCTTACCGCCACCGCCACCCCCAAGTGCCTTGGCGGCGACGCCGACCAGTCTCCCGGCCTTGAGTCCCCGGGCGCGCCCCGCATCGTTCACAGCGGCGACCACGACCGGCCGGTCGGCGGGAACACCGGCGATCACGATCATCGCAGCGCGGTCACCGGGGAACCGGCCACGCACGTCTAGGGCGAGTTTACGCAGGTCATCGGCCGAAGTGCCGTCAGGCGCGCGGTGAGTCACCACCGACGCGCCCTCGATGTCGCGGGCGGAGGCGGCCAGCTCGCCTGCCACCGCGAGCACCTGGGCCGAACGGAGCTTCTCGAGCTCGCGCTCGGCGGTGCGCAGGCGGGTGACGATGCCCTCGACGCGCTCGGGCAGCTCTTCGCGGCGCGCCTTGAGCTGCTCGCTGATCTGGGCGACAAGGACGCTCTCGCGGGCCAGGAAGCGGAAGGCGTCGATGCCGACCAGTGCCTCGACCCGGCGCACGCCGGCGCCGATCGAGGCCTCGCCGAGCACCTTGACCAGGCCGAGCTGGCCGGAGCTCGCGACGTGGGTGCCGCCGCACAGCTCGCGGGAGTAGTCGCCGACCTCGACGATACGGACCTCGTCGCCGTACTTCTCGCCGAACAGCGCCAGGGCGCCCATGGAACGGGCCTCGCTGAGGGAGGTGTGGTAGGCGTGGACCTTCAGGTCGTTGATCAGGATGGCGTTGACCTCGTCCTCGACGTCGCGCAGCAGGCTCGGCGGGACGGCGCCGGCCGCGGTGAAGTCGAAGCGGAAGCGTCCCGGGGAGTTCTCCGAGCCGGCCTGCGCCGCGCTCTCGCCGAGCGCGTTGCGGAACCCGCGGTGGACCAGGTGGGTGGCGGTGTGGCTGCGGGAGATGGCCCGGCGCCGCTCGATGTCGATCTCGGCCTGGACCTGGTCGCCCACGCGGATCTCGCCGTCGCGGACCTTGCCGCGGTGCACCACCAGCCCGGCGAACGGGGACTGCACGTCGACGATGTCCACGTGCGCGCCGCCGGTGCTGATCACGCCCTGGTCGGAGAGCTGGCCGCCGCCCTCGGCGTAGAACGGCGTGCGGTCGAGGACGACCTCGACCGTGCTGCCCGCGCCGGCCGCCTGCGCCGAGGCGCCGTCGACGAGCAGGCCGATGACGTTCGCCTCGGCGGTGGTGAGGTCGTAGCCGAGGAAGTCGACCTTGCCGGCCCGGTCGAGCAGCTCGCCGAGCACGGAGATGTCGGCGTTGCCGGTCTTCTTGGCCGCGGAGTCGGCCTTGGCGCGGTCGCGCTGCTCGTTCATCAGGCGGCGGAAGCCGTCCTCGTCGACCTGCAGGCCCTGCTCGGACGCCATCTCCAGCGTCAGGTCGATGGGGAAGCCGTAGGTGTCGTGCAGCTGGAACGCCTGGCCGCCCGCGAGCGTCGCGGCGCCCTTGCGCTTGGTCTCCTCGACCGCGGCGTCGAAGATGGCGGTGCCGGTGCGCAGAGTGCCGAGGAAGGAGGTCTCTTCGGCGTCGATCACGGTGTGGATGTGCGCGGCGTCGCTCTTGAGCTCGGGGTACTGCTGGCCCATCGCCTCGATCGTGGTCGAGGCGAGCTCGTGCATGTAGCGCTCTTCGCCCGCGCCGAGCAGGCGCAGGTTGCGGATGGCCCGGCGCAGCATGCGGCGCAGGACGTACCCGCGGCCCTCGTTGGTGGGCGTCACCCCGTCGCCCACGAGCATGACGCCGGCGCGCAGGTGGTCGGCGACGACGCGCAGCGAGACGTCGGCGCGGGCGTTCCTGCCGTAGCGGGTCTTGGTGAGCTCGGCCGCCTTGTCGAGGATCTTGTAGGTGGTGTCGATCTCGTAGATGTTGTCGACGCCCTGCAGGATGGCCGCCATGCGCTCGAGGCCCATGCCGGTGTCCACGCTCTTGGCCGGCAGCTCGCCGGAGACGTCGAAGTCGACCTTGCTGCGAACCGCGCTGAGCTGGAACTGCATGAAGACGTTGTTCCAGACCTCCAGGTAGCGGTTCTCGTCGGCGACCGGCCCGCCTTCCTTGCCGTAGTCGACGCCGCGGTCGTAGTAGATCTCGGAGCAGGGGCCGCCGGGGCCGGGCACGCCCATGTGCCAGTAGTTGTCGGCCAGCCCGCGGCGCTGGATGCGCTCTGCGGGGATGCCGACCTTGTTGTGCCAGATGTCGAAGGCCTCGTCGTCGTCGTGGTAGACGGTGACCCAGAGAAGGCCCTCGGGGAAACCGAAGCCGCCCTCGGACTCGGACCTGGTCAGCAGCTCCCAGGCGTACGGGAGCGCCTGCTCCTTGAAGTAGTCGCCGAAGGAGAAGTTGCCGAGCATCTGGAAGAAGCTGGCGTGCCGGGTGGTCTTGCCCACCTCGTCGATGTCGAGCGTGCGCACGACCTTCTGGGCGCTGGCCGCCCGCGGGAACGGCGGCTTCTTCTGCCCGAGGAAGTAGGGCTTGAAGGGCACCATGCCCGCGTTGACCAGCAGCAGCGTCGGGTCCTCGGCGACAAGGCTGGCCGAGGGCACGACAGTGTGACCGCGCTCCTCGAAGAAGCGCAGGAAGCGGCGGGCGATCTCTGCCGACTCCATCTCAGCGGCCATCCTTTACGTCGTTGTCGTGGGTTTCTTCAACACTGTCGATGCCGAACCGCGCTCGCAACTCGGTTTCCCTGCCTGCCGACAGGTGCCGGACCTCGGCGGCGAACAGGCGCGCCTCGGCGGCGAGGTCCATGGCGTGGCCGGCCGTGCGGCGCGCGAGATGGTCGGGCTTCAACGTTTGCAGCTTACGCATCACCCAGACCGCGATGTACGCGCCCAGGGCCATGTAGAACAGCCGGCGGATCACGAGCGCCCCCGCCTGCCGCCGGAGGTGAGGGCGGCGTGCCGGCGCCGGCCGGTGAGCGCGGCGCGCAGGGCGTGCAGGAACGACGCGATTTTGATCAGCGGCCTGGCCAGCAGCGTGGAGGCGATGCCGGTGACCCTGACCATGTTGCCGCTGACCTGCTTCATGTCGACCGCGATCGCCTCGACGGCGACCAGCTGGCGGTTGGTCTCTGTGACCGTGACGCTGACGTCGTCCAGCAGCGGGATGACGCGCTCGCTGAGGTCGGCGACCATCTTGGCGGTCTCGGTGAGCAGCCGGGCCAGCCGCACCAGCACCACGGCCATGAAGCACACCAATATCGCCCAGAACATGGCGACGATGAGGCCTGCGACCTCTCCCGCGGTAAGCATGTCGATGCGTCCCCTCGTAGGTGGCCTGCGGATGTCCGACCCGGCCGGGGCGATGGAATGGGGAGACCCTATCGCGCCCGGGCCCGGCGCCCGCGCTGAGCGCGCCCGTCTGTGGACGGCGGGGCGGTCACCGCGCGCCGCGCAGGAACTCGCGGATCTTCGCCCACCGGTCGGCGAAGTGCGCCTCGGCGCCGTGGCGGGTCGGCTCGTAGTACCGGCGGGCGCGGACCTCCTCGGGCGCGTAGTCCTGCCTGACCAGGCCGTGCTCGAAGTCGTGCGGGTATTGGTAGCCCTTGCCGTGCCCGAGCTTGGCCGCGCCGGGGTAGTGGGCGTCGCGCAGGTGACCGGGCACCTGGCCGATCAGCCCTTTGCGCACGTCGTCGGAGGCGGCGCCGATCGCCGTGACGACGGCGTTGGACTTGGGGGCCAGCGCGCAGTGGATGACCGCCTGGGCCAGGTTGATGCGGCCTTCGGGCAGGCCGATCATCTGCACGGCCTGGGCGGCGGCGACCGCGACCTGCAGGCAGGCGGGATCGGCCATCCCGACGTCCTCCGAGGCGAAGATCATGATGCGGCGGGCCAGGAACCGGGGGTCCTCGCCCGCCTCGATCATGCGGGCGAGGTAGTGCAGGGCCGCGTCGGCGTCCGAGCCGCGCATGCTCTTGATGAAGGCGCTGATGACGTCGTAGTGCTGGTCGCCCTGCCGGTCGTAGCGCACGGCGGCCTTGTCGACGGCCTTCTCGACGGTCTCCACCGTGATCTCGCCCCGGGGGACGAGCAGCGCCGCGGCCTCCAGGTAGGTGAGCGAGCGGCGGGCGTCTCCCCCGGCCAGGCGCACCAGGTGCTCCATGGCCTCGGGCGCGAGGGTGACCTCGCCGGACAGGCCGCGCGGGTCGGTCAGCGCCCGGTCCAGGACGTCCCGGACGTCGGCCTCGGACAGCGACTCCAGCGTCAGCAGCAGCGAGCGCGACAGCAGCGGGGAGATGACCGAGAAGAAGGGATTCTCGGTGGTGGCGCCGATGAAGGTGACCCAGCGGTTCTCCACGGCCGGCAGCAGTGCGTCCTGCTGTGCCTTGTTGAAGCGGTGCACCTCATCGACGAACAGGACCGTCTGGCGGCCGGTCATGCCGAGCTCGCGTTTGGCCTGGTCGATGGCCGCCCTGACCTCCTTGACCCCCGCCGAGACGGCCGACACCTCGATGAAGCGGCGCTTGGTCACACCGGCGACGACGTAGGCCAGGGTGGTCTTGCCGGTGCCGGGAGGACCCCACAGGAACAGCGACATGGGGGCCTCGCTCTCGACCAGCCGGCGCAGCGGGGTGCCCTGGCCGAGCAGGTGGCGCTGGCCGATCACCTCGTCGAGGGTGCGGGGCCGCATGCGCACCGCCAGCGGCTCCTGGCCCCTGTGGGCCTCCTCCGCCGCCGAATCGAACAAACTCTCCACGCGTCGACACTACCGCCGGCGCGGCGCGGCTCACGGCCGCGCCGCAAGCGGTGTCAGCGGGCCCAGACCGCCGTCGCCCCGGTGTGGCCGGCCCGCAGGACGTAGAAGCCGGCCGCGAGGGCGAGCAGCACGGTGACCACGGTCAGGACCACGGTGGTGATCCTGCCGAGCTTGCGGGCCGAGTAGACCAGCAGGAGAGAGGAGACGCCCAGGCCCACCGCGCTGAGCAGCAGGGGGTTGGCGTAGCTCTGGTGCTCGGTGATGCGCGCCCCGAGCGCGCCCTCGGGCAGGCCGCCCGCGAACATGCCGTCGAAGAACGCCTCGCCGCTCTCCTTGGCCGCGAAGGCGGCGGCCGGGGCGGCGATCGCGAGCAGGACGACCGCCCAGCCGATGGAGGGACGCACACGGGGCACCGCGCCGTACACCACCGACCCCACGGCGAGCAGCGGGATGAGGATCACGGCGGCATGGATGATCAGGGGGTGGGCGGGCAGGCCGAGAATCTGGTCGAACATCATGGCTCCTGTCAGTGGCTCGTCCCCTGTACGGATCCCGCCGGGGCGAGGTTCCGATGTGGGCCGGACGGCGCGGTCCCCCTCCACCGCGCCCCCATGGTGGCGGGTCCGGCGTCAAACCGCCATAAGAAATTCCTCTCGGCAACCTTCCTCGATGCAACCACAGCACGCGGTGGCCGGCGGGGGACGATCGACCGGCCTACCGAACTGGGCGTTTTATACGGGCTCGACGTAAAGGCCGGTACGATTCCCGAGCACATCAAGTCATCTATCGGCAAATGGAAGGCATACCGTGACCGACGTGGATCGCCAGACCCAGCTGGCACGGGAGCACCGCGAGCGACAGCAACAGCGCACCCAGGACACCGGCAAGTCCAGGCGGAACACGGTCATCGGCGCCGTCCTCGGCGTGGTGGTCGTGGGCGGCGGCATCTTCGCCGCGACCACGCTCATGGGGAACGACCGAGACGGCAAGCCGACGGCCGCCGATCCCACCGGCTCCGCCTCCGCCTCCTCCGCGGCCTCGCCGGGAGCCTCCGCACCGGTCGCCCTGCCCAGCACGAGCGCCGCCCCCGCCGGCACGACCTGCGAGTACCGCAAGGACGACTCCGGAGCGCCGGCCAAGAAGGTCGGCACGCCGCCGTCCAAGCCGGACACCCGGGGCAGGAACATGGTGATCACCACGAACCAGGGGACGATCGTCATCGAGCTCGCCACCGCGCAGACGCCGTGCACGGTGAACTCCTTCGAGTTCCTCGCCAAGAAGAACTTCTTCGACAACACGCGCTGCCACCGCCTCGCGACGGTGGACACCGTGGGCCTGGGCATGCTGCAGTGCGGCGACCCGCTGGCCAAGGCCGACGGCAAGCACGCCACCGACGGCTCAGGCGGCCCGGGATACCTCTTCGGCGACGAGAACCTCGGCGGCATCCCGCTCGGCAGGGGAACGGTCGCGATGGCGCAGGCCTCAGAGGACGCCAACTCCAACGGCAGCCAGTTCTTCATCTCCTTCTCGGACGAGAACACCCAGCTGACCGCCTCCGGCGCCGCCTTCACCCCGTTCGGCGTGGTCAAGCAGGGCATGAACGTCATCGACAAGATCGCCAAGGGCGGCATCATCCCCTTCAACGACGACCCCATGGCCGACGTGCGCGGCGAGGGCTCCAACGCCCCCAAGCTCCCGGTGATCATCAAGGATATGAAGATCACCCGGTAGGGACCCGGAGACGAACGAGCCCCGGCGCGCCATGCGCGCCGGGGCTCGATGCGTCAGCACCCGCGGGCGGTCACCCGGTGGCCTTGCGCGCCTCCGTGGGGGCCGCAGGAGCCCGCCCGGCGTCCACCCCGGCCTCCTTGCGCTGCGCGGGGGTGATCGGCGTCGGAGCGGCCGTCAGCGGGTCGAACCCGGAGGCGGTCTTCGGGAACGCGATCACGTCGCGGATGGAGTCGCCTCCCGACAGCAGCATGCAGACGCGGTCCCAGCCGTAGGCGATGCCGCCGTGCGGAGGCGGGCCGTACTTGAACGCCTCAAGCAGGAAGCCGAACTTGCTCTCGGCCTCCTCCTTGGAGATGCCGAGCACCTCGAACACCCGCTGCTGCATCTCGGCCCGGTGGATACGGATCGAGCCGCCGCCGATCTCCATGCCGTTGCACACCATGTCGTAGGCGTACGCCAGGGCCTCGCCCGGCCGCTCCTGGAAGGTGTCGGCCCACTCGGGCTTCGGACCGGTGAAGGGGTGGTGCACGGCCGTCCAGCCCGTCTGGCGGCCCACCTCGTCGAGCACCGGCTCGAACATCGGCGCGTCGACGACCCACAGGAAGCTCCACTGCGACTCGTCGATCAGGCCGCAGCGCCGCCCGATCTCCAGGCGGGCCGCACCCAGCAGGTCGCGCGAGGGGCCTTGAGGGCCGGCGGCGAAGAAGACCGCGTCGCCCACGGAGGCGCCGACGGCCTCGGCGAGGCCCGCGCGCTCTTGCTCGGAGAGGTTCTTGGCGACCGGCCCGCCGAGCTGGCCGTCCGCCTGCACCAGCACGTACGCGAGCCCCCTGGCCCCGCGCGCCTTGGCCCAGTCCTGCCAGGCGTCCAGCTCCTTGCGGGTCTGGGAGGCGCCCCCGGGCATGACGACGGCGCCGACGTAGGGCGCCTGGAAGACGCGGAAGGTGGTGTCGGCGAAGTAGCCGGTCATCTCGACCAGCTCGCAGCCGAACCGCAGGTCGGGCTTGTCGGAGCCGAAGCGGGCCATCGCCTCGGCGTAGCTCAGCCGGGGAAGCGGCGTGGGCAGCTCGTAGCCGACCGTCTCCTTCCAGATGCGCCCGATCAGCGCCTCGCCGAGGGCGATGACGTCGTCCTGGTCCACGAACGACATCTCGACGTCGATCTGGGTGAACTCCGGCTGCCGGTCGGCGCGCAGGTCTTCGTCGCGGAAGCAGCGGGCGAGCTGGTAGTAGCGCTCGAGCCCGCCGACCATCAGCAGCTGCTTGAACAGCTGCGGCGACTGCGGCAGCGCGTACCAGCTGCCCGGCTGGAGCCGCACCGGCACCAGGAAGTCGCGGGCGCCCTCAGGGGTGGAGCGGGTGAGGTCGGGGGTCTCGACGTACAGGAAGCCGTGCTCGCGCATGACCTCGTGGGCCAGGTAGGTGGCCGCGGAACGGACGCGCAGCGCGTTCGCGACCTGCTGGCGGCGCATGTCGAGGTAGCGGTACTTCAGCCGCGCCTCCTCGGAGATGCCCGTGACGCCCTCGATCGGGAACGGCAGCGGCGCGGACTCGCTGAGCACCTCGACCTCCGAGGCCACGACCTCGATCTCGCCGGTCGGCAGCTCGGGGTTCTCGTTGCCCTCGGGGCGGGCGCGGACCACTCCGGCGATCCTGACGCAGTACTCCGAGCGGAGGTCGTGCGCGTGGTCCTCCTCACGGAAGACCACCTGCGCCGAGCCGGACGCGTCGCGCAGGTCGATGAAGACCACGCCGCCGTGGTCACGGCGGCGTGCCACCCAGCCGGCCAGCGTCACCTGCTGGCCGGCGTGCTCCTTGCGCAGCGATCCGGCGGTGTGCGTGCGGATCATTTGGTCAGTTTCTCCTTCAAGGTCGTGACGATCTCGGCGAGTGGCACGGCGGTCTGGTCGCCGCTTGCCAGGTCCTTCACCTGCGCGGACCCGGCGGCGATATCTCGCTCGCCGAGGATCACCGCGTACGTGGCCCCGGAGCGGTCGGCGCCCTTCATCGCGCCCTTGAGCCCCTTGCCGTCGAAGGCCATGTCAGCGGCGACGCCCGCCGCCCGCAGCCCGTTGACGAGCGTGAACATCCGCCGCGCGGCCTCCTCGCCGAGCGGGACGCCGAACACCGCGACGCGGGCGGGCGCCTGCTGGGCGAGACCCTCGGCCTCCACCGCCATGATGATGCGGTCGACGCCCACGGCGAAGCCGATGCCGGGCAGCGGCGGGCCGCCGATGTCCTCCGAGAGGCCGTCGTAACGGCCGCCGCCGCCGATGCCCGACTGGGCGCCGAGCAGCGGGTGGTCGAACTCGTAGGTGGTGCGAGTGTAGTAGTCCAGGCCGCGCACCAGCCGCGGGGTGTCCTCGAAGGGGATGCCGAGGTCCTCCAGCAGGGAGCGCACGCGGTCGTGGTGGGCCTTGCAGGACGCGCACAGGTGGTCGGTGATCAGCGGGGCGTTCTCGACCTGGGCCCTGACCTCGGGACGCTTGTCGTCGAGCACCCGCAGCGGGTTGACCTCGATGCGCGCCCGGGTGGCCTCGTCCAGGTCGAGCCCGCGGAGGAAGTCCTGCAGGGCGGCGCGGTAGGCCGGGCGGCACTGCTTGCAGCCCAGGGTGTTCAGCAGCAGCCGCACCTGCCGCAGGCCGAGGGCCTGGTAGCCGGCCCAGGCGATGGCGATGGTCTCGGCGTCGACGGCGGGGTCCTCCGTGCCGATGGCCTCCACGTCGAACTGCTGGAGCTGGCGGTAGCGGCCCGCCTGCGGGCGCTCGTAACGGAAGGCCGGGCCGGTGGTCCACAGCTTGACCGGCAGCTGGCCGGTGTGCAGGCCGTGCTCCAGCGTCGAGCGCATCACCCCGGCGGTGAACTCGGGCCGCAGCGTCACCGAGCGGCCGCCCCGGTCGGCGAAGGTGTACATCTCTTTGCTCACGACGTCGGTGGACTCGCCGACGCCCCGCGCGAACAGCTCGGTGTCCTCGAAGACCGGCACCTCGATGTAGGAGTAGCCGGCGTTCTCGGCGGCCGCGGCGAAGGCCGCGCGGGCCGCGAGGAAGGTCGCCGAACGCGGCGGAAGATATTCTGGTACGCCCTTGGGCGCCTGAAAGCTCATCTACAGTCCCCTGGTTGGGCCCGCGAACGGCGCCGCCTCGGCGAGGTACGGGTTCGTCGCGCGTTCGCGGCCGATCGTCGTCTTTGGTCCGTGACCGGGCAGCACCGTCGTGTCGTCCGGCAGCGTCAGGCAGACGCCGCCAAGACTGCGCAAGATGGTCGGGTAGTCGCCGCCCGGGAGGTCGGTGCGCCCGATGGAGCCGGCGAACAACAGGTCTCCTGAGAACATCACACGCTCATCCGGAAGCCTGAACGTCACCGACCCCCTGGTATGCCCGGGCGCGTGGTCGACGGTGATGGCCATGCCGGCGATCTCGAGCACCGCGCCGTCCGACAGCTCGCGCACGTCGTCGGGCTCGGTGAACCGCAGCCCGCCGAAGAGCTGCTGGCGGGCCATGAGCGAGAGACCCTTGCCCGGATCGGTCAGCATTTCACGATCTTCGGGGTGGATCCAGGCGGGCACGTCCTTCGCTCCGCAGACCGGCGCGACCGACCACACGTGATCGATGTGACCGTGCGTCAGCAGCACGGCGACCGGCTTGAGCCGGTGCTCGCGCAGCATGTCGTCCAGGCCTTCGACAACGTCCTGACCTGGGTCGACGATCACGCACTCCTCTCCCGCGGCGGGCGCGACCACGTAGCAGTTGGCCTGGAAGGAGCCTGCGGGAAAGCCGTCGATGAGCACGGAAGCGGTCCTCGGTGTGATCGATCTCGTCAAGGAAAGCGGATGGGAATGTAACCGAAGGGTACCGGTGCGGGTCGCCGGGCTGCGAACCATTACCCGTGGGCCGATACGATTCGCCCACTCCATAAAGGTGGCGGTCGTCCAGTGAGGCGACCAAAC
Organism: Sphaerisporangium dianthi; assembly: GCF_042654065.1. Taxonomy (NCBI): domain Bacteria; kingdom Bacillati; phylum Actinomycetota; class Actinomycetes; order Streptosporangiales; family Streptosporangiaceae; genus Sphaerisporangium; species Sphaerisporangium dianthi. The sequence continues at coordinate 159,254 of NZ_JBHSFP010000015.1, read as the reverse complement.
AGGATCAACTCGGACAGTCGGGAGGGCACAGCGGTGGCGACCGGCAAGGAACGTCAAAAGCAGCTGGCACGAGAGCATTACCAACGGCAGGTCGAGCGGCGCGCCAAGCGGCAGGCCAAGCAGAAGCAGCTGGCGATCATCGCCACCAGCGTGGGCGTTCTCTTGGTGGTCGGCGGCATCTTCGCGGCCGTCGCGCTGGTCGGAGGCTCCGGCCCCGACCCTCAGGCAGCGACGGCGACCCCTTCGGCCGCGCCCTCCGCGGCGCCCTCCGCGGCGGCGGCGGGGCCCAAGCCTTACGACGCGGCCACCAACACCTGTGACTACGTCGCCGACACCAACGGCGCCCCGGCGAAGAACGTCGGCATGCCGCCGGCCAAGCCGGACAAGTCCGCCAAGACGATGACCATCAGCACCAACCACGGCGACCTCGTGGTGGCCCTCGCCACCGACAAGGCGCCCTGCACGGTCAACTCCATGGCGTTCCTGGCCAAGAAGAAGTACTTCGACGGCTCGAAGTGCCACCGCATGGGGCCGGCGAGCTTCCCGATGCTGCAGTGCGGCGACCCGCTGGCCAAGGCCGACGGCAAGAGCCAGACCGACGGCCAGGGCGGGCCGGGCTACCGCCTGGCCGAGGAGAACCTCTCCGGCGCCAAGTACACCCGCGGGGTGGTCGCCATGGCCAAGAGCCAGGCGCCCGGCAGCACGGGCAGCCAGTTCTTCATCATCCTCGGTGACCTGCAGCTCCCCGCGGAGTACACACCATTCGGTACCGTCACAAAGGGGCTCGAAATCCTCGACGATGTGAGCAAGAAGGGTGTGCTGCCCGGAGGCATGGGCGACGGCTCGGGAGCTCCGAAGGACCCGGTCGAATTCAAACACGTGACAATCTCTGGCAAGAGCTGACGTAATACAACCAAGGACGCACGGCGTCCTGGAGGCTGATTCGAGTGCGGGAGGACACGGTGAGCACCGACCCGTGGGGCCGGGTAGACGACGACGGCACCGTCTACGTTCGTACGGCCGAGGGAGAACGGGCCGTCGGGTCCTGGCAGGCCGGTGAACCGGAAGAGGCCCTCGCCTACTTCCATCGCAAATACGACGAGCTGGCGACCCAGGTGGAACTGCTGGAGCAGCGGCTCCGCGGCACCGACCTGCCCCCCGCGCAAGCGGAGGCGACGATCGTCAAGTTGCGCGAGTCGATCGCGGAGGCGCACGCGGTCGGCGATCTCGGCGCCCTGGAGGGCCGCCTGGCCGCGCTGAGCGAGCTGGTGGGCAAGCGCCGCGAGGAGGTCAAGGCCGCCCGCGACCAGGCACGCGCCCAGTCGCGGGAGATCAAAGAGCGCATCGTCGCCGAGGCCGAGCGCATCGCCGAGGACACCACTCACTGGAAGTCCGGCGGTGAGCGGCTGCGCCAGCTCGTCGAAGAGTGGAAGGCCGCCGAGCGCATCGACCGGGTGACCGAGGCGGCCCTGTGGAAGCGGCTGTCGGCCGCCCGCACGGCGTTCGCCAAGCGGCGCAAGTCCTACTTCGCCGGGCTGGACGAGCAGCGCGAGTCGGTGCGCAGCATCAAAGATCGCATCGTCGCCGAGGCCGAACAGCTGGCCACCTCGACCGACTGGGGTGAGACCGCCTCGGCCTACCGCGAGCTCATGCGGCAGTGGAAGAACGCCGGCCGCGCCTCGCGCGAGGCCGAGGACGAGCTGTGGACGCGCTTCAAGGGCGCCCAGGACCAGTTCTTCCAGGCCCGCTCGGCGGTGTTCGCCGAACGCGACGCCTCGCTCCGGGAGAACGCCGAGGCCAAGGAGCGCATCCTCGCCGACGCCGAGCGCATCCTGCCGGTGACCGACGCCCGGGCCGCGCGCGGCGCGCTGCGCGCCGTGCTGGAGCGCTGGGAGGCCGTCGGCCCGGTGCCACGGGAGTCGCGGGACAAGCTCGAGGGCGGCCTGCGCCGCATCGACGAGGCCGTGCGCAAGGCCGAGGAGACCGAGTGGAAGCGGTCCAACCCCGAGGCGCGCGCACGGGCGCAGAACACCGTCGACCAGCTCCGCAGGTCCATCGAGCAGCTCGAAGGGCGCCTCGCCAAGGCGTCCGCCGCGGGCAAGGACAAGGACGTCAAGGAGGCCGAGGAGGCCATCGCCGCCCGCCGCTCGTGGCTGGAGGAGGCCGAGCGCACCCTCGCCGAGTTCTCCTGAGCCGGTTCCGCTGAGCCGATTCCCCCGACCGGCTCTCGCGAGCCGCTTCCGCTGAGCCGGCTCTCGCGGGCCGGGCCGGTGCCCCCTGCCGCGCGCGTTGCGCGGCGGGGGGCACCGTCAGTTGGTGACGCGGTAGACGTCGTAGACGCCCTGGATGTTGCGCACGGCCTTCAGCACGTGGCCCAGGTGCTTGGGGTCGCCCATCTCGAAGGTGAACTTGCTGACCGCGGTGCGGTCGCGCGAGGTCGTCACCGACGCCGACAGGATGTTGACGTGCTGGTCGGACAGCATGCGCGTGACGTCCGACAGCAGGCGCGGCCGGTCCAGGGCCTCCACCTGGATCGCCACCAGGAACACCGAGTCGTCGCCGGGCGACCAGCTCACCTCGACCAGCCGGTCGGGCTCGGTCCGCAGCTGCTCGATGTTGGGGCAGTTGGTGCGGTGCACCGACACCCCGTGCCCCCGGGTCACGAAGCCCACGATGTCGTCGCCGGGCACCGGCGTGCAGCAGCGTGAGAGCCGCACCCACACGTCGGAGTCGCCCGCCACGATGACGCCGGCGTTGGTGCCGGTGCGCGGGCGGCCCCGCATCTTCGTGGGGACGGCCGCCTCGGCGATGTCCTCCTCGGCGGCGTCCACTCCCCCGAGGGCCTGGACGAGCTTGTCGACCACCGACTGCGCGCCTGTGTGGCCTTCTCCGACCGCCGCGTACAGCGCCGAGACATCGGGGTAGCGAAGGTCCCTGGCGAGGGCCAGGAGGCTCTCTCCGGACATCAGGCGCTGCAACGGCAGGCCCTGCTTGCGCATGGCCCGGCCGATGGCCTCCTTGCCGGCCTCGATCGCCGTCTCGCGGCGCTCCTTGGAGAACCACTGGCGGATCTTGTTGCGCGCCCGGCCGCTCTTGACGAACTTCAGCCAGTCGCGGGACGGGCCGGCGTCGGGGGACTTCGATGTGAAGATCTCGACGGCGTCGCCGTTGCTCAGCCGCGATTCCAGCGGCACCAGGCGGCCGTTCACCCGGGCGCCGATGCAGCGGTGGCCCACCTCGGTGTGCACGGCGTAGGCGAAGTCGACCGGCGTGGCCCCTTCGGGCAGCGCGATCACCTGGCCGCGCGGCGTGAAGACGAACACCTCCGACACCGACAGGTCGAACCGCAGCGACTCCAGGAACTCGCCCGGGTCGGAGGTCTCCTTCTGCCAGTCGAGGAGCTGCCGCAGCCAGGCCATGTCACCGGCCTGCTTGACCCGCGCCCCGGCCGCGCCGGAGACGCCCATCTCTTCTTTGTACTTCCAGTGGGCCGCGACGCCGTACTCGGCGCGGTGGTGCATCGCGCGGGTGCGGATCTGCAGCTCGACCGGCTTGCCCTCGGGCCCGATGACCGTCGTGTGCAGCGACTGGTACATGTTGAACTTGGGCATCGCGATGTAGTCTTTGAACCGGCCCGGGACCGGGTTCCAGCGCGCGTGGATCGTTCCGAGCGCGGCGTAGCAGTCACGCACCGTGTCCACCAGCACGCGGATGCCCACCAGGTCGTAGATGTCGTCGAACGCCACCTCGCGCGCGATCATCTTCTGGTAGATCGAGTAGTAGTGCTTGGGCCTGCCCTTGACCGCCGCGCGGATCTTGGCCTCTCGCAGGTCGGCCGAGACCTTCTCGATGACCTCCTGCAGGAACAGGTCTCGACGGGGAGCGCGCTCGGACACCATGCGGGCGATCTCGTCGTACCGCTTGGGGTAGAGCATGCCGAACGCGAGATCCTCCAGCTCCCACTTGATGGTGTTCATGCCGAGCCGGTGGGCCAGCGGCGCGAAGATCTCCAGCGTCTCGCGGGCCTTCTGCTCCTGCTTGTGGCGGGGCAGGTAGCGCAGGGTGCGCATGTTGTGCAGGCGGTCGGCGAGCTTGATGACCAGCACGCGGATGTCGCGGGACATCGCGACGACCATCTTGCGCACGGTCTCGGCCTGGGCGGCGTCGCCGAACTTGACCTTGTCGAGCTTGGTGACGCCGTCGACCAGCAGCGCGATGCTCTCGCCGAAGTCGGCGCTCAGCTCGTCCAGGCCGTAGGCGGTGTCCTCCACGGTGTCGTGGAGCAGCGCCGCGCACAGGGTCTCGTCGTCGGTGCCGAGCTCGGCCAGGATCGTCGCCACCGCCAGCGGGTGGGTGATGTAGGGGTCGCCGCTCTTGCGTTTCTGATCACGATGGTGGTAGGCGGCCACATCGTAGGCACGCTCGATCAGGCGAAGGTCCGCCTTCGGATGCGTGGCGCGGACCGTCTTGAACAGCGGTTCCAGAACCGGATTCATCGCGCCACCCCATTGCCCCCCGAACCGCGAAAGCCTGCGGCGCGCGGCAGGCGCCGGCTTGTCGTCCGTGCCTGCGGACGTGGCTAAACCCGTATCGTCCGCGGGCGCGGAAACCGGCTCAGGGGTGTCGGTCACTTCGGGCAAGGCCACATCACGGGGCACTCAGACTCCTCACGTCGAGTCCAGATCCTCCAGTGTATCCACGCTGGGAACGCCGGCCTCGCGGAGGAGCCGATCAGACCACCACGAGGGCTCGCAGGTCGACGCCCGCCAGGCGGTCACGACCGTTGAGGAAGGCGAGTTCCATCAGCACGGACACGCCGACGACCTGGGCGCCTGCTCTGCTGATCAGCTCCACCGTCGCCTGGGCGGTGCCGCCCGTCGCGAGCACGTCATCGACGATGAGCACGCGGTCGCCCGGGCTGAAGGCGTCGCTGTGCACTTCGATGACGGCGGAGCCGTACTCCAGATCGTAGGACGCTTCCAGCGCCTCGGCAGGGAGTTTGCCCTTTTTCCGGACAGGCACAAACCCCGCGCCGACGCGGTAGGCCACCGGGGCCGCCAGGATGAAGCCGCGGGCCTCGATGCCGACGATCTTGTCGACCGCGAGGCCGTCGGCCAGCGCGTCGATCACCGAGGAGAACGCCGCGTGGTCGCCGAGCAGCGGCGTGATGTCCTTGAACATGACGCCCGGCCGCGGGTAGTCGGGCACGTCCCTGATGCGGTCGAGGATCGTCGTTGTCAGGTCGCTCATAGGGGGTTCCTTCCGGACGGCGGCGACGCGCCCCCAGATAGTAGCGACCGGCAGCCGAGCGCCCCCGTGAGGGCTCACGGGGGCGCCAGGGAATGCCGGGTGCGGACTAGCGCTTCTTGCGCTTGCTCGCGGTCACCGCCCCGTTCGCGGAGCCGGTGGAGGTGGAGGCCGCGGCCGCGGGCTCCTTGCCCTTGGCCTTGCCGGAGGGAGCGGCGTCCTTCACGGCGGCGGCCCGGTTGGCGGCCAGTCGCTTGGCGAGCGCCATGTACTTCGGCTCGCGCTCCTTGAGGTTGGCCAGCAGCGGCGTCGCCACGCACAGCGAGGAGTACGTACCGACGATCATGCCGACGAACAGCGCCAGCGACAGGTCCTTCAACGTGCCCGCGCCGAACAGCGTGGTGCCGATGAACAGGATCGCGGCGACCGGCAGGATGGCCACCAGCGAGGTGTTCAGGGAGCGGATCAGCGTGTGGTTGAGCGCGTTGTTGGCGGCCTCGGTGTAGGTCATCTTGGCGGTCGTGCCGAGCTTGGCGGTGACCTCCTTGATCATGTCGAACACCACGACCGCGTCGTACAGCGAATAGCCGAGGATCGTCAGGAAGCCCAGCATGGTCGCCGGGGTGACCTCGAAGCCGGACCAGGCGTAGATGCCGGCCGTGATGACCAGGTCGTGGATCAGCGCGACCACGGCGGCCAGCGCCATCTTCCACTCGAAGGCCAGCGTGAGGTACAGGATGATCGCGACCATGAAGACCGCGAGGCCGATGATGGCCTTGTTGAGCACCTCGCCGCCCCAGGTGGCGCCGATGATCTGCTTGGAGATCTGCCTGTCCGAGACGCCGAACTTCGCGGAGATGGCGTCCGCGACCTTGGTCACGCCCGCTTCCGGAAGGCTCTGGGTGGTGACGCGCCAGCGCGGGCCGGCCTCCTGCACGATCACCTGATGGCCGCCGGCGGCCTCGACGGTGTCGCGGACCACCTCGATGGACGACGAGGCCGTCTTGTCGAAGTTGAACACCGAGCCGCCCTTGAACTCGATGCCGAGGTTGAGCCCCTGAAGGACCAGCCCGAGGATGGAGATCAGCAGAAGGAACCCGGAAAGGGCCGTCCAGAGCTTGTACCGGCCGACGAAGTCGACGTTGACCTCGCCGCGGTACAGACGGCGCCCGAGCGCACCGATGGTCGACATCAGCCCTCCTGCGGAACGGTCGTACGGGCCGCAGGCGCCTCACGGCTCATGCGCTCGGCGTCGAGGCCCGAAAGCTTGTGCCCCTTGGCGAAGAACGGGAGCTTGGCCAGCAGGGCGACGAACGGCTTGGTGAACAGGAAGACCACGGCGATGTCGATCAGCGTGGTCAGGCCCATCGCGAAGGCGAACCCGGCGACGCCGCCGACCGCCAGGAAGAACAGCACCACGGCGGCGATGAACATCACCGCGTCGGCGATGAGGATCGTGCGACGGGCACGGACCCAGGCGACCTCGACCGCCACCCGCAGCGACCGTCTGCCTTCCTTCATCTCGTCCCGCATGCGTTCGAAGTAGACGATGAAGGAGTCGGCGGTGATGCCGATCGAGACGATGAGGCCGATGACGTGCGCGAGCGACAGCCGGAAGTTCGCGTTGTGGCCGAGGATGGCCACGGTGCAGTACGTCAGGATGGTCGCCACCACCAGGCTCGCCACCGCGACGAGGCCGAGGCCCCGGTAGTACAGCAGCGAGTAGAGCACCACGAGGACCAGGCCGATGGCGCCCGCGAGCAGGCCGCCCCTGAGCTGGTCGGCCCCGAGCGAGCCGGAGACCTCCTCGATCGAGCTCTGCTTGAACTTCAGCGGCAGCGCGCCGTACTTGAGCTGGTTGGCCAGGTCGGTGGCGGTCTTCTGGGTGAAGCTGCCGGAGATGCGGGCCTGGCCGCCGGGGATGGGCTCTTCGATGACCGGGGCCGAGATGACCAGGCCGTCCAGCACCATGGCGAGCTGGTTGCGCGGCTGCGGGGCGCTGGTGATCTGGCCGGTGACCTTGGCGAACTCGCTGGCGCCCTTGCTCTTGAAGTTGACCGAGACGATCCACTCGCCGGTGGTGGAGTCGACGCCGGAGGTGGCGCCGGACACCTCGGTGCCCTTCACCGCCGCCTTCTCAAGGACGTACCGCGCGTCGCCCTCGGCGCTGCAGGCCGCGAGCTGCTTGTCGGGGTTGTCCTGGACGCCCTGGCCGCGGTCCTTCTTGGTGCAGTCGAGCTTCTTGAACTGCTCGGCCACGGCCGGGTCGACGCCGGTGAGGTCGACGCCCGCCATCGGGTCGTCGGGGGGCTGCGCGGTCGGCTGGCCCGAAGGGGCCGAGGCGCTCGGGGCCGGAGTCGCCTTGGCGCTCGACTCGGCCTTGCCGGTGCCGGAAGCGGAAGGAGCCGGGGTCGGGGCGGTCAGCGCCGACGACAGCGCGCGCCCGGCCGGCGTGGCGCTCGTCGCGGGCTTGGCCGTGGACGCGGGCTTGGCGGTCGAGGACGGCTTGCCGCTCTCGCCGGGCTTGGGAGTGCCCGTGCCGGAGGGCGCCGGCGTCGCGGGCGCGGTCGGCAGCGGGCTCGGCGGGATGACCGCCGGGGCGACCGCGAGCACTTGACGGAAGCGAAGCTCGGCCGTGGTGCCCAGAAGCCCGACGACCTCCTTCTGCCCGGCGCCGGGGACGGAGATGATGATGTTGTCACCCGACTTGGCGACCTCGGCGTCGGAGATGCCCGTGCCGTTCACCCGGTCGCGGATGATGTTGACGGCCAGGTCGAGGCTCTCTTGCGAGGGAGCCGCGCCCGTCTCCGTGACCGGGGACAGCGTCACCGTGGTGCCGCCGGCGAGGTCGAGGCCGAACTTGGGCACGAATGCCTTCTGCAGGGCCATCACCCCGCCCATGGCGAGGATGAGTACCAGGAGCGCCAGGAGCACGCGTCCCGGCTTACTCTGGCTACTGGTCGTTGGGGCCACTGGTGGTCAGTTCTTTCGTCAAGGGGTTTGCGGTGAGCCTACTCAGGACTTCTTGTCGGTCGAGCCCTCGTCCCCCCGGATCTCGGGGGCGTCGGCCGGCTGCACGTCGGTGACGGTCTCCGGCTCGCCGACTCCATTGTCCACCGTCTCCTCCTCGACCGGGACGAGCACGCGGCCGATGGAGGCCTTGACCCAGCGAGTCTCGACGCCGGGCGCGATCTCCAGGACCACGTCGTCGTCCTCGACGGCGATGACGGTCGCGAACAGGCCGGTCGTGGTCATCACACGGGTGCCCGGCGTCACATTGTTCTGCATTTGCGCCTGCTCCTGCTGCCGCTTGCGCTGCGGGCGGATGAGCAGGAAGTAGAACACCACGACCAGCAAGATCAGTGGCACGAACGATCCAAGGCCCTGCACGGGGCTTCCTTCCGATTAAAGATTGACCGGCCTGGCGCCGGAGGTCTGGCGACGATCGGCACGGCCCACACTGATCATGTCAGCGTACACAGCCAGCCAAGCCACGGAGTTTAGGCGAGCTTGTCAAAGCCCGGCAACGAACCCACGCTCCGGCACGCTGGAAAGTTCCCGTTGTCACCGATCTGTGACCGGCGGATACGACGTGCTTGAAACTTTCACCCCTGGCCCCGCAGCCACTGCGAGCGGCCCGGACGAGCTGGCAGACCACCCCATAAACCAGCACATCTCCCCGAGGGGCCGAAGATCCCAGTCAAGACGCCGGTCAAGACGCCGGGCCCGGCGGCCCTCCGGTCCCCCCGCAGGCGGCACGAGCCGCATCCGCGCGAAGCCTCGCAGGTGAGAAGGCCGAGGTGGAGCACGCCGGCCGGGACGTCGAGGCGGGGCCCGCCCGATCAGGGCGTGCGGCCGGGGTCGTCGAACAGGGCGCGCTGGGCCGCCGCGCCGAACGCGTCCGGCGGAGGGGTCATCCCCAGGTGCGTCCAGGCGGAGGCCGTGGCCACCCGCCCGCGCGGCGTGCGGGCGATGAGCCCCTGGCGCACCAGGAAGGGCTCGGCGACGACCTCCACGGTCTCGGGCTCCTCCCCCACCGACACGGCCAGCGTCGACAGTCCAACGGGACCGCCGCCGAACTTGCGCAGCAACGCGCCGAGGACGGCGCGGTCGAGCCGGTCGAGCCCTTCGGCGTCGACCTCGTACAGGTTGAGCGCGGCCGAGGCGATGTCCCTGGTGATCACGCCGTCGGTGCGGACCTCGGCGAAGTCGCGGACCCGCCTCAGCAGGCGGTTGGCGATGCGGGGCGTGCCCCTGGACCTGCGGGCGATCTCGTGCGCGCCCTCGTCGGGCAGGTCCAGCGCGAGCAGGCGCGAGGAGCGGCGCAGCACCTGCTCGAGCTCGGCCACGTCGTAGAAGTCCATGTGGGCGACGAAGCCGAACCTGTCGCGCAGGGGGGCGGGCAGCAGGCCCGCGCGCGTCGTGGCGCCCACCAGCGTGAAGGGCGCGATCTCCAGCGGGATGGCCGTGGCCCCCGGCCCCTTGCCGACCACGATGTCGACCCGGAAGTCCTCCATGGCCAGGTAGAGCATCTCTTCGGCGGGGCGGGCCATGCGGTGGATCTCGTCGATGAACAGCACCTCGCCCTCGGACAAGGTGGAAAGGATCGCCGCGAGGTCGCCGGCCCGCTCGAGGGCGGGCCCGGAGGTCAGCCGCAGGGGCATGCCGAGCTCGGCCGCGATGATCATGGCGAGGGTGGTCTTGCCGAGGCCGGGCGAGCCGCTCATGAGGACGTGGTCGGGCGGCCGGTTGCGGCGCAGCGCGCCTTCGAGCACCAAGGAGAGCTGCTCGCGCACCCGCCCCTGGCCGATGAACTCGCCGAGCCGCTTGGGCCGCAGCGCCGACTCGATGGCCTGCTCGTCTCCCTCGGCGTCCGGCGACACCAGGTCGCGCCCCATGCTCATCGAACGGCCTCCGTCACATGGTCGCGGCTCATCGGACGCTCAATGCCCGCAGGGCGGCCTTCAGCAGGGCGGCGACCGCGGGCGTGCGGCCCGCGGCCAGGTCGGCGTCGGCCTCGGGAGACACCACGGCGATCGCCTCGTCGGCGTCCTTGGCGGAGTAGCCGAGCCCGACCAGCCCCGAGTGCACCTGCTCGCGCCAGGCGGGCCGTCCGGCCTTGCCGTTGAGCGCGGCGGCGACGGCCTCGTCGGGAGTGCCCAGCTTGTCCTTGAGCTCAAGGATGATGCGCTGCGCGCCCTTCTGCCCGATGCCGGGCACCATGGTGAGCGCCTTGACGTCGGCCGAGGCCACGGCGACGCGCAGGACGTTCGGCGCGTGGACGGCCAGCATCGCCAGCGCGAGCCGGGGGCCGACGCCCGACGCGGTCTGCAGCATCTCGAAGACCACGCGCTCGTCGTCGGAGGCGAACCCGTAGAGGGTGAGCGACTCTTCGCGGACGACCAGCGAGGTGGCCAGCCGGGCCTGCTCACCCGCCCGCAGCCCCGCGAGCGTGCCCGGCGTGCAGAAGACCAGGACGCCGACACCGCCCACCTCGACCACGGCCGAGTCGGGGGCGATCGCGGCGACGCGACCGGAGACCGAGGCGATCACGTGTCCGCTCCTTTCGCGGGGAGGACCGGAGGCCGCGCCACGGCGCCCCTGGCGCCGCGCGGGCTCGCCGCCGGCGGGCGGGCGCCGGCCCTGGCCTTGGCGACCGCCTCGGCGAGGCGGTTCTGGGTGCCGCCGCGCCAGATGTGGCAGATGGCCAGGGCGAGCGCGTCCGCGGCGTCCGCGGGCTTGGGCATGGCGTCCAGGCGGAGCAGTCGGGTGACCATGGCGCCGACCTGGGCCTTGTCGGCGTTGCCGAACCCGGTGATGGCGGCCTTGACCTCTGAGGGCGTGTGCAGGGCGACGGGGAGCCCGCGGCGGGCGGCGCAGACGATCGCCACGGCCGACGCCTGGGCGGTGCCCATCACGGTGCGCAGGTTGCTCTGGCTGAAGACCCGCTCGACCGCGACGGCGTCCGGCCGGACCTCGTCGAGCCACCGCTCGATCTCGGCCTCGATGGCCACCAGCCGGGCGCCGATGTCGTCCTGCGCCGGGGTGCGCGCCACGCCCACCTTGACCAGCGACAGAGGGGCGCCCGCGCGCCCCTCGACGGCGCCGAGGCCGCAGCGGGTCAGCCCGGGATCGACCCCCAGCACCCGCAGTTCCGGCAGCCGCACCCGCATGCCTCCAACATCGCCGAACACCTGTTCGGGGGAACTGTACCGGGATCGCGGGCGCCGCGCACGCACCGGCGCACCGGCCGGGTCAGGGGATCAGAAGTAGTCGATCATGTAGGGCTTGGCCGCGAAGACCGCGCCCAGCCGGTCGTCGCCGGCCGGAGTGCCACCGGTGAGCAGCCCCGCGCGGCGCAGCGCGCTGGTCTGGACGCCGGCGAACAGGGCGGACATGCCGCCGATGGTGAGGCGGGCCGCGGCGTCCCCGGCGGGGCCCCGGACGGCGGTGGCCGTGCCCGCGCCGTCGCGGACGCGCAGCCGCCAGCCCCCGGAGTTGGCCGCGCGCCGCGGGTCGTCCACCACGACGACGGTGTCGAGGTCGACCCCGGCCGGGTAGCCGCGGCCGGCGACGGCCGCCGGCAGGTCGATGAGGCGGAACATCCAGCGCTTCTGCTTGACGGCGTCGGAGGAGCGCTCGCGCAGCAGCCACAGCATCGGGTCGTCGGGCTCGACGCTGGCCGTCACCGTGGTGGCGACCGACGAGGCCGTGCCGACCAGGGACCACAGCGCCCTGGCCGTCGCCTCGGACCCGGCCACCAGGTTGTCCACGTCGATGTTCCCGTCGTGCCAGCGGTAGAGGACGAAACCGTCGTCGGCGAGGTAGGCGAAGTCGTCGTCGTCGGCCAGCCAGCGCCGGGCAGCGGCCTCCTCCCAGCCCAAGGGCCCCGAGGCGCGCGTCGCGGCGTAGACGCGCGCCAGCGTGGCGAGCAGTTCGGGGGCGTCGTCCGGGCCCATCCGGCGCAGCTTGACGCCGCCGTCGCGGGCGGCGAGCCCGCGGAGGGACTCGGTGGGCACCGTGAGGCGGTTGCGGGCGCCGGCGTGCTCGTAGCCGGCGCCGCGGTACAGCGGCGTGGTGGCGGGATAGAGCGCCGAGATCGCGTGGCCGAAGTCGGCGCAGCGCTCGATGGTGGCCTGCATGAGGGAGCGGCCCACCCCGCGGCCGCGGTCCTCGGGGGCGACGGTGACGCTCGCGACCCCGCCCATCGAGATGGGCCGGCCGTGCCACCACTGGTCGAAGCGGATGATCCGGCTGGTGGCCATGAGCCGGCGGCCGTCGAAGACGCCGAGGTAGCGCCCCTCGGCCAGCGAGGGGGTCACCATGGCGCGCCATTGTTCGGCGCTGCTCGCCGGAATGGGGCCGAACGCGCGTTTGCGGTTGTCGAGCACGGCGTCGAGGTCGCCCACCGTCAGATCACGAAGTTCCACAACCGCTCAACCTATGGCCCCGCTTCGACCAGGTCGAACCATTTCGGCCCGCAGGACGCCCATGGGCCCCCAGAGGGCGGGCGACGCCACGCGCGCGCCCCGCGACGGCTCGGCTCCGCAGGACGAAGCCGACGCCGCGGGGCCCGGACATCCCGGCCCGAGGTGATCAGTCCAGTTTGGCGAGGACGTCGTCGGAGACGTCGAAGTTGGCGTAGACGTTCTGGACGTCGTCGCTGTCCTCCAGGGCGTCGATGAGGCGGAAGACCTTGCGGGCCGCGTCCTCTTCGAGGGGGACGCTGAGCGTCGGCATGAAGCTGCTCTCGGCCGAGTCGTAGTCGATGCCGGCGTCCTGCAGGGCCTTGCGGACCGGGACGAGGTCGCCCGCCTCGGAGACGACCTCGAAGGACTCGCCGAGGTCGTTGACCTCCTCGGCGCCGGCCTCCAGGACGGCGACCAGCACGTCGTCCTCGGTGAGAGCGCCCTTGGGGACGATGACGACGCCCTTGCGGTTGAACATGTAGGACACCGAGCCGGGGTCGGCCATGGAGCCGCCGTTGCGCGTCATCGCGACGCGGACCTCCGACGCGGCGCGGTTGCGGTTGTCGGTGAGGCACTCGACGAGCACCGCGACGCCGCTGGGCCCGTAGCCCTCGTACATGATGGTCTGGTACTCGGCGCCGCCCGCCTCGAGGCCGCCGCCGCGCTTGCGGGCGCGCTCGATGTTGTCGACGGGCACCGAGCTCTTGCGCGCCTTCTGGATGGCGTCGTACAGCGTCGGGTTGCCGTCCGGGTCAGGACCACCGGTACGGGCCGCCACCTCGATGTTCTTGATGAGCTTCGCGAAGAGCTTGCCGCGCTTGGCGTCGATCACGGCCTTCTTGTGCTTCGTCGTCGCCCATTTGGAGTGGCCGGACATCGGCTAGAGCTCCCTCACCATCTCGACAAAATACGAATGAACCCGCGTGTCCCCGGTCAGCTCGGGATGGAAGGACGTCGCGAGCAGAGGTCCCTGCCGGACCGCGACGATCCTATCCCCAGGCTCGGCCAGTCCCAGCACCTCGACATCCGCGCCGACCGACTCGACCCAGGGGGCCCGGATGAAGACGGCGCGCATGAGACCGCGTCCCGCGAAGTCCAAGGATGCCTCAAAGGAGTCGACCTGGCGGCCGAAGGCGTTGCGACGCACCACCATGTCGATGCCGCCGATCGTCTGCTGGCCCTCGATGCCGCCCTCGATGCGGTCGGCCAGCATGATCATGCCGGCGCAGGAGCCGTAGGTCGGCATGCCGGACTTGATGCGCATGCGCAATGGTTCGAGCAGTTCGAACGCCTCGGCGAGCTTCCACATGGTCGTGGACTCGCCGCCGGGGACGACCAGCGCGTCCACCGCCTCCAGTTCGGCCGGGCGGCGCACGGTCACCGCCCTCGCGCCGGCCGTTTCCAGGGCGCGGACGTGTTCACGCACGTCGCCCTGGAGGGCGAGCACGCCGATCTTCGGCGCTGAGGTCACCGGTCTTCCTCCCACCTGGTCCGCCGCTGGGCGTTCTGATGTCGACTGCCGACCGCCGAAGCGTACGGCCAAGTGGAACAACGTCCCAAACGGGGCCGGACTTCCCGGCGGAGCGGGCGCAGGAGCGGAGCGCGGCACGGCGGGGGCGGCGGGGCGGGGCCGCCGGGTCAGGTCTGGCGGACCAGGCCGGGGAGCCGGTCGGCGACGGTGAAGCCGGCGGCGGTCAGGGCGGGGGCGCCGGGGGTGCTCACGCGCCGCAAGATCTTGAAGTCGGCCCTGACCGAGGTGGGCTCCACCCTCAGCAGCAGGTAGCCGCGCCGCCGCAGGTGGAACTGCAGGTGGGGGTTGGTGTCGAGCAGCGCGTCCCTGGCGTGGTCGTGGTCGTGGCCGTCGCCGCCGCTGGTGACCGAGGTCACGGCCAGTTCGGTGCCGACCAGGGGTGAGTCCTCGTCGTCGTAGTCCAGGGCCAGGTCGCCGGCCCAGTGAGAGTGCACGTCGCCGGTCAGGACGATGGCGTTGCGCACGCCGGCGTCGAGCCAGCCGCGGGTGACCCTGGTGCGCGATCCCGAGTAGCCGTCCCAGGCGTCCTGCCGCACGACCTTCTCCGGCCCCGGGTACTTGGTCCGCTGGCCGAAGAAGACCTGCTGGCCGATGATGTCCCACTGCGCCTTGGACTCGCGGAACCCCTCTAGCAGCCACCGCTCCTGCTCGGTTCCGGTGATCGTCCGGTCGGGCGCCTCCGACTCCGGGCACTCCTTGAAGCCGGTCCCGCACACGGGGCGGTCGCGGTACTGGCGGGTGTCCAGCAGGTGCAAGGTGGCGAGGCTTCCCCAGCGCAGGCGGCGGTACAGGCGGATCACCGGGCCCTTGGGGATGGAGGCGCGGCGCAGCGGCATGTGCTCGTAGTAGGCGCGGAACGCGGCTTCGCGCCTCGCGGCCGACAGCAGGCTCGTCCAGTTGTTGCGGACCTCGTGGTCGTCCATGATCGGCACCCAGGGCGCCGCCGCGTGGGCGGCGCGCAGGTCGGGGTCGGTCTTGTAGAGGGCGTGCCTGCGCCGGTAGTCGGTCAGGCTGGTGGCCTCGGCGCCCTCGTGCTCGCGCACGTTGCCGCCGGGGCACGGCGCCTCTCCCTTGCCGTGCTCGTAGATGTAGTCGCCGAGGTGCAGGACCAGGTGCGGGTGCTCCTGCGCGACCCTGGTGTAGGCGGTGAAGTGCCCGTGCTGGTAGTTGGCGCACGAGGTCACCGCGAGGGTGAGCACCGCGACCGGCGAGCCGGGGGCGGGGGCGGTCACCGCGCGGCCGATGGGCGAGATGTAGGGGCCGGCCTTGAAGCGGTACCAGTACTCGCGGCCCGGCTCCAGCCCGCCGACCTCGGCGTGCACGGTGTGGGCCCATTCGTGCACGGCGTCCTCGCTGCCGCGCCGGACCACGCGGGCGCAGGCGGGGTCGGTGGCGACCTCCCAGTACACCGGGACGGGCACCGGCGGCATGCCGCCGTGGCCGTCCTCGGCGAGCGGCACGGGAGCGAGGCGGGTCCACAGGACGAAGCCGTCGGGCGACGGATCGCCGCAGGCGACTCCGAGCGTGAAGGGCTCGCCGTAGGGAGCGCTCAGAGGTGGCACCCCTGGCACTCCCGCTATCAGCCCCATCACGAGGAACGATCGCCTGTCGATCACATGACGATCATCAACTATGCACAGCAAACGCCAGGTATAGCCACACCCAGGTCAGAGCGGATATTTCCGGACGATCAGCACCGTCCGCCGGTCGGGCCGAAGGTCTCGACCGACATATCAGCATTCCGGACGGCAAATCGTCACGTACTGACATAACGCCTTCCCAGCGGCCGCGTCAGAACGCCGGGAAGGCGTGGAAGATTACCAGCCCCGGGTGGCCAGGCGCTCGGCCTCGGGAACCGTGGCGAGGTTGATGCCGACCATGGCCTCGCCCAGCCCGCGGGAGACCTTGGCGATCACATCGGGGTCGTCGTAGAAGGTGGTGGCCTTGACGATCGCCGCCGCGCGCTTGGCCGGGTCGCCGGACTTGAAGATGCCCGAGCCGACGAACACGCCCTCGGCGCCGAGCTGCATCATCATCGCGGCGTCCGCCGGGGTGGCGATGCCGCCGGCGGTGAACAGCACCACGGGAAGCCTGCCGGTCTTGGCGATCTCGGCGACCAGCTCGTACGGCGCGCGCAGCTCCTTGGCGGCGGCGTAGAGCTCGGCCTCGTCGAGGGCGGCCAGGCGCTTGATGTCGCCGCGGATCTGCCGCATGTGGCGGGTGGCCTCCACGACGTTGCCGGTGCCGGCCTCGCCCTTGGAGCGGATCATGGCGGCGCCCTCGGCGATGCGGCGCAGGGCCTCGCCGAGGTTGGTCGCCCCGCAGACGAAGGGCACGGTGAAGGCCCACTTGTCGATGTGGTTGGCCTCGTCGGCGGGGGTGAGCACCTCGGACTCGTCGACGTAGTCGACGCCGATGGCCTGGAGCACCTGGGCCTCGACGAGGTGGCCGATGCGGGCCTTGGCCATGACGGGGATCGAGACGGCCGCGATGATGCCGTCGATCATGTCGGGGTCGCTCATGCGCGAGACGCCGCCCTCGGCCCGGATGTCGGCGGGCACGCGCTCAAGGGCCATGACGGCGACGGCGCCGGCGTCCTCGGCGATCTTGGCTTGCTGCGGGGTGACGACGTCCATGATCACACCGCCCTTGAGCATCTCGGCCATGCCGCGCTTCACGCGGGCGGTGCCGGTGACGGCGGTGGTCTCGGTGACTTCGGGGGTGCTGCTGGACACGGTCTTACCTCACGAGCGTGACGACGGGTTCCCCTCCCATGTTAGGCGCTGATCAGCCCCGCCCTTGACGGCCGGATCGTCACAACTCGACGAGGACTTTGGACAAGTTGTACGGGTGGCGGCGGACGCGCGCCCCGCGATCAGGGCTGTACGGGCTTGGGGGCGGCCAGGACGACCCACACCTGGCCGCGGCTGAAGTTCATCGGCTCGCCGCCCTCGGTGGTGAAGACCGTGCCCTCCTTCTCCGAGGCGCGCGCCCATTCCGCCTTGTAGGCCTTGCCGTCGCGCAGCACGACCGCCTTGCCTGTGCCGGTGGTGTGGATCAGCGGCGTGTAGCTGCCGGTGAAGTCGTGGAACTCCGAGCGGGTGGTCTTGGCGTACTGGACGACGATGGTGGGCGCGCCGAGCTGGCCGCCCTCGGCCGCCATGTCCTTGCTGCCGTCCTGCGTCACGAGCCAGCGCTTCTGCGCGGCCGACCAGGCGAAGGTGAAGGTCGCGGCCGGGTACTTCACGGTGAACGACTTCTTGGGGGTCCCGCCCTCCGGCGCGTCGCCGAAGGTGAGGCCGATGTCGCGCGCCTTGGTGGCCTTGGGCGCCTTCGCCAGGAGTTTCCTCGTGTCCGCGAACAGGTTGTAGGGGGCGACGCGGCCCGGCTGGCGGAAGTACGCGCCCGGCGCGGCGCTGTCGGACACGTCGAACAGCGACGCCCGCTGGACGAGCGGGACCATCTTGCTCTGCACGCCCGAATAGGCCAGAGCGGGCTTGCCGAACATCGGCAGCAGGTGCAGGTCGGAGATGCGGGCGCTGCGGACCGGCCCGACCTTGGCGGGGATCTTGGAGGAGAAGACCGCCATGAGGCGGGTCAGGCCGCCCTCGACCTGCTCGACGAACACCAGGTCGGCGCTGCGCAGGCCGAGCTGGGGCTTGCCCGACGAGGTGTTCTCGATCTTCACGGCGAGCACCGGCCTGCGGCCCGCCACCGGCTGCCCGGTGAAGGGGTGCTCAGGCGGCGGGGCCGGCGTCGCCGGCGCCGACGCCGCGGGCTGGACGCCCTGCGACGCGGGCGCCGCGCCGCCGCCGGAGGACGAGCATGCCACGGCGGGCGCTAGGACGGCGGTTCCCGCCAGCGCGATGCCTACCACCCGTTTTACTGGCACAGCTGTGGCTCCTCCCGATTTCGCCTGGAAACGCCACGAAGCTTACCTATGGGATGCAATGCGGATACGCAAGATCGGGCGACTCATCCCCACCTCTCCCACCGGCACCAGCCGTCACCGCCCCGCGCCCGGTGTCACCGTCCCGCGCCCGCCGGCACCTCACAGCGTCCCCGGGACGGCACGCGGGGCGGGAATCGCCACGCCGCCGGACGGCCGACCGCCATCGAAGCCCGCGTTCCGCCAGGCCCACAGCCCCCGCCCCAGGACCGGGGCCGGGGCCGGGGCCGGGGCCGGGCCGCGGACGTCATCCGGGCGAGGGCGGCGGCGCGCTGCCGTTGTGGAAGGGATTTCCGGCCAGTCGCCCGGGCGTGACGAGCAGCCGGATCACCCCGGCCTTCACCTGCCAGGCGTTCCACACGGTCCAGCCGCGCCCGACCCGGCCGGCGGGCAGCGGCTCGAAGGACAGGCCGCCGCTCTTCGGATCGACCCGGATGAGGCTGAACACCACCGCCAGGTCACGCCTGCGCGCCTCGGCGCGCACCTCGGCCACGGGGCGACCCTCGCGCAGGTGGACCCCGTCGAACATCCCGCCCGGCGCCATGGCCCGGTCGAAGTCGGCGTACTCCTCCCCCGGTCTGGCCTGGCGTCCGAGCCTGACGTCCACCACACCCCTGAACCGGGCCGGCACCCGCATCACCATGACGCAGCCGTCGTCCCGACCGGGGTCGCAGCCTTGGGGGGAGGTCTCCATCGTGAGCAGAACACCGTCGATCCTGGGGCCGGAAGGATCCGGCGCCACTCGCGGCTCGGGAGCCCCCCCGGCCGTGACCACCATGCCCAAGATCTTCCCCACTCCTCCGGGCGACACCGGCACCGGGCGCAGCCCCACGCGCAGCCCGACCGCCTTGAACGCCTCGGTGTACAGGGCGTGCTCGGCGAACGGGTCCTTGATCCGGGCGACGTACTGGTCGCCTTCGCGGACGATCTCCACCGCCGAGTTGGCGTAGCCGAGCGCCACGCCGCCTCCGTCGCGCAGCAGGCTCGGGCCCACGACGACACCCGTGGCCAGCACGGCGGCGGCGGCCATGCCCATCGCCACACGGCGCGGGCCGAAGACCCCGTGTCGGCGGCGCCCGACCGACGGCCGGGCGAGGGCGGCGTCCGGTCTCTGGGCGGTGACGGAGGCCAGCAGCGTCCGCGCCCCCGCGCCCGACGCGCCGTCCCCCCGCCGCCCGGGCGCCACCCGCGCGAGCGGCCTCAGCAGCGCGCTGACCTCGTCGACGTCGCTCACGACGACCTCCCCGCCGCCGGCATCATGCGGCCGTGCGTACTCGTCCGGATCTCGGCCGCGTCGAGCGCGGCGGAAAAGCGCCTGCGGGCACGGTGCAGTCTGATGCGCACCGCGTTGCGCGACAGTCCGAGCATCGTGGCGATCTCGTCGCGGCCCAGCCCTTCCCAGGCGACCAGCGACAGCAGCTCGCGATCGTCGTCGGACAGACCGCGGAACACCTCGGCCACCGCGCTCACCCCAACCCCGCCGTCAGGCGGGTCACTGTAGAGATCGGCCATCTCGGCGTCGAGCTCCACGTTGCGCACGCGCCGCCGGTCCGTCTTGCGGCGGTGGTCGGCCAGCACCCGGCGCGCCACGCCGTAGAGCCAGAGCCTGGCCTCGCGTCCCGGTGGGAGTTCGGCGAGCTTGCGCCAGGCGATCGCGAAGGTCTCCGCCACGACGTCCGCCGCGTCCTGCGGCGAGTCGCACCGGCGCGCCGCGTAGGCCGTGATCTGGTCGTAGGTCTCCCTGTAGACGCCCTCGAACCGGGCCACCTCATCGTCATCCACACGCCGTCCCCATGGCCGTCTCCTCTGTCGGTATCAGACGCGGACAACCCGTACATGGCGCGAGCGACCCCATCATTTCCGGTGGGTTGCACGTTCGCCATCCGGTCCCAGCTCGCGGAGGCCGGCAGGGCATCGTCGGGGCTGAACGCCACGCCGGACAGACCCCTATACTCCGGGCGTGCGAATTGATCTTGTGACGGTCGTCGTGGACGACTACGACCGCGCCATCGAGTTCTTCAGCGGGATTCTCGGCTTCGAACTGGTCGAGGACTCGCCATCGCTGACCAACGATGGCCGTCGGAAACGATGGGTCGTCGTCAGGCCGCCGGGCGCGGAGACGGGCATCCTGATCGCCCAGGCGGACGGAGAGCGGCAGGCCAGGGTCGTCGGGAGCCAGGTCGCCGGGCGGGTGGGGTTCTTCCTGCGCGTGGACGACTTCGGCGCCGCCTACGAGCGAATGGCGGCGGCCGGCGTCGAGTTCGTGACCACACCGCGGACGGAGCCCTACGGGCAGGTCGCCGTGTTCCTCGACATAGCCGGGAACCGCTGGGACCTGCTCGGCCCACCTCGATGATCGCCGGGCGACGAGGGGGTCCGCCGGGGCAGGACGCCCTGGATCGCCGCCCTTCCCTTCCGCGCTTCGGGACTGCCTCCGGGTGACCGTCCGCTCGGCGACCCGGCGACTCCCATCAGGAGGCGAGTTCGGCGGACAGGTGGGCGCGGAACTCCTTGACGTGGACGGTGCCGGCGTAGGGGCCGAGGCGGCCGGAGAACTGCCTGACGCGCTCGACGGCCCGCGCCGAGGTCAGCGTCCGGGCCGCCGGAATCGCCTCCCGCGCCAGTTCCACGGCCCGCTCCACCTCCCCCATGCTCAAGTAGGCGTCGGCCGCGTTCACCCGATTCAGCTGCGCTGAGCGTGGCCGCGCCTCCGTGAACTCGCGTACCGCCGCTTCAGCGCAATCGGCGGCCCGCTCGTGCTCCCCCAGCAGTTCCCAGCACATGCCCGCACGGGCGATCAGTTCCGGCTCGTCGTTCCAGGCGGCCCAGGCCGGGTCGCGATCGGTCCGGCCTCGTGCGTGGACACGCTCGGCCTCAGCGAGTTGCAACTGGACGGTCCGTGCGCCATGCCCGTCCCGGCTCTCGCCCGGCCGGGTCCGCAGGGCCGTCGCCCAAGCCTCCTCGACCAGCAGCATCGCCGTCACCCATGGTGGCGCGTCCACGCGCCGGGCGGCTTCCACGGCCGCACCGGTCAACCAGACGGCCTGCGCCGAATGTCGCAGGTACAAGGCCTGATGGGTCATGCCCTCCAGGATCAGGGAGCCAATCATCGGGTCGCTGCCCAGTTTCGCCAGTTTGAGCGCCTGTCCGAAGTACTGCTGGGCCTGCCCATGACGGTGCAGGTCGAACGCGGTCCACCCCGCCATCCCCGTGAGCCCGGCGGCGGCCGACATCAGGGCGGAGCCGACCTTGTCGGTGTAGCGGCCTTTGAGCAGGGGCGCGACGACGGTGTTCAGGTAGTCGACCACGGCGGGGCGGACCAGTCCGGCGCCGAATCGGTGGTCCATCTCGCCGAACGCCTGCCGCGCCTCGTCGATCCGCTGGACGTCCGACAGGCCCACGGACGGTCCCGAGCCCTCGTGGGCGGCCGAGGCGACCGGAGCGCCGTAGCTCCAGGCCGACAGCCAGCTTCCGAGGGCGGCGGGCACGAAGGGCAGCGCGGCGAGCACATGACGGCGATCGGGGTCCACGTCGCACCTCCACAGGCGTCCGGCGGCCTCGACCGTAGCCGCGAGCGACAGGTCGCTGAAGTCCGGGCGGAGCCAGGCTTCCGTATCGACCGGGGCACCGCCTTCGATCCACCGCTCGACCTCGGCCGGGTCGGCTCCGAACACCTCGGCCATCCGCGCCCGGTACACCGGCCGGATCGCCTGCCTGCCGCGCTCCCACCGGCTCCAGGTGGTCGGCGACACCCACAGCGCCTCGGCGATCTCCTCCTGGCTCATGCCCAACCGCCTGCGCGCCCGCGCCAGCTCCGGCCTTCCCGCCCCACGCTTCGTTCCGCCCACGGCCACCTCCACGACAACGCGTAATCAGACAGCGACTCATTGTCAATAGGGACGGCACGGAAACCTGCCGCTCCGTCCCAAACGACCGGGAAACGACCACTCGGCGCGCAGACGCGCGCGGCGGGCGACGGATAGGACTCCGGAACGCTTGGACGGCGCGGCGAACGGCGACGCCTGAGAGGGGACCTGTCCTGCGGGCGTTCGGTCAGGTCTCCTGCTGGAGCACCGTCGCCGAGAGCCGAGAAGGAGCAGCCCAGATGCGGCCGATCCCCCACTGGTCAGCGGACGCACCCGGCGTCCCCCAAGGACGCCCGAAGATCCCCGCCCAGAGGGACCCGGGCGCCGGCGGGCGCTCCTCTGAGGGCCTCATGGCCGGCGGGGACGGAGGTCCTCGCTCCGGCCGGCCGACCTCGGCCGTCGCCTCCGCGGGCGAAGCGCCCGGGCGCGAGCGCGTTCGCGAGGACGACGCGCGCCGCCGGGACTCCGAGGGGGACGTGCGCCCGGCCGCGACCGGCGGAGCGGGTGAGGAGTCCCCTTTCGCGCTGGTGAGCGTTGTCGTAGCCGTCCTGCGCCCTGGTTCGGCGTGCCGCCGTGCCCGTGCCCTCGTCCGCGAGGTGCTCCAGGGCGAGGGTCTTGGGCGCGAGGAGGTCATGGACGCGGAGACGATCGTGTCCGAGCTGGTGGCCAACGCCGAGCGGCACGGCCGGGCTCCTTACGAGCTGCGCGTCTATGAGCTCGGCGGCGTGCCGACCTGGTGCGAGGTGGTGGACGGCGACGCTGATCTGCGCTGGATCCCGGCCGTCCTGGAGCGGTCGCACGGCCAGACCGCGCCGGACCTGTTCGCCGAGGGCGGCCGAGGGCTGATGCTCACCCGGGAGCTGTCTCAGGGCCACTGCCGCGCGTACGTCACGACGGCCTTCGCGGGCGGCGAGCCCGCCAAGGCCGTGGCCTTCGCGCTTCCCACGCGATCCGGCACCCGCCTGACCTGCCCGCCTCTGCTGCGGCACGCCCGCCCTCGCGCCCGCCTCCTGCCCTGAGCGGCGTTCCCGCCGCCGGAAGCGGGCCCGCCGCCGGTGACCGAACGGCGCGGCTCATCGCGACCCGCGCCCGCCGCCCGCCACCTACTGCCTACCGCCCGCTGCCCGCCGTCTGCCGTCTGCCGTCTGCCGCCCGTGAGCCTCAGGCCTGCAGGGCGAAGGAGGCGGGCTCGGCGTCGTCGATCTCGAAGTAGGACGGGGGGTCGGTGTGGCCCGCCAGGCGGAGGGTGCGGGCGAGCCAGCGGCGCTGGGCCCGCCGGGTCACCTCGACGGCGTTGTTGTAGAAGCGGCGCGAGTAGATGACCTTGGTGACCGCGGTGTCCAGCTCGCCCATCAGGGCGGTGCCCTCCGGAGTCTCGGCGAGGCGCTCTCTGAAGCGCTCCTGGTCCATCACGGCCCTGATCGTGCGCGACAGGTCGCTCTCGGCGTGCTCGCGCTCCTCGGGCCCCGCCGCGCGGGCCTCGTGGGTGGCCGCGGCCAGCACCAGGCTGGTGGCCGGGTCGAGGACATGTGAGGCGGCCAGCTCCAGGCAGACGGCGGCGCGGCTGATCAGCGCGGCGTCCAGCGCGGCCCGCGCGGTCTCCAGGCGGATGTGCATGCGGTCGAGCCGTCCGGCCCGCCAGGAGATGTACACGGCGGCCAGCACGACGACCGCGCCGACGAGCAGGCTGATGGTCATGACGCTCACAGGACCGCCCCGCGGTGTTCCTCTTCGACGCCGCCGCTCGCGGTCGCCGTCACCGTCTCGTAGACGCGCACCACGTCGCGGGCCACGGTCGACCAGTCGTACTGGCGGACGGCCGCGCTCGCCTCGTGGGAGAGCTCGGCGCGCCGGTCGGCGTCGTCGAGCAGGGCGGCCGCCTCACGGGCGAGGGAGGCGGCGTCACCGACGGTGAACAGGGCGCCCGCCTGCCCCTCGCCGAGCACCTTGCGGAAGGCGGGGATGTCGCTGGCCAGCACGGTCGCCCCTGCCGCCATGGCCTCGGCGAGCACAATGCCGAAGCTCTCGCCGTGGGTGTTCGGGGCGCAGAAGACGTCGACGGAGTGGTAGGCGCGGGCCTTGTCGTCCTCGCTGACCATGCCGAGGATGCCGACCCGGTCGCGCAGCGCCGCGGGAACCTTGGACAGCACCTCGTCGGCGTCGCCGGGCCCGGCGACGAGCAGCCGCAGGCCGGGACGCTCGGGGCCGAGCAGGGCGAAGGCCTCCAGCAGCACCGGCAGGCCCTTGCGGGGCTCGTCCATGCGGCCGAGGAAGCCGATCACGCCGCCGTCGGGGCCCCAGCCCGGCAGGGCCTCGGCCTGCTCGTACCGGCTCACCGTGACGCCGTTCGGGATGAGGACGGCGTCGCCGCCCATGTGCTCGACGAGGGTCTTGCGCGCGGCGTCGGACACGGCGATGCGGCCGGAGATCTTCTCCAGCGCGGTGTGCAGCACCGGCGCGGTGACGGCGACGGCCCGCGAGCGCTGGTAGGAGGCGTGGAAGGTGGCCACGATCGGTCCTCTCGCCGCCCAGCAGGCCAGCAGGCCGACCGAGGGCACCGACGGCTCGTGGACGTGCAGGATGTCGAAACGTCCCTCGCGCAGCCACTTGCGCACGCGGTTCGCCGACAGGAAGCCGAAGGCGAGGCGCGCCACCGAGCCGTTGTACGGCACGGGGACGGCCCGGCCCGCCGAGGTCACGTAGTAGGGCAGCGGCGCGTCGTCGGAGGCGGGGGCGAGCACCGACACGTGGTGGCCGTCGGCGATGAGCGCCTCGGCCAGGTCGCGGACGTGGGCCATGACCCCGCCCGGGACGTCCCAGGTGTAGGGGCACACCATGCCGACCCTCACGACGCGCTCACCGGGGCTCCAGGTCGTCGAGCCAGAGCCGCTGGAGCATGTGCCAGTCCTGCGGGTGCTCGGCTATGCCCTCCTGGAAGACGCGCGCCATGCTCTGCGTCATGACGGCGACCTTCTCCTGGCGGGAGCCCTCGGCGGGGACGGGGATCTCCTCGTGGATGTGGATCGCCCAGCCGTCGCCCTCGAACCAGATCGTCGCCGGGTGAAGCGCGGCCCCGGTCTGGACGGCCAGCAGCGCCGGTCCGGCGACCATGCGCGTCCTGCCGTCGAAGAAGTCGACCTCGATGCCCTTCTCGGTGAGGTCGCGCTCGGCGGGCAGGCAGACCGCGCGCCCGGCGCGCAACCGCTGGGCGAGGGTGCCGAAGGCGTGCGCGGTGCCTCCGCCCTTGGCCGTGAGCGGCAGCACCTCCATGCCGAGGCTCTCGCGGAACGCCACGAACCGCTCGTACAGCGACTCGGGCTTGAGACGCTCCATGACGGTGGTGAAGGTGTGCCCGCTGTGGACGAGCCACGCGCCGGACAGGTCCCAGTTGCCCATGTGCGGCAGGGCCAGCACGATGCCCCGGCCGCTTTCCAGCGTGGAGAAGATGCGGTCACCGTGGATGGCGTTCGTGCCGGCCAGGATGCGCTCCTTGCCGATCACCGGCAGGCGCAGCGCCTCCATCCAGTAGCGGAAATAGGACCGCATGCCGGCCCTGCTGAGGTCGCGGATCGACGGATCAGCGACATCCTTGCCGGTCACCCTGGCCAGGTTGGACTCCAGACGGCGGACGAGCTTGCCGTGACGCCACCACATGAAGTCGGCCAGGAGGCGGAAGGCCCACGCGGCCACCGGCTCGGGCAGCTTGGGCACCAGCACCCAGCCGAGGTGGAAAGCCCAGGTGACGAGCCGATCAGTCAACGCGAGGTTCACCCCCAAAGGTCGGTCAGAGATCCAGGCGGATCGCCGGTCGGAGAATCAGGACATCATCGCCGGTGCGGTGAGTCCGTAAGTTCATGTTGGCACCGTCTGACGGTAAACGTGCAGGATCCGCTGCCCGGCGGTGAACGCGCTGGCGGCGGCGAGCAGCCACAGGCCGGCGGCCAGGATGTAGGGCACGCCGAGCCCGCCGAGCCCGGCGGCGACCAGCACGACCACCAGGCGCTCGGACCGCTCGGCCAGACCGACCTCGCAGGTGAGGCCGAGCCCTTCGGCGCGCGCCTTGGCGTAGGACACCACCGCCCCGGCGACCAGGCAGAACAGCGCGACCCCGGCCAGGACGCCCTGGCCGGTCGACATGAACCACAAGATCAGCCCGGAGAAGACGGCGGCGTCGCCGACGCGGTCGAGCGTCGAGTCGAGGAACGCTCCGAATGTGCTGGTGGTGCCGAGCATGCGGGCCAGGACGCCGTCCAGCAGATCGGCGAGGACGAAGAAGGTGATGACGACCGACCCGAGGAACAGCTGGCCGCGCGGGTAGAAGCCCAGGGCTCCCGCCGCGACCCCCAGCGTGCCGAGGACGGTGATGACATTCGGGCTGATCCCCCGGCGGGCGAGCGCCCGGCCGAGCGGGGACAGCACACGGGTGGCGGCGGGACGCAGGAGCTTCAACATCGCCGTCCGATCGTAGCCACACCGGCGGCGAGCCTCGAATCAAGCCCGCCGCCTGCGCCGATATCCGGCCGGCGCGCGAGGGCGGACGAGGCGCGGGGAGGGCCGGAGCGGACGCGGACGACGCGCCGGCCGATGCCGTCGTCTCCGTCAGCCGCCCTCGCGCCGTCCCGGCCCGGTGAACGGGCGGGGAAGTCCGGGTGTCTTCTCGCGAGCACTTTTGCCTTTAGCCCCTTGTGATCCGCGCCGGACGGGTGAAGGGTGAATGCACCGCGCTCTTTCGGGCGGCGGGCGCGGCGGCGGACGATGCGACCGCGCGCGGCCGCATCTCACGGCGAGACGCGGGAGGCGTTATGCCAGAGAGAACTGCGGGAGGACCAGCGGGAGCCGCGGGCAGGGCACCCTCGGCCGACCGGCCGGATGCCGTGCGAAACGTGGTGCTGGTCGGCCATTCCGGGTCCGGGAAGACAACGCTCGTGGAGGCCCTGCTCGCCGCGACGGGCACCATCCAGCGGCCCGGCCGGGTCGAGGACGGCGCGACGGTCAGCGACTTCGACGAGGTCGAGGTGCGCCAGCAGCGTTCGGTCAACCTCTCCCTGGCACCGGTGACGTACAACGGCATCAAGATCAATCTGCTGGACACCCCCGGGTACGCCGACTTCGTGGGCGACCTGCGGGCCGGCCTGCGCGCGGCGGACGCGGCCCTGTTCGTGGTCTCGGCGGCCGAGGGCATCGACGGGCTGACGCGCATGCTCTGGGACGAGTGCGCCTCGGTCGGCATGCCCCGCGCGGTCGTCATCACCAAGATCGACCACCAGCGGGCCGACTTCGACGAAGTGGTCGCCGCATGCCAGGACACCTTCGGCGACGGCGTGGCCCCCCTGTACCTGCCGGTGGTGACCAACGGCCATGTGAACGGGCTGATCGGCCTGCTGTCGCAGAAGTTCTTCAACTACGCGACCGGCACCCGCACCGAGAACCAGGCCGGAGCGGCCTACCAGGAACAGATCGACGCGTACCGGGGCACCCTGATCGAAGGGATCATCCAGGAGAGCGAGGACGAGTCCCTCATGGACCGCTACCTCGCCGGCGAGGAGATCGACACCAAGGTGCTGATCGACGACCTGGAGAAGGCCGTGGCCAGGGGCGGCTTCTACCCGGTGCTCGCCACGTGCGCCGTGCAGGGCTCCTGCGCGGTCGTCGGCATGCGGGAGCTGCTGGAGGTGATCACGCAGGGGTTCCCCTCCCCGATGGAGCACCCCCTGCCCGAGATCACCACGATCGCCGGCACGCCGGCGCCGGCCCTCGCCTGCGACCCCGACGGGCCCCTGGTCGCCGAGGTGGTCAAGACCACCAGCGACCCCTACGTCGGGCGCATCAGCCTGGTCAGGGTCTTCTCCGGCACCCTCCGCCCCGACATGGTGGTCCACGTCTCCGGGCACGGCCTGGCCGAGCGCGGCCACGAGGACCACGACCTGGACGAGCGCATCGGCGCGCTGTCCTCGCCGCTGGGCAAGCACCAGCGCACCACCACCAAGTGCGTCGCCGGCGACATCTGCGCCGTCGCCAAGCTCAGCAGGGCAGAGACGGGCGACACCCTGTCCGACAAGGACAATCCGCTGCTGGTGACCTCCTGGACGATGCCCGAGCCGCTGCTGCCGGTCGCCATCCGCGCCAAGTCCAAGGCCGACGAGGACAAGCTGTCGCAGGCCCTCGGGCGCCTGGTGGCCGAAGATCCGACCCTGCGCCTGGAGAACAACGCCGAGACGCGCCAGCTCGTCCTGTGGTGCATGGGCGAGGCCCACGCCGACGTGCTGCTCGACCACCTGGCCAAGCGCCACGGCGTGGAGGTCGAGCGGGTCGAGCTGCGGGTGCCGCTGCGCGAGACCTTCGGCGGCAAGGCCCAAGGAACCGGGCGCAACGTCAAGCAGACCGGCGGGCACGGGCAGTACGCGATCTGCCACGTCGAGATCGAGCCCCTGGACTCCGGCGGCGGCTTCGAGTTCGTCGACAAGATCGTGGGCGGCGTGGTGCCGAGGCAGTTCATCCCCTCGGTCGAGAAGGGCGTGCGGGCCCAGATGGAGCGCGGCGTGCTGGCCGGCTACCCCGTCGTGGACATCAGGGTGACCCTTTTCGACGGCAAGGCCCACTCGGTGGACTCCTCCGACATGGCCTTCCAGATCGCCGGGCAGCTGGCCCTGAAGGAGGCGGCGGCCAAGGTGCCCGCGCTGCTGCTCGAACCGGTGGACGAGCTGTCGGTGCTGATCGAGGACGAGCACGTCGGCGCCGTGATGTCCGACCTGTCCTCGCGCCGCGGCCGCGTCCTCGGCACCGAGGCGGTCGGCACGGGGCGCACGCTGGTCAAGGCGGAGGTCCCCGAGCTGGAGATCACCCGGTACGCGATCGACCTCCGGTCCATGTCGCACGGCACGGGCGCCTTCCAGCGGTCCTTCCTGCGCTACGAGCCGCTGCCGTCCCACCTGGCGGAGAAACTCAGGTCCGCCGCCGACTAGGCCCGGCGGGCCGCCCGCGCCACCGCAGGTCCCCGGGCCGGGGGGGACCTCCGGGCGCCGGGGGCCTCACCCTCCGGCGGGAGAGGGGCGATGGCGGAGGTAAGGGAGTTGTCACCCGCGCCGGCCGCCGGGAGCGGTCCCCGCGGCCCGCGCCGGGACCGCCCGGCGGGACGGGACGCGAAGGCGCAGGTGCCCGCCGGGACGGGCGCCGTCCGGCGCGGGCGCGGCCCCCCGCCGCGCGCGTCACCTCGCGGCACGCAGGCCTCACAGGCCTCCGTAGTCACCGTGACATCACGATGCGATTTCTTTTATCGGGCCTTGGCGGTCTTTTGCCGATGCCAGACTCATGTCCCATGCGAAACGGACATCGGCCTCTGCTCGCCGCCACCACCATGGCGGTGGTCACCACCGGCGTCGCCTACCTCTTCGGACCTGGCGCTGCTCCCGCCGACAGCGAGGCCGGGCGCGCGGCCGCCGCGGCCGGGCCCGCCACCGGCCAGGCCAAGACGGCGACCGGCCAGGGCAAGGCCGCGACCGGCGAGGGCAGGCCCGCCGCCGCGCACCCCGCCGCCGCGAAGAGCGGGCGGGCCGCGGGCGCCGAGGCGTGCGAGGTGAGCCCCAAGTACCCCAAGCGGCAGTTGCGCGGCGTGTGGATCGCCACCGTGCACAACGTGGACTGGCCTTCCAAGACCGGTCTGGACGCGGCCCGGCAGCAGGCCGAGTACGTCCGCATCCTGGACAACGCGGTCAAGCGCAACCTCAACGCGGTCTTCGTCCAGGTGCGCCCGGCCTCCGACGCGATCTACAAGTCGCCCTACGAGCCCTGGTCGCAGTGGCTCACCGGCACCGCCGGCCGCGACCCCGGCTGGGAGCCCCTCCCCTTCCTGATCGCAGAGGCGCACAAGCGCGGCCTCGAGTTCCACGCCTGGTTCAACCCCTACCGCGCGGCCGACAAGGACAATCTGGCCAAGCTGCCCGCGAACCACCCGGCCCGCCTGCACCCCGGATGGGTCGTCAAGCACGAGGGCAGGCTGTACTACAACCCCGGCCTGCCCGAGGTCCGCGCCCACACCGTCAAGGTGATCAAGGACGTGGTGCAGCGGTACGACATCGATGGCGTCCACTTCGACGACTACTTCTACCCCTATCCCGGCAAGGGCACGAAGTTCGCCGACACCGCTGCCTTTACAAAGTACGGCAAGGGCATGTCGCTCGCCGCGTGGCGGCGCGAGAACGTCAACACGCTGGTCGCCCAGGCCGGCGCGGCCGTCCACGAGGCCAAGCCGTACGTCAAGTTCGGCATCAGCCCGTTCGGCATCTGGCGCAACAAGTCGAACGACCCCGCCGGCTCGGACACCAAGGGCCTGTCGGCCTACGACGCGATCTACGCCGACGCCCGGGCGTGGATCAAGTCCGGTTCGATCGACTACGTCATGCCGCAGATCTACTGGCCGCGCGGGTTCGCCGCCGCCGACTACGCCAAGCTGGTGCCGTGGTGGGCGAACCAGGTCAAGGGCACCGGCGTCCACCTCTACATCGGCCAGGCGCTCTACCGGGTGGGTGCCAGGGACGTCGCGGCCTGGACCAAGGCCGGCGAGCTGCCCGCCCACCTGACGCTCAACCGCAAGTACCCCGAGGTGCAGGGAGACGTCTACTTCAGCGCGGCCCAGCTCGGCAAGAACCCGCTGGGCGTGCTCGACGCGCTGGTCAAGGACCACTATCCCCGCCCCGCGCTGCCGCCGCTGGTCGCCGGCCGCGGCGGCGCCGCGCCGGCCGTCCCCTCCGGCCTCGGCCTGGCCGGCGGCACGCTCGGCTGGAAGTCCTCCCCCGAGGCCGCCTCGTACGCCGTGTACCGGGTCGCGAGCGCCAAGCCGGACGGGTGCGCGACCGCCGACGGACGCAACCTGCTGGCCGTGGTCCCCGCCGCGGGGACCGCCGGGCAGTCCTACGCCGTCCCGGGCGGCGGCGCCTACCTGGTGACCGCGCTCGACCGCCTCGGCAACGAGAGCGCCCCGGCCACCGCCGTGCTGCCCTGACCTCGGGCCGCCGCCAGGCCGTGCCGCCCCGCCCCCGCACGGGCGTCTCCGGACGCCCGTCCGGGCGAGTAGGGTCCCGGATGCGGGAACCTCCCGGCGGCGGCGCGGCGCCGCGCCGGGACGCGCCGGGAGCGGCGCCCGGCTCCGGGTGATGTTCACCGTGTTCCCCTGGACCGAGCGACGCGCTTTCCCGTACGGTTCCAGGGATTCGCAGGTGGACGTCATGGGAGGTCGGTCAGTGGTGAGGCGCGCGCTGGGCGCATTGGCGGTGATCATGCTGTGCCTGATCACGACCGGCGCCGCGTGGGCGCAGTCCCCGGGGCGGGCGGACGTCCCGCGCCGGGCGGACGCCCCCGGGCGGGTGACGCTGATCGGCGTGCCCGGGCTGCGCTGGGACGACGTGAATCCCACCGACACCCCGAACCTGTGGCGGCTCGCCGCGCAGAGCGCGATCGGGTCGCTGTCGGTGCGCACCGTCGGCCGGGTCACCTGCCCCTACGACGGCTGGCTGACGATCTCGGCCGGCGTGCGCTCCTCCGTCGGCGCCCGCTGCGGGCCGCCGCCCGCGGTGGAGGAGCGGGGCCGCAAGACGGTCATCCCCGGCTTCGACTGGCTGTGGACCGTCCGCGACGCCGACTACGCCGGCTCGCTCGGCGCCGCCCTGCACGCGGCCGGCCGGTGCACCCAGGCCGTCGGCCCCGGAGCGGCGCTCGCGCTGGCCGACCGCTCCGGCGCCGTCGACCTGTACTCGACGACGTCGCAGTGGCTCGACTGGCACGCCTGCCCGGTGCTGGCCGTCGACATCGACGACCTGGTCGCTCCCTACTTC
The DNA here is from genome assembly GCF_042654065.1 of Sphaerisporangium dianthi. NCBI lineage: Bacteria > Bacillati > Actinomycetota > Actinomycetes > Streptosporangiales > Streptosporangiaceae > Sphaerisporangium > Sphaerisporangium dianthi. The sequence goes on along the minus strand of NZ_JBHSFP010000015.1, from coordinate 127,365 downwards.
GACGGCGAGCTGCTGGCCGACACCCCCGAGAAGCTCTCGCCCGCCCGGCGCCGGGCGGCGCTCGGCGAGGCCGACGCCAAGGTCGGCGAGGTCGTGGGGCACATGCTCGCCGACACGCGCATCGTGCTGACCGGACTGTCCGACCACGGCTCCGAGCCGCACCTGCGGGTGGCGATGTGGCGGGCGCCCGGCTCCGAAGACCGCTTCCTCGGCGCAAGGTCCACCCATCGCGACGACATGGTGATCCTGCCCGACGTGACGGCGACGGTGCTGCAGGCGGCCGGGGTGGCCGTCCCCGGCACCGTCATCGGGGCGCCGTGGGCCCCCTCGGGCGCGACCGGCACCGAGGACGGCGTGGCCGCCCTTCGGCACGCCGACATCGCCGGGCAGACCATCCGCGCCGTCGGCGGCGGGTTCTTCAGCGGCCTGGCCGTGCTGCAGGTGCTGTTCTACGCGGCCGCCTTCCTGCTGCTGCGCCGCCGCAGGGCCCTCGCCGGGGTGCGCGTGGCGGCGCTCGCGCTGGCCTCGCTGCCGGCGTCGACCTACCTGGTGAACCTCGTCCCGTGGGAGCGCGCGGCGGCGCCCGCGGTCACGCTGGTGGCCGGGGTGCTCGCCTGCGCCGCCGCCCTCACCGTGCTGGCGCTGGGCGTGCCGGCCGCGTGGGCGCGGCTGCGCGGGCGTCCCGGCGCGGGCGGGGTGCTCGGGCCGGTGTCGGTGATCGCGGCGGTCACGGCCGCCGTGCTCGTGGGCGACCTGCTCAGCGGCACGCCTTTGCAGCTCAACAGCATCATGGGCTACACCGGCGTGGTCGGCGCGCGCTACTACGGCCTGGGCAACATCCCCTTCGCGCTGATGGCCACCGCCGTGCTGCTGCTGACGACGGCGGTCGCCGACGGGCTGGTGCGGGCCGGGCGCCGCCGCGCCGCCGTCGTCCTGGTGGCCGGGCTGGGCGGCTTCGCGATGATCCTGGACGGCTGGCCCGGGGTGGGCAGCGACTTCGGCGGCGTCATCGCCTTCGTGCCGGGCATCGCGGTCACCGCCCTGCTGGTGGCGGGCAAGCGGGTCTCGATCGTCAAGCTGGGCGCGTTCTGCGCGGCGGGCGGGGTCATCGTGATGGGCATCGCCTACCTGGACCACCTGCGGCCGCCCGCCGCGCAGACCCACCTCGGGCGGTTCGCCGGCCAGGTGATCGACGGCACGTTCCTGCCGGTGATCGGGCGCAAGCTCGGGGCCATGCTGAGCACGCTGCTGTCGCCGAACCTGATGCCGATCGTCATCGCGGCCTTCGCGTTCCTGGTCTTCGCGCTGCTGCGCCCGGGCACCGCCAGCGCCGGGGTGCTGCCGGTGGCCTTCGAGCGGGCGCCGATGCTGCGCGCGGGGCTGATCGGCGCCCTGGTCAGCGGCGTGGTCGGCATGCTGGTCAACGACTCGGGCGCCGCCGTGCTGTCCATGGCGCTGGCGCTGGCCGTGCCGCTGGTGCTGTCGGCGGGCATCCAGGCGCTGACCCCCGGGGCGCCGCCCCGCCCCGCCCCGGTGCTGAGCCCGCTGCCGACCTGAGCCGGACGGCGCCGCGCCACAGCCGGACGGCGCAGCCGGGCGATCTCCGGCAGCCGCGGCGGAGTCAGGCGGCGCCGTGGCGGAGTCAGGTGGGCCAGGCGTCGGCGAGCAGGTCGCGGGTGTCCTGGAGGAGCTGCGGCAGCACCTTGGTGTGGCCGACCACCGGCATGAAGTTGGTGTCGCCGCCCCAGCGCGGCACGACGTGCTGGTGCAGGTGGGCGGCGATGCCCGCCCCGGCGACGTGGCCGAGGTTCATGCCGACGTTGAACCCCTGCGCGCCGCTCGCCTTCCTCAGCGACAGCATCGCGCGCTTGGTGAACTCCCCCATTTCGGAGGTCTCGCCCTCGTCGAGGTCGACGTAGTCGGGCACGTGGCGGTAGGGGACCACCATCATGTGCCCGGAGTTGTAAGGGTAGAGGTTGAGCACCGCGAAGACCGAGGAGCCGCGGGCCACGATGAGCCCGTCCTGGTCGCTCATCTTGGGGATCTCGCAGAACGGGCAGCCGTCACCCGGGCCCGAGCCGCTCGGCTTGTTCTCTCCCTTGATGTAGGCCATGCGGTGCGGGGTCCACAGACGCTGGAAGTTGTCCGGATCTCCGGCACCGGGCTGCTCAATCGGCTCCTGCATGCCTTGCAGCATAGGACGCGGGGCGGCGGCTCCGCCTCCCGGGCACCGCCGCCGCCCCGTGCTCGAATCTCAGACCTGGACGCGGCGCTCCACGGCGTCGACGATCTCGGCGATCGCGTCGTCCACCGGGACGCCGTTGTTCTGCTCGCCGCTGCGGTAGCGGAAGGACACCGCGCCGGCCGCGACGTCGTCGTCGCCGGCCAGCAGCATGAACGGCACCTTGGACTTCTGCGCGTTGCGGATCTTCTTCTGCATGCGGTCGGCCGAGGCGTCGACCTCGACCCGGATGCCGCGCTCGCGCAGCCGCGCGGCGACCTCCGACAGGTAGTCCGCGTGCGCCTCGGAGATCGGGATGCCGATCACCTGCACCGGCGCGAGCCAGGGAGGGAACGCGCCGGCGTAGTGCTCCACCAGGACGCCGAAGAACCGCTCGATCGACCCGAACAGCGCCCGGTGGATCATGACCGGGCGCTGACGCGCCCCGTCGGCCGCCTGGAACTCCAGCTCGAAGCGCTCGGGCAGGTTGAAGTCGAGCTGGATGGTGGACATCTGCCAGGTGCGGCCGATGGCGTCCCGCGCCTGGACCGAGATCTTGGGGCCGTAGAAGGCGGCGCCGCCCGGGTCGAGCACGAGCTCGAGCTTCTCGGACTCGGCGACCTCGCGCAGCGTCTCGGTGGCCTCCTCCCAGTCTTCGTCGGTGCCGACGAACTTGACCGGGTCCTTGGTGGACAGCTCGAGGTAGAAGTCGTCGAGCCCGTAGTCGCGCAGCAGGTCGAGCACGAAGCGCAGCAGCGAGGTCAGCTCGTCGCGCATCTGCTCGCGGGTGCAGTAGATGTGCGCGTCGTCCTGGGTGAGGCCGCGCACGCGGGTGAGGCCGTGCACCACGCCGGACTTCTCGTAGCGGTAGACCGTGCCGAACTCGAACAGCCGCAGCGGCAGCTCACGGTAGGACCGCCCGCGCGCCCTGAAGATCAGGTTGTGCATCGGGCAGTTCATCGGCTTGAGGTAGTAGCGCGCCCCCTCGAGCTCCATGGGGGGGAACATGCCGTCGGCGTACCAGTCGAGGTGGCCGGAGACCTGGTAGAGGTGCTCCTTGGTGATGTGCGGGGTGTTGACGAAGGAGTAGCCCGCCTCCTCGTGCCGCTTGCGGGAGTAGTCCTCCATGATCTTGCGGATCACCCCGCCCTTGGGATGGAACACCGGCAGGCCCGAGCCCAGCTCGCCGGGGAAGGAGAACAGGTCGAGCTCGGCGCCGAGCTTGCGGTGGTCGCGCTTCTCTGCCTCCTCCAGCAGGTGGAGGTATTCGTCCTGCTTGTCGCGCGACTCCCACGCGGTGCCGTAGATGCGCTGGAGCTGCGGGTTCTTCTCACTGCCCCGCCAGTAGGCGCCGCCGGACCGCATGAGCTTGAACGCCGGGACGGCCCGGGTCGAGGGCAGGTGCGGGCCGCGGCACAGGTCTTTCCAGCACAGCCGGCCGGTCTTGGGGTCGAGGTTGTCGTAGATGGTGAGCTGGCCGCCGCCGACCTCGACGCTCTCCTCCTCGCCCGCGCCGCCGCCCTTGAGCCCGATGAGCTCGAGCTTGTAGGGCTCGGCGGCGAGCTCTTCGCGCGCGGCCTCGTCGCTGACGGCCCGCCTGGCGAAGGTCTGCCCCTGCTTGACGATCTCGCGCATGCGCTTCTCGATGCGCTTGAGGTCCTCGGGGGTGAACGGCTGCTCGACGTCGAAGTCGTAGTAGAAGCCGTTCTCGACGGGCGGGCCGATGCCGAGCCGGGCGCCGGGGAAGATCTCCTGGACGGCCTGGGCCATCACGTGCGCGGTGGAGTGGCGCAGGATGGCCCGGCCCTCATCGCTGTCGATGGCGATGGGCTCGACGACGTCGCCGTCGGCCACCACGGCGGCCAGGTCGCGCGGCTCCCCGTTGATCTTCGCGGCGACGACCGAGCGGCCGTCGGCGGAAAGCGCCTCGCCCGCCGTCGTACCGCCCGCTACCACACGCTCGGCTCCGGCGAGGGTGACGCGTATCTCTAGGGCGGCAGACACGGTTGCTCCAAAAGAAATGGGTGGGCGCGGGCACTCCGCTTGTCGTGCCCGATGCTACCGGGAAACCGCCTCGTCTTATCGCGCCGCCTACGCCTTGCTGCGGCGGTCCTCGACCGGCTGCGCCCCGAGCGCGGTGAGCTGGGCGCGGGTGCCCTTGAAGACGTTTCGGTCGATGGGGCCGTGCGCGTACTGGTGGATCGCCCAGCGGTCCCAGGGCGGCGGCACCGCCGGGTGGCCCTTGGGGTGGCTGGGCGCGGCGATCCACAGCGGATAGTCGTCGAGGCCCGCGCAGTAGCCCTTCTTCGCGAACGACAGGAAGGTGTAGACCAGCGGCCGCACGCCGGTGACCACGTTGACCACGTGGCACCAGCGCCGGGCGAACGCCGCCACCCGGTGGGGCGGCAGGTGCCCGGAGTGCTCCAGATCGAGGGCGATCAGGTCGCCGCGCCGCAGCCCGCCCGCCGCGTCGACCACGTCCAGGAAGTGGCGCACCTGGTCGTCGGGATCGCCCTTGGGGTGGGCGAAGTGGTAGGCGCCGCAGACCAGCCAGTTCTCGCGCATGGCCGCCCAGTTGCGCGCGAACCACTTGTCGGTGAAGCGCGTGCCCTCGGTCGCCTTGGCGAAGCCGAAGTCGACGCCGTCGCCGGCGTGGCCGGCCCAGTTGACGGCGCCCTGCCAGTTGGACACATCGATGCCGTGCAGCATGAAGCGTTCCCACACTCCCCCGAACTCGCCCCCGGGGGATTTTAGACAACGGCGCCGCCCCGGGGGTCGCCCGACACGCCCGGGGCGGCGTCCGGGCCCGCCGGGCGGTGAGAGATGGTGGAGGGAGGACACCGGAAGGAGGCCCCCATGCAGGTCAAGCAGTGGACCGTGGAGATCTACATAACCGAGGACGACGAGGACGACCGCACCGTCGCACGGGCCGTCCTGCTCAACCGCGCGGGCACGCTCCACGAGAGCGCCGGGTACGCCCGGCGCAATCCGATCGACCGGCCCGTCCCCGCGATCGGCGACGAGCTGGCCGCGGGACGGGCCCTCGCCGACCTGGCCGCCAAGCTGACCGAGGACGCCGCCGAGGACGTCGCCCAGATGGCCGGCCAGTCCAGGCGAGTGTGACCGCCCGCCCGCGGGGCGGCGGGGCGGCGGCCGCCGCCCCGAGGGGCGAACGTCGTGCCCTGTTCGAGGCCCGCGGCCGTGCTCCCGGCATCCGCCGGGGACCTGGGACCTTCGTCCCTTCCAGATCCGCGAGAACGGTCGTTAGGGTCGCCTTATGATTCGCGTGTTCCTTCTGGACGATCACGAGGTGGTCCGCCGCGGCGTGGCCGCCCTGCTGTCGTCCGAGGGCGACATGGAGATCGTCGGCGAGGCCGGCACGGCCGAGCAGGCCGTGGCGCGCATTCCCGCGCTCAAACCCGACGTCGCGGTGCTGGACGTGCGGCTGCCCGACGGCAACGGCGTCGAGGTGTGCCGCGAGGTCCGGTCCAGGACCCCCGGCCTGGCCTGCCTGATGCTGACCTCCTTCGCCGACGACGACGCCCTGTTCGACGCCGTCATGGCCGGCGCCGCCGGTTACGTGCTCAAGCAGATCCACGGGTCCGATCTGGTCGGCGCGGTGCGGACGGTGGCGGGCGGCCAGTCGCTGCTGGACCCTGAGACCACCGCGTCGATGCTGCGGCGCCTGCGCGACCAGGCCGTCAAGAAGAACCCGCTGGCGGCGCTCACCGGCCAGGAGCGCCACATCCTCGAGCTGATCGGCGAGGGGATGACCAACCGGCAGATCGGCGAACGCCTCTTCCTGGCGGAGAAGACCGTCAAGAACTACGTCTCCAACCTGCTGGCCAAGCTGGACATGCAGCGCCGCACGCAGGCGGCGGCGCTGGCGGCCCAGCTCAAGGCCGGCCACCGCGACTGACTCCGCCGCTCCCGGTCTCGGGGGCCCGCGGCGGACAGGCGTGGCGCCACGCCAGGCGGGCGCCCGGCGGGGCCATGCCCGGGGCGGGCGGGCTCTGGAGCGCGAAGATGGTCGAGCGGATCCGCCTGATGGTGCCGTCCAGCTCCTCGATGGCGTGCCGCACCCGGTCCGAGGCCTCGGGCCGGTCGACGAGCCGCACCGCGCCCATCAGCGTCATGGCCACTCCGAACAGCCGCTGGATGACGACGTCGTGCAGGTCCTTGGCGATGCGGTCGCGGTCCTCCAGCAGGAGCAGCCGCTCGGCGTCGGCGCGGGCCTCGGCCAGTTCCAGCGCCAGCGACGCCTGCCCCGCGAAGGAGTGCAGCATCCGCACGTGCGGCCGGCCGAAGGGAGGCCGGCCGGGGCGTTTGCCGAGCGACAGCACCCCGCGCACCGCTCCGGCGGCGCCCAGCGGCACCGCCACGGCCGGCCCGGCGCGCGAGCGCTCGCACACCAGGGCGGGGATCGGCGTCTTGGCCAGGTCGGCCACCACGACCGGCTCTCCGCCGCTGAACGCCCGGCCGGGCAGCGAGCCGGCGACCATGATCTCCGCCGGGCTGACGTGCTCGGCCGGCACTCCGTCGGCGACCGTGACGCGCAGGCGCTCACCGCCGGCGCAGGGCAGGAGCACCACCGCCACGTCGGCTCCGGTCATCTCGCGCGCCCGGCGGGCGACCAGCGCGAGCACCTCCCGCGAGCCGGCGCCCGACAGCAGCGTGGTGGTGACCTCGGAGGACGCCTGGAGCCAGATCTCGCGCCTGCGGGCCTCCTCGTACATGCGGGCGTTCTCGATGGCGACGCCGGCGGCCGCGGCGAGGGTGACGACCATGGCCTCGTCCTCCTCGCCGAAGTCGCCGCCGCCGCGCTTCTCGGTCAGGTAGAGGTTGCCGAAGACCTCCTCGCGCACCCGGATCGGCACGCCGAGGAAGCCGCCCATGGGCGGATGGCCGGGAGGGAAGCCGGAGGAATCGGGATGGCCGGCGATGCGGTGCAGCCGCAGGGTGCGGGGCTCCTTGATGAGCAGGCCGATCAGGCCCACCCCGTGCGGCCAGTGCTCGATGCGGGCGATCTCCTCCTCGGTCAGGCCCACCGGGATGAACTGCACCAGCGTGTTCTCCTCGCCGATCACGCCGAGCGCGCCGTAGGTGGCGCCCACCAGGGTGGTGGCCGACTCCACGATGCGGTGCAGGACGGTCTGCAGGTCGAGGTCGCCGCCGACCGAGACGACCGCGTCGAGCAGGGCGTGGACCCGGTACCGGGTGGCGAGCACGGTGTCCAGCCGGGCCCGCAGCTCCGACAGCACCTCGTCCAGCCGCATGTGCGGCATGAGCGACCGCGGTTGGACATCCGCCATAACGGGAGTGTCCCCACCGAACCACTCTCACGAATCCGGACCAAATGGGATATTCGGGATATTTGCCTAGTAATCGGAAACGGCCGGACCGGGCGCCTCCCGGGGACGGACGACCGCGACCGGGCAGCGGGCGTGCAGCAGCACCCCGTACCCGACCGACCCGCTGATGCCCGCCTCGGACGCGTCCCCGTGCCGGCTGGAACCGACGACCACCAGATCGGCCTCCCTGGAGGCGTCCGCCAGCATCGGGACCGGATGCCCGCGCACGGCACGGAGTCCGGCCTCGACGCCGGGGTACCTCCGCCGCCACATCTCAAGGCGCAGCCGCACCTCCCTCGTCACCTCCCCCATGGCCTCGGCCAGGCCGCCGGCGCAGGCGGTCGCGTACGGCGAGAACGGCGGCGTGCGCCAGGCGTACAGCACGCGCACGCGCGCCTCCCGCAGTGAGGCCTGCCTCAGGGCGTAGTCCATGGCGGCCTCCGACACCGCGGACCCGTCGTAGCCGACGACGATCTCACCGTGGCGGACCGCCGGCGAACGACGGACCACGACCACCGGCGCGGCGGCGTGCCAGGCGACCGAACGGCCGACCGAGCCGAGCACGACCCCGGCGAAGCCGCCGAGCCCCCGGCTGCCGAGGATCAGCTCGTCGGCGTCCTCGGCCTCGGTGCGCAGCCTCTCGGCGGCGGCGCCGGTGACCACGGCCGTGCTCACCTCCAGGCCGGGCGCGTAGCCGCGCACCCATTCGACGGTGGCCGCGAGCACCGCCCGCCAGTACGCCGGCAGGGCGTCGCGGAACCATGGCGCCGCCCTGTAGGGGTAGTCCGGCGTCCACGGCTCGCGGACGTGCACGATGCGGAGCCGCGCTCCCCTGCGTACCGCGTCGTCGGCCGCCCACTCCACCGCGGCCGCGGCCGACGAGGAGCCGTCGACGCCGACGACGATCTGTCCGCTCATACCGCACCTCCCTCGGACCTCCACCATCACATGGCGAAGCGGCGCGGTGTCGCGCGCCCTCCCCGCAGGACGGCGGTGGGCGGCTCATGAGGCCCGGCGGGGCACGCCGATCACGTCGCCGGTCGTGAAGCCGAGCCGGTCGCCGGCCTCGACGACGCCGTCGGCCGCGTGCGCGCCCGCTCGGGCCCGGCCGTGCGGCCGGTGCGCCCGGGCGAGGCGGCCCGCCCCGGCGCACCGGCCCGTCCGAGGCGGGCCGGTTAGGCCCAGGGCCGGAAGACCGCGCGCACGCAGCCGTCCTTCTTGTTCTTGAACATGTCGTAGCCCCGCGGCGCCTGCTCCAGGGGCATCGTGTGCGTCGCCATGTGCGCCGTGCGCAGTTCTCCCTTGCGCACCAGGTCGAGCAGCTTCGGTATGTAGCGCTGCCCGTGCTGCTGTGCCCCCCTGACGGTCAGCCCCTTGTTCATCATCGCGCCGAGCGGGAACTTGTCGACCAGCCCGGCGAAGACGCCCAGCACGAAGACCGATCCGCCCTTGCGGCAGGCGTAGATGGCCTCGCGCACCGCGGCCGGGCGGTCGAGCTGCAGGCCCATCCGCTGCTTGGCCCTGTCGTACAGGCGCTGCGGCCCGGTGCTGTGCGCCTCCAGCCCGACCGCCTCGATGCAGACGTCCGGCCCCCGGCCGCCCGAGCGCTCCTTGAGCTCGGCCACCACGTCGGTGCGGGTGTAGTCGAGCGTCTCGGCTCCCACGTGGCGCTCGGTCATCATCATGCGCTCGGGGTAGCGGTCGATGGCGATCACGCGCTCGGCGCCGAGGAGCATCGCCGCGCGCGCCGCCATCTGGCCCACCCCGCCGCACCCCCACACCGCGACCACGTCGCCGGGCTTGACCCCGCCGAGGTCGGCGCCCATCCAGCCGGTCGGCGCCGCGTCCGAGCAGAACAGCGCGTCCATGTCGCTCACCCCGTCGGGCACGGAGAAGGCGCCGAAGTCCGCGAACGGGACCCGCACGTACTGCGCGTGGCTGCCCCTGTAGCCGCCCGTGATGTGGGAGTAGCCGTAGATGCCGCTGATCGTCTGCCCGTAGATCATGTCGGTGAACGCCGGCTCGGTGTTGGAGTTGTCGCACGCGGACCACATGTCGTTCTCGCAGTACCAGCAGCGTCCGCAGCCGATGATCGAGGCCACGACCACGCGGTCGCCGATCTTGTGCCTGCGCACCTCCGTGCCGACCTCGACGATCTCGCCGAGGAACTCGTGCCCGATGACGTCGCCCGCCCTCATGGCCGGGATGTAGCCTCCCAGCAGGTGCAGGTCGGATCCGCAGGTCGTGGTGAGGTCGACCTTGACGATGGCGTCCTGGGCGTTGACGATCCGCGGATCGGGGACGCGCTCCACCGACAGATCGTTCACACCCTGCCAGCACAGTGCCCTCACAGCCGTCCCTCCCCGCCCGCGCGCTGCGCCGCGAGATCCAGTATCCGACCGGCGGGAGTGTGCCGCGTGGTCGCCGGCGCCTCCGGCCGCAGCACCTCCCCGGTCTCGATCATGCACTTGGACTCCCTCAGAGCCCTTCGCACCGCCTGACGCGGGTCTTCGCCGCCGAGGCGGGCGAGCACCTCCGTGACGCCCGTGGGCGTCGACGCCAGCGGGCGGGCGCCGAGTTCGGTGCCGCGCCCGCCGGGTGCCTCGCGGATCCGCACCTCGATGGTGTCGCCCAGCCGTGCCAACGGCTCGGGGAGCCGCCCTTCGGCCACCACTTCCTCCGGACGGCGGTTGACCGTGACCATCAGCCAGCGGCCCGCCGCCTGGTGCGCCCTTGCCTTGGTACGGCGCGACGAGAGCCACCGCATCACGCCCAGGCCGATGCCCCCAAGCGACATCGCCCCCAGAACAGCATGTTTCATTGCCCTCTCCCCCTTGATGGACAACTGCTCGATGGCTACCCGTTCCGACCCGGGGCTACGTCAATGCCCTGGTCACTTGAGGAGGAGTTGACGCCGCACTGATCGCGTCGTGGCCACCACAGGCCGCGTGATGCCCTCGTCCGGCCCTGGCGGCCGCGGCCCCCCGGGCGCGGGGGGCATGCTCCTATGACTTATAGGAGTGGAAAGGTGCGACATACCGCCATACGCAGGACCACACGGCCGCAAAGGTACGGGAGGGCATTCGCGTGCGCGGCGGGCGGTCAATAGACCCGTGGGGCGACATTGCGTTATCGCACTGGCGTGTAACACGGCGGATTGGGCAGGGGCCGTGACGGCGAATGTCCGGAAGCGGACAGCCGGGCCTCCTCGCCACGCCGGGTCCGATTGACCGGACCAGGGAAATGCCGGGACAATCTCTCGCCCGCCGCGGTCATTCCATTACGGGGCCGCGAGGTCAGGGCGGGTTCGGCGCCGGCCCTCGCCGGACCGGTTCGGCGGCCTCCGGCGGGCGGGCGCGCACGAGAGGGCCGAGGCGGAAGCGCTATCACAAGATGGTGACCGGGGTAAGGCCGGCGCGTCAAGCGTCATGCGCCGGCCGGATGAGTTCGGATTGGCATGGGTGCCGGCACCGGCATACCCGGCCGTCACGGGGGCGCCAAGGCGCGGGAGCGCTTGTTGTGCGGTGATCGACGTCCTCTGGCATCCGTTAAGCGCGGAAAGCCGCCCTGCCGGCGGCGTGCGGCCTGCCCTGATTTCCGGGAACTCCTCCAGAGCCGGGCGGCGGCACGGGTAACACGTAACGACGGTAAGGAATAGTGCTCATAGTGACAAAATCGCTGAAGTCAGCACTACTCTCTGGCGAATGACGGCCCGCGGCCGCGCGGAGCAGCCGGCCCCGCGGACGCGCATGGACGCTGGATAGCCGCAGGTCAGCCCCACCGTCCATGGACGGCGGAGGTCGGGCGGGGCCGTCCTCCCCACTCGGACGGCCTCGGCCCGCTGCGAGCACGGCGGCCGCAAAAGCGGTCCCCGTGCGGTGATCCAGACGCCGGATCACACGCTCGCCGGGCGACTAAACCGGGCGGTACGGGTTAATCATTCACTGAGCCGCTTCGTACTGTGCCACGATGTGCGAGGCGATGCGGCCCCGCTCGCTGACGTTCAGGCCATGCGCCTTGGCCCATGCGCGGATCTCGGAGCTTTTGTCGCGAGAGGGACGCTGGGAGCCGCCACGCTTGCGCCCCCTCGCGGGGGCGCTCTCGGCCCGGCGAGCGCTGGAGACGAAAGGCGAAAGAGCCTCGCGGAGATTCCTGGCGTTTTTGTCGTTCAGATCGATCTCGTAGCTGGTGCCGTCAATCGCGAAGACCACGGTCTCTTTTGCTTCGCCGCCTTCCAGGTCGTCGATGAGAAGCGTCTGGATCTGTGTCGCCATCTTCCACTCCTTTCACAGGGCTTAGTTCAACACCTCAAGAATATACCCGATTTCCGCGGCCTCCCACGCGCGGAACAGGGCTGCGCATTGGCCGCCTCTTGGCTAAGTTAGCGAGGTTTCGGCGCGACCGCCGTTTATCCGCGCCGACCAGCGCGTCACCTGCGCCGAACGGTGGTCCGTCGACGACCAAACTGGTGTCAGCACCACTTAAATAGGCGATCGCGGATGGTGTCGACTACACAATCGATGTGACGGCCGCCTTCTCGCCGCACAACGCGCCGGTCTCGTTCACCCGGCGCGTTTTCTCGGACCGGCGGCCCGCGCACGGACGCGGGACACCGGCGTCCGGCGGTCCGCGGGTCCCCGTACAGTTGCGCGCATGGGCATGGTCAAGACCGTAGGGCTGGTGCTGCACCCTCAGCGTGACTCCAAGGAGGCCATCGACACGATCGTCGAGTGGGCCCGCACCAGAGCCGTCACCGTACTCGGCCTGCCGGAGGAGGTCGACCGCATCGACTGCAGCGCCGTGCGCGTGGACGCCGCGACCCTGGCCGAACGCGCCGACCTGCTGGTGAGCCTGGGCGGCGACGGCACGATGCTGCGCACCATGCGGCTGGCCTCCGGGCGCTCCACCCCCGTCCTCGGCGTCAACCTCGGCAAGCTCGGCTTCCTCGCCGAGATCGACGTCGACGAGCTGCCGCCCGCGCTCTCGGCCATCGACGACCACCGTTTCACCGTCGAGCCCCGCATGGCGGTGCGCGCCCACATGCCGGACGGCGAGGTGATCACCGCCTTCAACGACATCGCGCTGGTGCGCATCCCCGGCGAAGGGCTGTCGGCGGTGTCGATCTCGGTGGCCGGCCACCCTTTCGTCCGCTACGCCTCCGACGCGGTCATCGTGGCCACGGCCACCGGTTCGACCGCCTACAACTTCTCGGCCGGCGGCCCGCTGGTCTCCCCGCTGGTCGAAGGGTTCCTCGTGGTCCCGGCGGCGGCCCACTCGTCGTTCAACCGGGCCCTTGTGCTGTCGGCCGACGAGGAGGTCATGCTGGAGCTGCTGCCGAGCAGCGGGCAGCTCGCCGTCGAGGTGGACGGCTCGGTCGGCGGGCACCTGGCGCCGGGCGACCGGCTCACCGTGACGGCCGTGCGCTCCGCCGGCCGCGTGGTCCGGCTCGGCACCACCACCTTCTACGAGCGGGCCCGGCGCAAGCTGCGGGTCAGCGGCAGCGCCGAGGTCGACTGACGCCCCGGCGTCCCGCGCGCCACCTCGGCGACCCGGCGACCGGTCCGTCCGGCGCCCGCCGATAAGGTCGGTTCATGAAAGCGTCGCCGGCTCCGTGGGCCACGCTCGGCGTGATCTCCGCGGGCGGGGTGGCCGGCACCCTGGCCCGATACGGGATCGGCGCGGCCTTCCCGCACCCGCCGGGCGGCTTCCCGTGGGCGACCTTCGCCATCAACGTCACCGGCTGCCTGCTGATCGGGGTCCTGATGACCACGATCAGCGAGGCCGGCCAGGTGCACCGGCTGCTGCGCCCCTTCCTCGGCGTCGGGGTACTCGGCGGGTACACCACCTTCTCCGGGTACATCGTGGACATCGGCGGCGCGGCCGCCGCCGGCGCGCCCGGCGTCGCGCTCGCCTACCTGGCCGGGACGGTGCTGTGCGCCGTGCCCGCGGTGTACGCCGGAGCCGTGCTCACGCGCGCGGCGCTGCGCCTGATCCGCACGAGGCGGTCATGATGAAGATCGAGGGTCCCGCCGTCCGGTTGTCGATCTTCGTCGGTGAGTCCGACCAGTGGCGCCATCGGCCGCTGTACCACGAGATCGTGCGCCGCGCCCGCGAGGCTGGGCTGGCCGGGGCCAGCGTCGTCCGCGGCATCGAGGGCTTCGGGGCCGCCTCGCGCATCCACACCTCCCGCATCCTGTCGCTGTCCGAGGACCTCCCCGTCGTGATCGTCATCGTGGACGCGGAGGAGCCGATCCGTGCCTTCCTCCCCCAGCTCGACGAGCTGGTCACCGAGGGGCTGGTGGTGCTGGACCCGGTCGAGGTGATCCGCTACGGCGCCCCGCGCGGTGAGGCCGCACCGTGAACGTGCTGCTCGTGGCCGCGGGCGCGGCGCTGGGCGCGCCGCTGCGCTACCTGACCGACCGCGCCGTGCAGGGCATGCACGACGCGGCCTTCCCCTTCGGGACGTTCGTCGTGAACGTCGCCGGGTCGGCGCTGCTGGGCTTCCTCGTCGCGCTGCCCGCGGGCGACGGGGCGATGGCCTTTCTCGGCAGCGGGTTCTGCGGCGCGCTGAGCACGTACTCGACCTTCGGCTACGAGACGCTCCGCCTGATCCAGAACGGCGCCCGGCTGCTCGCCGCCGTCAACGTCGCCGCCGGCGTCGCGGCCGGGCTCGCCGCCGCCGGCTGCGGCGCCCTGCTGGCCCGCCTGGTCACCGGCTGACCGGCGGGCGCGCGGTCAGCGGCTGAGCGCGCGGCGCAGGGCCGCCGCCCGTTCCGCGGTGGCCCTGCGGCTGAGTTCGGCCCCCGGCACCAGGGCGTCGAAGCCGTGGAACGCGCCAGGGTACAGGTGGAACTCGGTGGACACCTCCGCCTGGACGAGCCGCCGGGCGTAGTCGGCGCACTCGTCGCGGAAGACCTCCAGCTCGCCGACGTCGATGTAGGCGGGCGGCAGCCCGGTCAGGTCGGCGGCCCTGGCGGGTGCGGCGTACGGCGGGACGCCCTCGGCGCCGGCCGCGTCCCCGAGCAGCATCCGCCATCCGAAGGCGTTGGCGGCGCGGTTCCACGCCACCGCCTCCTCGAACCGCGCGGCAGAGGGGGTGGCGTCCCGGTCGTCGAGCATGGGCGACAGCAGCAGCTGGAAGGCGACGGCCGGGGTGCCGCGGTCGCGGGCCAGCAGGACGGTGCCCGCGGCCAGCCCACCTCCCGCGCTCCCGCCGCCGACGGCGATGCGGCACGGGTCGACGCCGAGTTCGCCGGCGTTCTTCGCCGTCCACACCAGGCCGGCGTAGCAGTCCTCGACGGGAGCCGGGTGCGGGTGCTCGGGGGCCAGGCGGTAGTCCACCGACACGGCCACGCAGCCCACCTCCCGCACCAGGCCGGCCACCCGGGCGTCGTCCATCTCCACCAGGCCGAGGATCATCCCGCCGCCGTGGATCCAGTACAGGCACGGCAGCGGCTGCGGGCCGCGGCGCTCGGCCGGGCGGTAGATCCGGACCCTGAGGTCGGGCGCGCCGTCGGGGCCCGGCACCCACCGGTCCTCCGTCGTCACGCCGGGCCCGGTGAGCGGCGGCATGTCCGCGAACGCGCCGGCCATCCGCCGGCGCAGCTCCGGCAGGTCTCCCGGCGACATCCGGGCGAAGTCCACCGGCGGGATGAAGGCGTGCTCCAGCCCCGCGGCCAGCTCGGGGTCCATGTTGGGATGCGGCGGCATGCGGTTCACCTCGTGCGGTCTGCCGCGACGGGCACGGCGGAGCGGCTGGGCTCCGCGGCGGCTGGCGGCGGGGCGGGCGGGTGCCGGGCGGCACACCTTCGAGCATCCACCCGCCCCGCCGCCGTCCACCACTGCGACATGCCGCCCATGACCCGCTGTTTCCCAGCAGATCGCCCGCCCGAGAGCCCGCATGACGAGGCGTCACCGGACGCTGCCCGGCCGCGCCGGCCCGGCGAGCGTCACCGGACGGTCCCCGGCCGCGCCGGCCCGGCGGTCGTCGCGGGGCCGGGGCGGCGCGCGGGGTCAGCCGTGGCGGGACATCATGCGGTCGCGGGCCCGCCGGGCCGCGTGCCAGGCCTCGTGGGAGGTGCTCGGACGGGTGCGCCGCTGGACCAAGGCGAGCAGGCCCGCTCCGGCCACGGTGGCGGCGCCCGCCGCGATGATCGCGCCGGGGTGGCGTCTGGCCTGGGCCGACATCTCCTCCGCCATGCTCCTGAGCCGCTCGGGCACCGGCTCGCGGGCCGTGACCGGGCCGAGGCCCAGCCCTGTGTCCATCTCGGAGTCCGTGCTCGCGGGCGGCGCGCCGGCGCGCGTGTGGGAGGTGACGCCGCGCAGGCGGTCGGCCATCTCGGCGGCCTTCTCCTTGGCGGCGGCCTTGGTGCCGGCGACCTTCCGCCTGGCGACGGCCTTGGTGTCGGCCATCTTCTGCTGCGCCCTGGACTTCACGTCGACCTTGTGCGCGAGCGCCTCCACCGTGCGGCCGAGCTCTTCGCGGGTGTGCACGATGTCGTCGCGCAGCCGGTCGGCCTCGGAGACGCGGGTGCCTCCGCGATCGCCGTTCGGCGAGTCGTGGCCGGGCCCGGTGGCGGCCTGGTGGAGCCCACCGGGCGTCCGGCCGGGCTCTTCGGGCGTCCGGCCCTGCTCCGCGGCGGCCCTTTCCGGCGGCTCGGACAGTCCGGCGAGCGGGTCTCCCCTGCCGTGGCTGACCACGGGCTTCACGTACGGCTTGGGAGGCGCGTGGACCTCCGGCACGTTCAGCGACGGGCCGGCGGACTCGGGCGTGGCGGTGCCGGGTTCCTGCCTGTGCAGGCCCACCTCGCCCGCGGTGGGGCGCTGGGCTGCGCCGATCGGGTCTTCGGTCATCGGTGTGCACTCTCCTTCACGGCGTCGACATCTGCCTTGATGCTGCGGATGGCCTCCTCGGGCAGGGGTGGGGTGGCGCCGGCGACCTGCCGCTTGCCGACCAGCCCGAGCACCGCGGCGGCGATCAGCAGCGCCACCCCGACGATGAGGGCGGCGATCCACGGCGCGAGCACCTGGGCCAGCAGCAGGATCAGCGCGGCGACCAGGGCGCCACCTCCGTACAGGGCGACCACTCCGGCGCCGCCGAACAGCCCGGCGCCCAGGCCGGCCCTGCGGCCCTTCCTGGTGAGCTCGATGGTGGCCAGCCTGATCTCGTCACGCACCAGCCGGGAGACGTCCTCGGACAGGTTCTTGACCAGGTCGGCGGTCGAGAGGGTGGCGTACGGCTTGGTGGCGGGCGGGCCGTCCCTGAGGTCGGTCATGGCGTTCCCTTTCCTTTCCCCGGCGCCGGCGGGCGGCGGCCGGGAGCGGCTATGAACGGCGGAGCAAGGTGATCACCGCGCGTTCGACGCCGCCGTGCGTGGCGAGTTGCCCGAAGCCGGCGTCGGCGCCGAGTTCGACGAGCGCCCGTTCGATCGTGCGGCCCCTGTCGTAGGCGTCGACCACGCGAGGGTCGACGTAGGAGGCCCGGGCGACGGCCGGGGTGTTGCCGAGGTAGTCGGCCACCTCGTTCATCACGCGGCTCACGGCGCGCTTCCTGCCGGTCCGGTTACGGGCCCTGGCGGAGACCGCGAGGCCCACCGCCGCCAGCACGGTGGCGTGCCAGGTGCGGAAGTCCTTGGCCGTCACCTCGAAGTCCATGGTCTCCCGCAGGTAGGCGTTGATGTCCTCGCTGCGCACGTCCACCCAGACCGATCCTTCCTGGTAGCGGAGCAGCTCACCGTCCTCGCCGTCGCGGTGGAGCGCGGAGACGACCTCGCACACCTCGGCGTCGATGAGCCGCACCTCTCGCGGCTTGCCGCCCTTGGCCGGGTACGCGCAGGTCACCATGCCGCCGGCGCAGGACACGTGCTCGGTGCGCAGCGTCGCGAGCCCGTAGGACTCATAGGACTCGCCGCCGACGCGGAAGAAGCCGATGTCGAGCATGCGGGCCGCGGCGGCGAGCACGCGGTCGCGCGTGAGGCCGCGCTTCCCGAGGTCCTTGCCGACGCGCTCGCGGAAGGCCGGCAGCCGCCGCGCCATCTCGCACACGCGGTCGAACTTGGCACGGTCCTGCTCCTCCCGCCAGACGTCGTGGTACCGGTACTGCCGCCGGCCCGCCGTGTCGGTGCCGACGGCCTGGATGTGGCCGTCGGCGTCCCGGCAGATCCACACCTCCCGCCACGCCGGAGGAATGGCGAGGGCGGTGATCCTGGCCAGGATGCGGCGGTTCTTGACGGGCCGGCCGTCCGGCCAGTGATAGCTGAACCCTCGCCCCCGGCGCCTGCGGCGAATGCCCGGTTCGAGGGGATTGCTCTGTCGCAGCTCCACCATGACCCCATACCCGTGCCGAGCGCGGCAAACGGCCGGGTGAACCGTCGCGGCGCCGGGCCGCCGGCCGGGGGCGCGCAGCGGGTGTGGCGGGCGGACCCGCCACACCCTGCCGGCCGCTCCTCTACTGCCGCATGGGCATCGGCATCTTGCGGCTCCCCACCGCCATGGCGCCGAGGCCGAGCAGCAGGATGACGATGCCGGTGATGACGTTGTTCCAGATCGACCCGGTCGTATGCGACCGGATGATCCACGGGGACACGATCGTCCAGACCCCGAGGATCGGCGCGATCCATGTCAGCCCGTACGTCCGGCCGAACGCCGACGCGAACCCCAGGGCGAGGGCGGCCAGGGCCAGCCCGGTGACCATATTGCTCACCGACAGCCGGGACAGGCCGTTGAACCCCACCACCCATGGAGATATCGCGAGGTAGAGCCCAGCCAGAAGCGTCAGCCCGTCTATCATCTGTGCCGCCGTGCTGGAGCTCGCCCGCTCGTACTTGGCCCGCATGGCCACGATGTCGGGGTGTGCTTCCAGGCCGGTCGGTCTAGTCATGACCTCACCGCCTCCCGTTTTTCTTCGCGGAACGGATCAATTTCGGCCATACCCGTAAAAGAGACGGCGGTCACGGTGACCTGGGCAAATAATTCCAATCGTCATGACTGATCATCAGATTGAGCGCCATAGCGGCCATTTTCGCCGGGGCCCTCGGGCCGTCCATGGGCTCCATGACCCCGAGTGGTCCGCGCGCCGCCCGAGACCGGACGCCGGCCACCCCACCGGTTCCGCCGCGGACCCGGCCGCGGCTTGACAGCCATGAGCGCGGGATGGTTACTTAGGCATGCCTTACCTTATTTAGGTTAGCTATACCTAACCATTACTTCCATCCTACGACGCCCGGAGGCCGCATGCCGGCGCACGGCACCACCGGCCACGACGGGAATCCCCCGGCCCCCTCGGATCGGCCCGGCCCGAAGATCCCCCGTCCGGCCCCTCCCGGCATCGCCCCCATCGCACGAAGGACCAGACCGCATGAAGGAGCGGACGCCGTGACCCGCGTCTACGATCTGGCCGGCATCGGCTTCGGCCCGTCCAACCTCGCCCTCGCCATCGCCCTCGGCGAGCGCGGGGACAGCCCCCTGGACGCCGTCTTCCTGGAGAAGCAGCAGGCGTTCGGCTGGCACCGTGACATGCTCATCGACGGCGCCACGATGCAGGTGTCCTTCCTGAAGGACCTGGTCAGCATGCGCAACCCGGTCAGCCGCCACAGCTTCGTCAACTACCTGCACGCCAAGGGCCGGCTGGCCGACTTCATCAACCTCAAGACCATCTACCCGACCCGGCTGGAGTTCCACGACTACCTGTCGTGGGCGGCCGCCGACTTCGACGACCAGGTGCGGTACGGCGCCGAGGTCGTCACCGTGCGGCCGGTCGAGGACGCGGACGGCCGCGTCGGGCTGCTCGACGTCGTCGTCCAGAGCGGCGGGCCGGACGGCGAGCTCGCGACCTACCGCGCCCGCAACCTGGTCGTCGCGGCCGGCCTGCGGCCCACGCTGCCGGACGGGGTCGTGACCGACGGCCGGGTGTGGCACAGCCAGGAGCTTCTCACCCGCCTGGCCGGCCTGCCCGCCGCGCCGCGCCGGTTCGTCGTCGTGGGCGCCGGGCAGAGCGGCGCCGAGGTCACCGAACACCTGCACCGCAAATACCCCGGCGCCGAGATATGCGCGGTCTTCGCCCGGTACGGGTACAGCCCGGCCGACGACAGCCCCTTCGCCAACCGCATCTTCGACCCGGCCGCCGTGGACGACTTCTACGCCGCCCCCGAGCAGGTGAAGCGGATGCTGCTCGACTACCACGGCAACACCAACTACGCCGTCGTCGACCTCGACCTGCTGCGGGAGCTGTACCGGCGAGTGTACGAGGAGCGGGCGGCCGGGACCGAGCGTCTGCGCGTCCTCAACATGTCCCGGGTGACCGGGCTGAGCGACGAGGGCACGCACGTGGACGTGACCGTGCGGTCCCTCGCGAACGGCGAGACGGAGCGGCTGCGGGCGGACGCCGTGGTCTACGCCACCGGATACCGGCCGGTCGACCCGCTGGACCTGCTCGGCGCGGCCGGCGGGTACTGCCGGCGCGACGAGCGCGGCGCCCTGCGGGTGGGCCGCGACCACCGCGTCGAGACCACCGGCGACATGGACTGCGGCATCTACCTGCAGGGCGCGACCGAGCACACCCACGGCATCACCTCCACGCTGCTGTCGACCACCGCCGTACGGGCCGGGGAGATCCTCGGCTCGATCCTCGGCACGGCGGGACGCCCGTCCGTGCCCTCCGCCGCCTCCCTGAAGGGCGCCGGGTGAGCGGCCCCGACGCCGGCGGCGGTTCCGCGGGAGCGCGGAGCGGCGCGCCGGGGCGAGCGGTCCTCCTTCGCACCCTCCGGGGGCAGCGGCGCGACGTCGCGCTCGGTTCGGCGCTCGGAGCCGCGCACCAGGCCGGGGAGGCGCTGGTCCCGGTCCTGATCGGCGTCGTGATCGACCAGGCCGTCGCCGAGGGCGACGCGGGGGCGCTGCTGCTCTGGCTCGCGGTGCTCGCCGTCGTCTACGTGGGACTGTCGTTCAGCTTCCGCTTCGGCGCCCGCGCCGGGGAACGAGCCGCCGAACAGGGCGCGCACACCCTGCGCGTCGAGCTCGTGCGCCGCGTGCTCGACCCCGGCGGCGGTGCGGAGAACGGGAGGCTGCCGGGCGCCCTGGCCTCCATCGCGACCGAGGACGCCAAGCGCGTCGGCGCCGTCGCCATGGCCCTGATGATCGGGATCTCGGCGCTGACGGGGCTGCTGGTCGGCGCCGTCGTGCTGCTGCGGATCTCGGTGCCGCTCGGCCTGATGGTCCTGATCGGGACGCCCGTGCTGCTGTGGCTCGGGCACCTGCTCAGCAAGCCCCTGGAGCGCCGCAGCGAGGCCGAGCAGGAGCGTGCCGCGCACGCTTCGGGTGTCGCCACCGACCTGGTGGCCGGGCTTCGCGTGCTCAAGGGCATCGGCGCGGAGTCCGCGGCCGTCGCCCGCTACCGGCGCACCAGCCGCGACTCTCTGGTGGCCACGCTGCGGGCGGCTCGTGCGGAGGCGCTGCAGAGCGGCATGGTGCTCGCCCTGACGGGGTGCTTCATCGCCGTCGTCGCGCTCGTCGGCGGGCGGCTCGCCGTCCAGGGTGACATCAGCCTGGGCCAGCTCGTCTCCGCGGTCGGTCTCGCGCTGTTCCTGCTGGGGCCGCTGGAGGTGTTCTCCTTCGTCAACGCCGACCTCGCCCAGGGCCGGGCCTCGGCGGCGCGCATCGCCGGGGTCCTGGCCGCGCCGCCGGAGGTGACCTCCGGCGGCGCGCGGCTGCCGCGCCCCGTGCGGGGCGCGGTTCGGCTGCGCGGCGTCGGCCACGGCGGGCTCCGCGAGGTGGACCTGGACGTCGCCCCCGGCGAGATGCTCGGCGTGGCCGCGACCGACCCGGCGGACGCGGCGGCGCTCCTGCGCTGTCTCGGCCGCCAGGCCGACCCCGAGGCCGGGATGGTCGAGCTGGACGGCGTGCCGCTGCGCGAGCTGGACCCGGCCGACATCCGCATGGCGGTGCTGGTCGCCGGGCACGACGCCGACCTGTTCGAAGGCACCCTGCACGACAACGTCGGCCCCGGCGCCACCGCGCCCGGCGGCGACGGTTCCGGCCGGATCGCCCGCGCGATGGCGGCGGCCGGCGCCGACGAGATCGTCCGGGCGCTGCCGCTCGGCGGTGAGACGCCGGTGAGCGAGCACGGACGCTCGCTGTCGGGCGGGCAGCGCCAGCGCGTGGCCCTCGCCCGGGCTCTGGCGGCCGACCGTCCCGTACTGGTGGTCCACGACCCGACCACCGCGGTGGACGCCGTCACCGAGGCGCGCGTCGCCGCCGGCGTCCGCGAGTTCCGGCGCGGCCGCACGACGATCCTGGTCACCACCAGTCCCGCGCTGCTCGCGGTGACCGACCGGGTGGTCCTGCTGCACGACGGCCGGGTCGCCGACACCGCCCCGCACGCCGAGCTGGTGCGGCGTCAGGCCGCCTACCGGACGGCGGTGCTGGCATGACCGGCACGGCGGCGGGCCCCGCCGAGGATCACCGCGCGCCTGTACCGACCGCGCCCGGCGCCGCGCCGGAGGAGGGACGGGTGCTGCTGCCCACGGCGAGCGCGGCTCGGACCTGGGCCGCCGCGAGGGAACTGCTGAGGCCGCACCGGGGACTGGCGCTCGGCGGGTTCTCGGTGATGGTCGCCGCCACGGCCGCCGGCCTGCTCACCCCGCCGCTGCTTGGGCACATCGTCGACCTCGTCGCCGGCCGGCGTCCCGCGGAGACCCTCACCCTGCCCGCGGCGCTGCTGGTGCTGGTCGCGATCACCCAGGGGGCCGGCACCGCGCTCGGGCTGTCCCTGATATCCCGGCTCGGGGAGACCGTGCTCGCCCGGCTGCGCGAGCGGTTCGTCGAACGCGCCCTGCGCCTGCCCCTCGCGCAGGTGGAGCGCGCCGGGTCCGGCGACCTCACCTCCCGGGTCACCGGCGACGTCTCGCAGGTCGCCGAGGCGATGCGGAACGCCCTTCCCGAACTGGCCCGCTCGCTGCTGGCCATCGTGCTCACCCTCGGGGCGCTCGCCGTGCTCGACTGGCGGTTCCTGCTCGCGGCGCTGCTGGCGGTGCCGATCCAGGCGCACACCGCACGCTGGTACGTGCGCAACGCCGTGCCGCTGTACGCCCGCCAGCGCGTCGCCGACGGAGCCCAGCGGCAGCAGCTCCTGGACAGCATCGGCGGCGCCTCCACCGTGCGCGCGTTCCGGCTGGAGGCCGAACACGCCGAGCGGGTGACCCGGCGGTCGTGGTCGGCGGTGGAGCTGACCATGCGCGGGGTACGGCTGGTGCTGCGCTTCTACAGCCGCCTGCACCTGGCGGAGTACACCGGCCTGGCCGCGGTCCTGGTCGTCGGCTTCCTCCTGGTGCGCGGCGGCGCCGCCTCCATCGGCGCCGCGACCGCCGCGGCGCTGTACTTCCACAGCCTGTTCTCGCCGGTCAACTCCGCGCTGGTCCTGGCCGACGACGCCCAGTCGGCCGCCGCGAGCCTCGCCCGGCTGGTCGGCGTCGCCGGCGGACCGGCGGCGGAAGACCCGGGGACCCCGGGGACCCCGGAGACCCCGGAGACCCCGGCGAGCCCGGCGAGCCCGGCGAGCCCGGCGAGCCCGGCGAGCCCGGAGACCCCGGTGAGCCCGGCGAGCCAGGTGAGCCCCGAGGACCCGGCGGAGCCGGGCGGGCGGCGCGACCGGTCACCGGCCGCCGAGGACCCGGCGGACGCCGTGGTGGTCGTGAGCGGGGCCGGGTACGCGTACGAGGCCGGACGGCCCGTGCTGCACGCCGTGGACCTCGTCATCCGCCGCGGCGAGCGTGTCGCGCTGGTCGGCGCCAGCGGAGCGGGCAAGACCACGCTCGCCAAGCTCATCGCCGGCGTCCACCATCCGACCACCGGTTCGGTACGGCTGGCCGTCCCCGAGCGGGACCGGCCGGGCCCGGCGGTGGCACTGGTCACCCAGGAGGTGCACGTCTTCGCCGGACCGCTCGCCGACGACCTGCGGCTGGCCCGGCCGCAGGCCTCCGACGGCGACCTGCGCGAGGCCCTGGCCCGCGTCGATGCCCTGACCTGGGTCGAAACGCTGCCAGAGGGCCTTTTGACGGTCGTCGGCGAAGGCGGTCACCGCCTCACCGCCACGCAGACCCAGCAGCTGGCCCTGGCCAGGCTGGTCCTCGCCGACCCGCCGGTGGCCGTACTCGACGAGGCGACGGCCGAGGCGGGCAGCGCCGGGGCCCGCGCTCTGGAGCAGGCCGCCGGGCGGGCGATCGAGGGCCGCACCGCCCTGGTGGTGGCCCACCGTCTCACCCAGGCCGCGGCCGCCGACCGCGTCGTCGTCATGGACGGCGGCCGGGTCGTGGAGAGCGGCGGCCACGACGAACTGCGCACCGCCGGAGGACCCTACGCCGCGCTCTGGGAATCCTGGTCGGACGCCCGTTCCGGCGCCCCGCAAAGCCCCCCCACGCACAACGCACCAACCGTCTGACGAAAGTCGAAGGAAACTCGATGTCCCGTTCCACCAGAGGCACCCGGATCGCCGTGGTGCTCGCCTCCGTCCTGCTGCTCTGCGGCGCCCTCGCCGCCTGCGGCTCCGGATCCGGCAGCGGCAGCGGATCCGCCGGATCCGCCGGTCCCGCCTCCGGCGCTCCGGGCGGCGGCGCCTTCCCGGTGACCATCGAGCACAAGTACGGCAGCACCGCCATTCCCGCCGCCCCGAAGCGGATCGTCACGGTCGGCCTGACCGACCAGGACTCCGTGCTGGCCCTCGGCACGGTGCCCGTCGGCACCACCGAGTGGCTGGGCGGCTACAAGGGCGCCATCGGCCCCTGGGCCGCGGGCAGGCTGGGCGCCGGCGCCGTCCCGGCCGTGCTGAAGGACACCGGCACAGGACCGCAGGTGGAGAAGATCGCCTCGCTGGCTCCCGACCTGATCCTCGCCCTGTACTCGGGGCTGACGAAGGACCAGTACGAGACCCTGGCGAAGATCGCCCCTGTGGTGGCCCAGCCCAAGGAGTACGCCGACTACGGCGTCCCGTGGCAGCGGCAGACCGAGATCATCGGCAGGGCGCTGGGCAAGGAGACCGAGGCGAAGAAGCTCGTCGGGGACGTCGAGGCCGAGTTCACGGCCGCGAAGAAGGAGCACCCGGAGTTCGCCGGCGCCACCGCCGTGATCGCCACCCCCTACGAGGGGATCTTCGTGTATGGACCTCAGGACAACCGCTCGCGCATCCTGAGCTCGCTGGGCTTCTCGCTGCCGCCCGGCCTGGACAAGGCCGTCGGCGATGAGTTCGGCGCCAACATCAGCAAGGAGCGCACCGACCTGCTGGACACCGGCGCGATCGTGTGGATCGTCGCCGACCCGGCGGCGGACGCGGCCAAGCTGCACAAGGACAAGCTGTACAGCGACCTGAAGGTGGTCCAGCAGGGCCGCGAGATCTTCGTCAGGGAGACCGGCGACTACGGCAACGCCTTCTCGTTCGTCTCGGTGCTGAGCCTGCCGTACACGCTCGAACGGCTGGCGCCGCAGCTCGCGGCGGCCGTCGACGGCTCCCCCGCCACCAAGGTGACCGAGCCGGCCTCCTGACCCACCTCCGCGGACAGGGCACCGACCGACGAGAGGGGCCGGGCCGCGAATCGCTTCGCGGCCCGGCCCCTCTCGCGTGCGCGCCGCCTCTCACGTGCGCTTCTCGGTACGCGCTTCTCGGTACGCGCTTCTGAGTACGCGCCTCTCGGTACGCGCCTTGCTCCTCGCCCGCGTGCCCGCCCTCTCGCGTGCGGCGGCCGCACCCGGCTTCTTGCCGGGTGCGGCCGCGGCGGGGTCAGCCGTCCTGGTCCACGAGGCTCTTCGGGCGCATGTCGGTCCAGTTGGCCTCGATGTAGGCGAGGCACTCCTGCCGGGCGGCGGGTCCGTGGACGGCCGTCCACCCGGCGGGGACCTCGGCGAAGTCCGGCCACAGGCTGTGCTGGCCCTCGGCGTTGACCAGCACCGAGTAGACGCCGTCGGGGTTCTCGAAGGGGTTGCTCATCTCGGTTGTCTCCTCATGTCGGAAAACGGTTATCGGGGTCGAGGTGGTCTCAGTGGTGGCCGCACAGCGCCTCGGTGGCGCCGGCCGGGGCTCGGGGAGGCCGAGGGACGGTCGTCGGGGCATCGGTCAGCGGTCACCGCCCAGCGCCTGGGCGCGGCCGGCCAAGGCTCGCAGCATCCGGAACCACGTCTCGGCGAGGTCCCGGACCGTCTCCTCCGTCAGCGCCTCGGAGGCGAAGGACCAGTGGGCGGCCAGCTCGGGCCCGCCGGGGTGGTCCTCGGTCAGGGCGTTGACGGTGAGCGCGTGCGACATCGGCATGCCGGGGTCGGCGTCGAGGTCGGCCGCGTCGTCCTCCGGCGCGTAGGACCAGTCGGCCGCCTCGGGCCGGCCGAAACGGCCCATGTAGTTGAACTCGATCGCCGGCTCGCCGAGGCGGGCCAGCTCCGGCCCGGTCACCGGGTTCAGGTGCCGCAGCAGGCCGTGCCCGACGCCCGCCGCGGGGAGCGAGGACAGGTGCGCCCGGATCCGGCCCAGCGCCTCGTCCAGCGCCGGTCCGCCGGCGAGCGCGTCGTCCAGGTCCACGTGGCCGGGGTCCAGGCGGACCGGGACGACGCTGGTGAACCAGCCGACCGTGCGCGACAGGTCGGCGTCGCCGGCCAGTTCCTCCTCGCGGCCGTGGCCTTCCAGGTCCACCAGGACCGCGGTGCCGGAGCCGCGCCCGTCCGTCCGGCGGTGCCGGTCGGCGACGGCCAGCGCCAGGGCGGTCAGCAGCACGTCGTTGACGGTCGCCCCGAAGGCGGCGGGCACCCGGCTGAGCAGCGGGGCCGTCCACTCGGCCGGCAGGGCGAGTGACAGGTATCGCGTCGTGGCGACCACGTCACGCGCCGGGTCGAGCGGCGCGGCCACCGGGATCGTGTCGCCGCCGGAGAGAGTCGAGGTCCACAGGGGCAGCTCGTCCTCGCGGGCGGGGTCTGTGGCGCGCTCGCCCAGCAGGTGCGACCAGCGGCGGAACGACATGTCGACCGGTGGCAGCGCCACCGGGCGGCCGTCGGCGACGTCCCGCCAGGCGGCGGCCAGGTCGGGCAGCAGGATCCGCCAGGACACCCCGTCCACCACCAGGTGGTGGACGAGCAGCAGCAGCCGTCCGGGGACGCCCCGGCCGGAGTCGAACCAGACGGCCTGGACCATGGCGCCCGCGTCCGGGTCGAGGCGGGAGCGGGCCGCGTGGGCGTGCTCGGCGATGGCCGCGCGGAGCGCCGCCTCGTCCGCGCCCGCCGTGTCGACCCGGACGAGCCAGGACGCCACTCCGGTCGTGCCGGGGGCGGGGACGTCCAAGGACCACCGCTCGGCCCCGTCCGCGTCCCCGGTGCCGGAGGCCGACGACCACACTCCCGCGTCGCCCGTACCGGAGACGGACGACCACACTCTCGCGTCCCCGGTGCCGGAGGCCGACGACCACACTCTCGCGTCGCCGGTGCCGGAGGCGGATGACCGCGCGGCCGCTCCCGCGTCGCCGGTACCGGGGACAGGCGGGCGCGCTTCCGGGCCGGCGGTGCCGGAGTGCGCTCTCGGGTCGCCGGCCGCGGGCCGGGTCCGCACGAGGCGGGCCCTGAGCATGTCGTGCCGGTCCACGACGGCCTGGAGCACGGCCGCGAGCGCGGGCTCGTCCAGGTCCGGCGGGGTCTGCAGCAGCGCCGCCTGGTGGTAGCCCCCGATCGGGCCGCCGCGCTCCCGCATGGCGTGCATGATCGGCGTCAGCGGAACCGTGCCGGTGCCGTCGTCGTGCGCGCGGCCGCCGGTGTCCGGGCCGGACGCGACGGCGACGGTGGCCAGCGCGGCGACCGTGCGGTGCTGGAAGACCTGGCGCGGGGTGATCCGCAGCCCCGCCGCGCGGGCCCGGCTGACCAGCTGCATCGCGACGATGCTGTCGCCGCCGAGAGTGAAGAAGTCGTCGTCGGCGCCGACGCCGGGCAGCCCGAGCACCTCGGCGGCGACCGCCGCGAGGGTGCGCTCCACCTCGCCGGAAGGCTCGCGGCCGGCGCGCGTGGTGAAGTCCGGCGCCGGGAGCGCCTTGCGGTCGAGCTTGCCGTTGGACAGCAGCGGCAGCTCGGGAAGGACGACCACCGCCGCCGGCACCATGTACTCCGGCAGAAGGGCTGCGGCATGGGCGCGCAGCGCGGCCGGGCCGGCGGGCTCGGCGCCCTCGGCCTCGACCACATAGGCGACCAGCTGCCTGACCCGGGGGCGGTCCTCGCGGGCGACGACCACGACCTGGGCGACGGACTCGTGCCGGTCCAGCACGGCCTCGATCTCGGCCGGCTCGACGCGGAAGCCGCGGATCTTCACCTGGTCGTCGGCTCGCCCTCCGTAGTCGAGGCGGCCGTCGGCGGTCCAGCGCGCCAGGTCGCCGGTGCGGTACATGCGCGCGCCGGGCTGGTCGAACAGCGCGCCGAACGGGTCGGCGACGAAACGCTCGGCCGACAGGCCCGGGCGGCCGAGGTACCCCCGGGCCAGGCCCGCTCCCGCGAGGTACAGCTCACCGGTGACGCCGGGCGGGACGGGCCGCAGCGCGGCGTCGAGCACGTAGGCGCGGGTGCCGGCGACCGGGCGGCCGACCAGCGGGGACCCGCTGTCCCTGACGCGCGCGACCAGGGCGTCGACGGTGGCCTCGGTGGGGCCGTAGAGGTTGAACGCCTCGGTGGACCGCAGGCCGGCCAGGTCGGCCCAGAGCGCGTCCGGCACCGCCTCGCCGCCGACGCCGACGACGGCGAGGGGGCACTCCCCGTCCTCGACCAGGCCGGTGGCGGCCATCTGCGCGAAGAACGACGGGGTGACCTCGATGAAGTCCAGGCCGTGCTCCCGGACGGCCGCGGCCGTCAGCTCGGGGTCACGGCGCGTCTCGTCGGAAAGGATGTACAGCGCGTGCCCGTCGAGCAGCCACAGCTGCGGCTGCCAGGAGGCGTCGAAGGAGAACGACCAGGCGTGGCCGACGCGCAGGTGCCGGCGGCCGGTGGCGAGCCTGGCCGGCTCGTGCAGCGTCCGGCGGTGGCTGTGGAAGAGGTTGACGACGCTGCCGTGGCAGACCACCACGCCCTTGGGCCGGCCGGTGGAGCCGGAGGTGTAGATCACGTACGCCGGGTGGCGCGGGTCGGGGGTGGTTGCGAGGTCGTCGGCGCGTTGCGCGGCGAGGCGGCGGGCGGTGCCTGGCGTGTCGAGCCGCAGATGCGGGACGCCGCCGTCCGGCAGGACGGCCGAGAGCTCCTCGCTGGTCAGGACGAGGACGGGCCTGGCGTCGTCGAGCATGCCGAGCACCCGCTCGGCGGGCAGGTCGGCGTCCACGGGCAGGTAGGCCGCACCGGACTTCAGCACGGCGAGGACGGCGAGCATGTAGTCCGCCGAGCGCGGCAGCGCGAGGGCGACGATCCGCTCCGGCCCCGCGCCGTGCTCGGCGAGCAGCCGCGCGAGCCGGTTGGCGCGCTCGTTGAGCTCCCGGAAGGTCCAGCGGACCTGCCCGGCGACCACGGCCACGGCCTCCGGGGCGGCGGCCGCCTGCGCCTCGAACAGCCCCGAGACGGAGGCGGGGGCGCGGGAACCCGAGCCGGCGACCGCGAAGAGCCCGTGAACGGCGCCCTCGGACGGCACGAACCCGCCGGAATCGGACGGCACGCCCCCGGCCAACCCGGACGGCACGGACGGCACGGACGGCACGGACGGCACGGACGGCACGGACGGCACGGACGGCACGGACGGCACGGACGGCACGGACGGCACGGACGGCACGGACGGCACGGACGGCACGGACGGCACGGACCCGGCCAACCCGGACGGCACGGACGGCACGACCCCGGCCAACCCGAACGGCACGGACGGCACGGACCCGGACGGGACGACCCCGGCCAACCCGGCGGACCCGGACGGGACGACCCCGGCGGACCCGGACGGCTCTGGAGCGGCCGCTTGGGCCTGGGCTTCCGGCTCTGCCGAGGTGGTCGCGAGGGCGCCGGGGATGCCGTTCCACGTCCGCAGGATGGTGTGGCGGTCGGCGGGGGTGAGGATGTCGACGCGGCCGACGAGCCGGTCGGCGTCGGCGGCCATCGCCTCGAAGATCCGCACCATGGAGGCCGCCATCCGCTCGGCCGTCGCGCGGTCGAACAGGTCGGGCCGGTACTCGGCGGTCAGGACGAGGCGGTCGCCCGGCTCGACCGCCCAGGTGAACGGGTAGTGCGTCGAGTCCTGGTGGTCGAGCACGGCGGCGCGCAGGCCGCCGGCGGCCCCGGGCGCGGGCTCCTCCGCGTCGGGGTAGGACTCGAAGACCACGAGCGTGTCGAACAGCTCGCCCAGACCGGCCCGTCGCTGGATGTCGGCCAGGCCGACGTGCTGGTGGGCGATGAGCCGGGACTGCTCGTCCTGGAGGCGGCCGAGGAACGCCGCCAGGCTCTCGCCGTCGCGGACCCTGACGCGCACGGGGATCGTGTTGATGAACAGGCCGATCATCGACTCGACTCCGTCCAGCTCCGGGGGCCGCCCGGAGACGGTCGCGCCGAAGACCACGTCGCCGCGGCCGGTGAGCCGGGACAGCAGGATGCCCCAGGCGCCCTGGACCAGCGTGTTGACCGTCAGGCCGCGTGACCGGGCGAGAGCCGACAGGGCCTCGGTCACCTCACGGGTGACGTGCGTGGTGTGCGTCTCGGGCACGATCGGGGTCCGGTTCGGGTCGGCGGGCGCCAGGCGGGCCGGCTCGTCCAGGCCGTCCAGCGCCCGTTCCCAGGCTCCGGCGGAGACGGCCGCGTCCTGGCGGGCCAGCCACGCGAGGTGGTCCCGGTACGGCGCGGCGGGCGGGACCGCCCCGTCCGCGCCGTGCGCGTACAGGTCCGCGAGTTCGCGCACGAGCCGGGGGATCGACCAGCCGTCCAGCAGGAGGTGCTGGTGGGACAGGACCAGCCGGTGGCGGCCGGGGGCGAGGCGGACGAGCATCATCCGCAGCAGCGGCGGCTCGGCCGGGGTGAACCGGCGCCGCTCCTGAGCGAGGTGCCGGGTCCAGCGGGCCTCCCGGGCGGGCTCGTCGAACTCCGAGAGGTCCACGTCGCGCCAGGGCAGGGCGACCGCGCGCGGCACGACGGCCACCGGGCGGCCGGAGGACAGGTACCGGAAGCCGGCGCGCAGGTTGTCGTGCCGGTCCAGCAGCGCCTGCCCGGCCTCGCGCAGCCGGGCGGCGTCCACCGGGCCGTCGATCTCGTAGGAGATCTGCACCGTGTAGACGTCCGGCCCGTCGTCGCCGGAGTCGAACGACGCGTGGAACAGCAGGCCCGCCTGGAGCGGCGTGAGCGGCAGGACATCGGCGACGCCCGTGGCCGGCAGCTCGGCGCGCTCGTCCTCGGTGAGGGTGACGAGCGCGGCGGACGGCGCGGCGGCGGCGTCCGGCACACCCGCGACGGCGGCCAGCGCCGCCACGGTCTTGTGCCGGAAGACGTCCCGTGGGCTGATCACCAGCCCGGCCGACCGCGCCCGGCCGACCAGCTGCATGGCGACGATGCTGTCGCCGCCGAGGGTGAAGAAGTCGTCCTCGGCTCCGACGCGCGGCAGGCCGAGCACGCCGGCGAACAGCTCGCACAGCAGTTCCTCGCGCGGGGTGCGCGGCAGGGTGCCGGTCGTCTCGGCCGCGAAGTCGAACGCGGGCAGGGCTCTGCGGTCGAGCTTGCCGTTCGGGGTGAGCGGCAGCGCGTCGAGCACGACGAACCCCGCCGGGACCATGTGCTCGGGCAACGCGGCCGCGGCGTGGTCGCGCAGCGCGCCGGCCGCCGGCGCCGCCCGGCCGGGGGCCGGGGTGAGGTAGGCGATGAGGCGCTGGTCCCGCGCGACCACCGCGGCGTCCTCGACCCCCTCGTGGCGGGTCAGGACCGCCTCGATCTCGCCCGGCTCGACGCGGAAGCCCCGGATCTTGACCTGGTCGTCGGCCCTGCCGAGGAACTCGAGCTCCCCCTCACGACTCCAGCGCGCCAGGTCGCCCGTCCGGTACATGCGCGTGCCGGACGGCCCGTGCGGGTCGGGGACGAAGCGCTCGGCGGTCAGGCCGGGACGGCCGAGATACCCGCGGGCGAGCTGGACGCCCGCCAGGTACAGCTCGCCCGGCACCCCCGGCGGCACCGGGCGCAGCGCGGCGGAAAGGACGTACGCCCGCGTGTTCCACACCGGCCGGCCGATCGGCACCGGCCCGGCGCCGGGACGGACCCGGGTGGCCGTCACGTCGACGGACGCCTCGGTGGGCCCGTACAGGTTGTGCAGCTCGGCGGGCAGCACGGCGTGGCAGCGCGCAGCGAGGTCGGCGGGCAGCGCCTCGCCGCTGCACAGCACCCGGCGCAGTCCCGAGCACCGCGCGGCGCCCGGGTCGGCGAGGAACGCCCGCAGCATCGACGGCACGAAGTGCACGGCGGTGACGCCCTCGTCCTGGATGAGCCGGGCCAGGTACGCCGGATCCCGGTGGCCGTCGGGCCGGGCCACCACCAGCGCGGCCCCGGTGATCAGCGGCCAGAAGAACTCCCACACCGACACGTCGAAGCTGGAGGGCGTCTTCTGCAGCACACGGTCGGCGGCGGTGAGGCCGTACTCGTCCTGCATCCACAGCAGGCGGTTGACGATGCCCTCGTGCGGCACCACCACGCCCTTCGGCCGGCCGGTGGACCCGGAGGTGTAGATGACGTACGCCGGGTGCCGGGGGTCGTAGGAGGCGGGCAGCTCTCCCTGCGGACCGTCGGGCAGCCCGTCCCGCAGCACGCACACCGGGCGGGCGTCCTCGATCATGTACTCGACGCGCTCGCGCGGGTAGTCCGCGTCCAGCGGCAGGTACGCCGCGCCCGCCCGGTGCACCGCCAGCAGGGCGACGACCAGATCGGCGGAGCGCGGCAGCGCGACCGCCACGGTGCGCTCGGGTCCGGCTCCCATGGCGGCCAGCGTCCGCGCCGTGCGCTCGACGCGGGCGTCCAGCTCGGCGTAGGTCAGGCGCTCGTCGCCGCAGACCAGGGCGAGCGCGCCGGGCGTGCGGGCCGCCTGGGCGCGGAACAGCTCGGGCAGGGTGGC
This sequence comes from Sphaerisporangium dianthi, assembly GCF_042654065.1. Taxonomy (NCBI): domain Bacteria; kingdom Bacillati; phylum Actinomycetota; class Actinomycetes; order Streptosporangiales; family Streptosporangiaceae; genus Sphaerisporangium; species Sphaerisporangium dianthi. The sequence goes on along the minus strand of NZ_JBHSFP010000015.1, from coordinate 94,751 downwards.
GGACTCCACGGCCCGCGCGGTGGCGTTCCACTCCTCGGTGACGAGCCGGCGCTCCCTCTCGTCCATGATCTCCAGGTGCCGCACCTGCCGGCCCGGGTCGGCGGCGACCTGCTCAAGCAGCCGCACGAGCCGCCGCGCGAGCCCTTCGACCGTGTCGCGGTCGAACAGGTCGGCGCTGTACTCGATCCAGCCCTGGATGCCCTCGCCGTCGCCCTGCTCGACGAAGTCGAAGCTCAGGTCGAACTTCGCGGTCTCCTGGCCGAGCGGTTCGGGCCGGGCGTCGAGCCCCGCCAGGCCGGGGGCGGCGCCCTGGTCGGCCAGGTAGACGACCATCACCTGGAACAGCGGGTGCCTGGCCAGCGAGCGGGCGGGGTTGACCGCCTCGACCAGCCGCTCGAACGGCAGGTCCTGGTGCTCGTAGGCGGCCAGGTCGGTCTCGCGCACCCGCCTCAGCAGCTCGCCGAAGGTCGGCGCGCCGGACAGGTCGGTGCGCAGCACGAGGGAGTTGACGAAGAACCCGACCAGGTCCTCAAGGCGCTCGTCGTCCCGGCCGGAGATCGGCGCGCCGAGGGGGATGTCCTCCCCCGCGCCCAGCCGGTGCAGCAGCGCGGCGACCGCCGCCTGCGCCACCATGAACATGCTGACGCCGTGGTCGCGGGCGAGCCCGCGCAGGCCGCGCTCCAGCTCCGGGGGGAGCGACAGGCCGACCGCCCCGCCGAGGTGGCCGCTCTCCACGGGGCGCGGCCGGTCCGCGGGGAGCGCCAGCTCCTCCGGCAGTCCGGCCAGCGCGCGACGCCAGAAGCCGAACTGGCGCGCCTCCAGGCTGCCGGGGCCGGCGGCGTCCCCGAGCAGCTCGCGCTGCCAGAGGGTGTAGTCGGCGTACTGGACGGGCAGCGGGGCCCACTGCGGCGCCGCTCCCTCGCGGCGGGCCCGGTAGGCCGTGGACAGGTCGCGCCACAGGGGCCGGTCCGACCACTCGTCGCCGGCGATGTGGTGGAGCACCAGGAGGAGCACATGCTCCTCCGGCGCCACCTCGAACACCCGGGCGCGCAGCGGCGGCTCCCGGTCGAGGTCGAAGCCGTGCCCGGCGGCCTCGGCCAGCCGCCCGGGAAGCGCGTCCCGCGCCACCCGCTCGAAGAAGGTGACGGCGGGGATCTCGCCGGGGTCCAGGACGTGCTGGCGGGGGTGCCCGTCCACCTCGGGGAACACCGTGCGCAGGCTCTCGTGCCGGATCATCAGGTCCCGTACGGCGTCGCGGAGGGCGTCGCGGTCCAGGTCGCCCGACAGCCGCCAGGCCATCGGGATGTTGTAGGTGGCGCCCGGGCCCTCCAGCCGGTGCAGCACCCACAGCCGCCGCTGGGCGTACGACAGCGGCAGCGGCCCGGTGCGGGGTGCGGGGACGAGCGGGGGCCGGCCTCCCGGCGCCTCGCGCAGCCGCCCCGCGAGGCGGGCGACGGTCGGGGCCTCGAAGACGGCGCGAAGGCCGACTTCGGCTCCGAGCACTGTGCGGATGCGGCTGACCAGCCGCATCGCCAGCAGCGAGTGGCCGCCGAGCGCGAAGAAGTCGTCGTCGACGCCCACCCGTCCGACGCCGAGCACGGCGGCGAACAGCTCGGACAGGATCTCCTCGCGGGCGTCGCGGGGACGCCGCCCGGCGGTGCCGGCCGCCGCGCCCGGGACGGGCAGCGCGCGGCGGTCCAGCTTGCCGCTGCTCGACCTCGGCAGGGCGGGCAGCTCGACGAACGCGGCCGGGACCATGTGATCGGGAAGCGCGGCGGCGGCGTGCGCCCGCAGCGCGGCGGGGTCGACGTCCCGGCCGGGCGAGGGGACCGCGTAGGCGACGAGCCGCCGCGCGCCAGGGGTGTCCTCGCGGACCGTCACGGCGGCCTGCGCCACGCCGGGGTGGGCGCGGAGCACCGCCTCGATCTCGCCGAGCTCGATGCGGAAGCCGCGCAGCTTCACCTGGTCGTCGGCGCGGCCGAGGAACGTCAGGGTGCCGTCGGCGCGGCGCCGCACCAGGTCGCCGGTGCGGTACATGCGGCCGCCCGGCGCGCCGGACGGGTCGGCGACGAACCGCTCGGCGGTCAGCCCGGGACGGCCGAGGTAGCCGAGGGCCAGGCCCTCGCCCGCCAGGTACAGCTCGCCCGGCACCCCGGCGGGGACCGGCCGCAGCGTGTCGTCCAGGACGTGGGCGCGGATGTTGGCCAGCGGCGCCGCCCAGGGCCGCGGGCGCTCCGGGCTCGGGCCGTGCCATCCGTAGGCGTCGACGGCGCACTCGGTCGGGCCGTACAGGTCGTGCACCACCGTTCCCGGCAGCGCGCGCAACCGGTCCCACAGCGGCGGGGGCGTCGCCTCGCCGCCCACGGCGATGACCCCCGGGCGGTGGCGGCCGGGGTCCAGGAAGCCGTGGTGGACCAGTTCCTCCAGGTAGGTGGGGGTGAGGTCGACGAAGTCGATGCGCCGGTCGGCGAGGTAGGCGAGCAGCGCGGCCGGGTCTGTCATGGTGTCCTCGCCGACGACGTGCAGCTCGTGCCCGGCCAGCAGCCACAGCATCGGCTCCCAGGAGCCGTCGAAGCCGAACGACGCGGCGTGCACCGCGCGCAGCGTCTCGCGTCCGGCGGCGCGGGCGGCCGGCTCGATGAGGTCGGCGCGGTGCGAGCCGAACAGGTTGCTCAGGCCGCGGTGGGTGCCGAGCACGCCCTTGGGCCGGCCGGTGGAGCCGGAGGTGTAGATCACGTACGCGACCGCGCCAGGCTGCGGCGCGGCTCCGGGCTCCGGCGCGGCTCCAGGCTCCGGCGCGGCGCCGCCGGAGCGGCCGTCCGGCCCGGCGGCGGTGCGGAGGTCGTCGAGGAGCAGGACGCCCGCCCGGCCGGCGGGCAGGCCGGAGGCGATGGCCGCGGTGGTGAGCACGCGGGCCGGGGCGGCGTCGTCGAGCATGTACGCGAGGCGCTCGGCCGGGTAGCCGGGGTCGATCGGCAGGTACGCGGCGCCGGCCCGGAGCACGCCGAGGATGGCGGGCACCATCTCGGCCCTGGGCAGTGCCAGCCCCACCACGCTCCCCGCCGTCACCCCGTGCCGCAGCAGCAGCCCGGTGACGCGGCCGGCCTCGGCGGCGAGCTCGCCGAAGGTCAGCCGGCGGCCGCCGGCGACCAGGGCGACCCGGCCGGGGTGGGCGCGGGCGGCGTCGGCGAACAGCTCGGGGACCGTGCGCCGTTCCACCGGCCGCGCGGTGTCGTTCCATGCGCCCAGCGACGCGCGGCGCTCCTCGTCGGTCAGCACGGACAGCCGGCCGACCGGCTGGTGCGGGTCGGCGGCCAGCAGGCCCAGCAGCGCGACGGCGCGGCCGGCCATCGCCTGGGCCGTCTCCGGTTCGGCGAGGTCCTCGGCGTACTCCAGCAGCAGGGTGACGCGGTCCTCGCCGGCGTGGTCGACGAAGGTGAAGTCCAGGTCGAACTTGGCGGTCCTGATGCGGGCCGGCCACCACTCGGTGGGCAGGTCCAGCACCCGCGGGTCGCCGCCGGGGCGGTAGTGGTAGCCGAGCATCACCTGGAACAGCGGGTTGCGTCCCGGCACCCGCGGCGGGTTGAGCGCCTCGACCACCTGCTCGAACGGCAGGTCCTGGTGCTCGAACGCGGCCAGGTCGGCGTCCCTGACCCGGGCCAGCACCTCGGTGAACGTCGGGTCGCCCGACAGGTCGGCGCGCAGCACCAGGGTGTTGACGAAGAAGCCGACGAGGTCGTCCAGGGCGCTGTCCGTGCGCCCGGCGATCGGCGCGCCGAGCGGGATGTCGGTGCCCGCGCCCATCCGGTGCAGCAGGGTGGCGACAGCGGCCTGGAGCAGCATGAACATGCTGGTGCCCGTCTCGGCGCACAGGTCGCGCAGGGCGCGGGTGGTGGCCGTGGGCAGCTCCGCGCGCACCTGGCCGCCGCGGCCGGTCGGCCGGGCCGGGCGGGGCCGGTCGAGCGGCAGCGCGATCTCCTCCGGCAGCCCGGCCAGCGTCGCGGCCCAGAAGGCGAGCTGACGGGAGCCCTCGGCGTCCGGGCCGGCCGGCTCGCCGAGCAGCCGCCGCTGCCAGAGCGTGTAGTCGGCGTACTGCACCGGCAGCGGCGCCCATTCGGGCGCCCGGCCGTCGCGGCGGGCCCGGTAGGCGGTGTCCAGGTCGGCGAGGAACGGCCGGTCGGACCACTCGTCGGTGGCGATGTGGTGCAGGACGATCGTCACCACGTGGTCCTCCGGCCCTGCCCGGAGCACCTCGGCGCGCAGCGGGATCTCGGCCGCGAGGTCGAAGGGCCTGGCCATCGCGGCCGCGATCCTGTCCTCCAGCCGGTCCTGCGGGCAGTCCTCGACGCCGAAGAACGGCCCGATCTCGTCGATGCCAAGGACCCGCTGGTACGGCCCGGCCTCCTCCGCAGGCGAGGGCACCTGGTGCGGGCCGGACCGGCCGGTCGCGAGGGCGGGCGGCGGGCTGCCGTCCTCGGGGAAGACGGTGCGCAGGGCCTCGTGCCGGGCGACCACGTCGCGTAGCGCCAGGTGGAGCGCGCCGGTGTCCAGCGCGCCGCGCAGGCGGAAGACCAGCGGGAAGTGGTAGGCGTCGCCGCCGCTGAGCCGTTCGGCCAGCCACAGCCGCCGCTGCGCCGGCGACACCGGGACGCGCCGGGGCCGGTCCGCCACCGGCTCCACGACCGGGCGGGCCGGGCGGCCGGAGCCCGCGCGCCCGGCCAGCAGGGCGGGCGCCGGCGCCTCGAACAGGTCGCGGATGGCCAGTTCGGCGCCCAGCTCGGTGCGGGCCCGGCTGATGAGCCGGGTGGCGAGCAGCGAATGGCCGCCGAGCTCGAAGAAGTCGTCCTCGGCGCCCACCGCGGGCAGGCCCAGCACCTCGGCGAACAGGCGGCAGAGCACCTCCTCCTCCGGTGTGGCGGGCCCCCGCCCGCCGGCGGCCGGCACCGCAGGCTCGGCCTCGGGCAGCGCGCGCACGTCGAGCTTGCCGTTGTCGTTCATGGGCAGCCGGTCGAGGGTGACGAACGCGGACGGCACCATGTAGTCGGGCAGCCGCCGCCGGAGGTCCTCGCGGAGGCGGCGCGGAAGGCCGCTCGCGCCGGCCGCCGAGGCCGGGGTGCTCGCGTACGGGGCCGTGCCGCCGCCCGGCAGGTAGAGGCCCGAGGTGAACCGGAACCCGTCCCGCACGAAGACGGCGTCGTAGGCGCCCGGCTCGCGCGACCAGGTGGTGAGGACGCGGTAGCCCTCACGCTCCCCGAGGGCGTGCAGGTCCTCGGGCTCGACGCCCCCGGCCGGCGCGGCGCCGCGCTCGCTGCCGGCGCGGGCGTCGGGGACCCCGGCCACCCGCAGCCGTCCCGTCCGCGACTCCCGCAGGCGGCGGACCAGCTCGCCCGCCCACCCCGCCGAATCCACACCGGCGGCGAACAGGTCGGCCGAGCTCGCCGGGGCCTCGCCGGCGGCGAGCTCGCCGGCCCGCCCCGCCAGGGTCGTGCCGGCGGCGGACTGGTCCGCCGCGTTCGCCGGGGTCGCGCCGGCGGGGCCGCCGGTCCGCGGGTCGCCGTCCTTCTGGACGGTGAGCGCGTCCGTCCAGCGCAGCACCGGTTCGTCGCCGAGGCGGACGTCGGGCTCGCCTTTGTACAGGACGGCGTCGTAGCGGTAGCGGGTCAGCTCGTTGTGGTGGCGCCCGCGCTTGGTGCGCAGGTCGACGCCGAAGCCGAGGGTGGCGAAGTAGTCGGGGTCGACGAGCAGTTCCTTCTCCAGCGCGATCCCGCGCTCGACGGCCGCCTGGACGCGCTCGACGGCGTGCCGTCCGTCCGGCCCGGTGTCGCCGCCCGTGCGGGCCAGCTGGACGCCGGTGTGGAAGGCGCGGGCGAGCCGGAGGTTGCGCACGTCGCCGACGAACAGGGCGCCGCCCGGCGCCAGCAGTCCCATGGCGCCACGGATGACCCTCGTCAGGTGGTCGACGTCCGGAAGGTACTGGATGACGGAGTTGATGACGATCGTGTCGAAGTAGCCGGCGGGCAGGCCGCCGGTGTCGTGCGCGGCCTGGCAGCGCAGCTCGACCTTGGCCGCGAGCCCGGGGTCGTGGCGCAGGTCCTCGCCGAGCTTGCGGATCACGGGTGCGGCGAAGTCCGTCGCCCAGTACGCCTCCGCCTCGGGCGCCAGGCGTGACAGCAGCAGCCCCGAGCCGACGCCGATCTCAAGGACGCGGCGCGGGCGCAGCTCGCGGATGCGGGCGACGGTCTGCTCGCGCCACTCGCGCATGTGCTCCAGCGGGATGGGCTTGCCGTCGTAGCTGCTGTCCCAGCCCGCGAAGTCCTCGGCGAGGACGGCGGTGCCGATGCGCTCGTACTCGTCGGAGTAGACCTCCCGCCATTCGCCGATCCAGTCCCGTTCGGCGGACGCCCGCTGCTCGCCGGTGGGCTCGGCGGGCACGACGTACCCGACGAGGCGCCGGGCGCCGGGGGTGGAGGGGTCCTCGGCGGCGATCACGGCAGCCTGGGCGACCTCCGGGTGCTGGACGAGGGCGGTCTCGATCTCTCCCAGCTCGACCCGGTAGCCGCGGATCTTGACCTGGTCGTCGGTGCGGCCGAGGAAGTCGATGTTCCCGTCGGCGCGGCGCCGCACCAGGTCGCCCGTGCGGTACATGCGCTCCCCCGGCTCGCCGTAGGGGTCGGCGACGAACCGTTCGGCGGTCAGCCCGGGCCGGTCGAGGTAGCCGCGGGCCAGGCCGACGCCCGCGATGTACAACTCGCCGGGGACGCCGGGCGGAGCCGGGCGCAGCCAGGCGTCCAGGATGTGGGCGCGGGTGCCGCGGATGGGACGTCCGACGGTGGGGGTGGGGCTGTCGCCGGTGCCGCCGCCGAGGGTGTTGATCGTGTACTCGGTGGGCCCGTAGAGGTTGTAGCCGTAGGTGCCCTCGGTGTCGCGGAGCCGGCTCCACACCGTCTCGGACACCGCCTCCCCTCCGAGCAGCACCAGCGGCGGGCGGTGCCCGTCGAGGAGCCCTTCCTCGATCAGCAGGTGCGCGTAGGTCGGGGTGACGTTGACGACGTCCACGCGGTGGGTCTCGCAGTACGCGACCAGGGCTTCGGCGTCGCGCCTCAGCTCCTCGTCGCAGACGTGCACCTCGTGCCCCTCGACCAGCCAGAGCAGTTCCTCCCACGACATGTCGAAGGCGAACGACACCGTGTGCGCGATGCGCAGCCGGCGGCCGCCCGCCGAGGCGACGGCCGGGGCGAAGATCTCCTTCTGGTGGTTGAGCTGCATGTTCGTCAGCCCGCGGTAAGGGGTGACGACGCCCTTGGGACGGCCGGTGGAGCCGGAGGTGTAGATGACGTACGCGGGGTGCTCCAGGCTGAAGCGGGGGCGGTCGGCTTCGGTGACCGGGTCGCCCGAGAGCCCCGCCAGCTCCCCGGCGACCGCGGGGTCGTCGAGCCGCACGCGGGGGACGTCCGGGACGCCCGCCTCCAGCCGCCGCGCGACGGCGCCGGTGGTCAGCAGCAGGGTGGGGCGGGCGTCGTCCAGCGTCATCGTGAGCCGCTCGTCCGGGTGGTCCAGCTCCAGCGGCAGGTAGGCCGCGCCCGTCCGCAGCACGGCGAACAGCGCGGCCACCATGTCGATGGACCGGGGCAGGGCCAGCGCGATGATCTTCTCAGGGGCCGCGCCGCGCGCGAGCAGCAGCCGCGCCAAGCGGTTGACGCGGGCGTCGAGGTCGGCGTAGGTGACGCTCCGGCCGCCGAAGACCAGGGCCGTGGCCCCGGGGGTGCGGGCGGCCTGGGCGGCGAGCAGGTCGGCGATGGTCTCCTTCGGGACGGTGACGCGCCCGGCGGCCCGTTCCCGCGCGAGCTCGGCGCGTTCGGCGGGCAGCGAGTGGCCGAGGCGCCCGGCGGGCGCGTCCAGGCCGTCCACCAGCCGCTCCAGCAGCAGGGCGAAGCGGTCGAGCAGCGCCTGGGCCCGCGGGCGGCCGATGACGTCGGGCCGGTGCGCGAGGGTGACGCGGATGCGCTTCCCCGGCGTCACGACGAGGTTGACGGGATAGTGGGTGGCGTCCACGTTGGCGACGGCGGTGGCGCCGTGCCGGTCGGCGAGCTCGGCGAGTCGTTCCTCGGTGTCGCCGTCGCGCAGCACGAAGAGCGTGTCGAACAGCTGCCGGTGGCCGGTCTCGGCCTGCAGGACGCCCAGGCCCAGATACTCGTACGGCATGAGGGCCAGGCGCTCGCGCTGGACGCGCCGCAGCAGGTCCGGCACGGGCTCGGCCGGGTCGAACGCGATGCGGGCGGGGACGGTGTTGAGGAACATGCCGATGATGTTCTCGACGTCGGGCACCTCGCTCGGACGGCCGGCGACCGTCGTGCCGAAGACGACGTCGGTGCGGCCGGTCACGGCGGCCAGCGTCAGACCCCAGGCGGTGGTGAGCAGCGTGTTGAGCGTCAGACCCCGGCTGCGGGCGGCGTCGCGCATCCGGTGGCCCAGGCTCTCGGGCAGGAGGGTCTCCAGGCTCTCGGGGATGACCGGCCGCGTGTCCCGGCCCGCGGAGGCCGCGAGCAGGGTGGGCTCGTCCAGGCCGGCGAGCGCGGCGCGCCAGGCGCGGGCGGCGGTCCCGGGGTCCTGTTCCTCCAGCCAGGTCAGATAGTCGCGGTAGGAGCCGGGGCGCGGCAGCCCGCGCTCGTCGCCGCCGGTCTCGTAGAGCGCGAAGAGCCGGCCGAGGAACAGCCAGGCCGACCAGCCGTCCCACAGCAGCAGGTGCCGGCCGATGACCAGCCGGTCGCCCCGGGCCTCGCCGAGCCGGATCAGCAGCATCCGGAAGAGCGGCGGCCTGGCCAGGTCGAACCTGCGGGCGCGCTCGGCGTCCATCAGCTCGCGCAGCCGCGCGTCCTGCTCGGCGGCGGGAAGGCCCGACAGGTCGGCCTCCTCCAGCGGTATCCCGGGGTCGCCGACGATGAACTGCACCGGGCGGCGCAGCCCGTCGCTGGTGAACCCGGCGCGCAGGCCGGGGTTGCGGGCCAGCAGCACCCTGGTCGCGTGGCGCAGGCGGTCGGCGTCCAGGCGGGCGGCGAAGTCGAAGGACTCGTGCACGGTGTAGACGTCGAGGGCGCCATCGTCGTAGGTCGAGCCGTCGTCGTAGGTCGAGTGGAAGAACAGGCCTTCCTGAAGCGGCGACAGCGGCCAGACGTCCGTCACGGAACCGCCGCCGAGCCGCCGCACCCGCTCGTGCTCGCCGTCGGTGAGCTCGAACCCGGCGCCCGGCCCGCCGGAGCCGGCACCGACGCTGCGACGGTCGGCGGCGGCGATCCGGCCGTCGGCACCGGCGGTCCGGCCGTCGGCGGCAGCGGACGTGCCGGGGTCGCCGGCGGTACCGGAGTCCGCGGCGCCCGCGGCGGTACCGGCGCCCGCGGCGGTACCGGCGCCCGCGGCGGCGTCGGCGGCGCTGGCGAGGATCGCGGCCAGGGCGGCGGGGGTGCGGTGCTCGAAGATGTCACGGGGGCTCAGGTCGAGACCCGCCCGGCGGGCGCGGCTGGAGACGCCGATCGAGCTGATGCTGTCGCCGCCGACCATGAAGAAGTCGTCGTCGACGCCGGCCTCGCCGAGCTTCAGCACGGCCGCGAAGATCTCTGTCAGGACGCGCTCGCGCTCGTCGCGCGGGGCCCGCGCCGTGGCGCGCACCGCCTGCGGGGCGGGCAGGGCGTCGCGGTCGAGCTTGCCGCTGGGCGTCAGCGGCAGGGCGTCCAGCTCGACGTACGCGCCGGGCACCATGGACGCGGGCAGCGTCCCGGCCAGGGCGGCGCCGAGCGCGCCCGTGTCGAGCCCGCCCACCCTGCCCCCCGCCGCGCCGACGCCATCCCTCGCCGCGCCGAACCCGCGCTTTTCACCACCGGCCCGAACGGCACCGTCCCCGGCCGCGCCGAACCCGTCTGCCGCCCCGCCGGCCCGCGCGCCACTCCCGGCCGTGCCGGACCCATGCTCCTCGCCGCCTGCCCCGGCACCGTCCCCGGCCGCCCCGGTGGGGTTCGCGGGGACGACGTAGGCGGTCAGTGTGGAGCCGTGGACGGTCACGGCCGCCTGGGCCACGGCGGGCAGGGCGGTCAGGGCGGCCTCGACCTCGCCGAGCTCGATGCGGTTGCCCCGGAGCTTGACCTGCCGGTCGGTACGGCCGAGGTACTCGACGACGCCGTCCTCGCGGCGGCGCACCAGGTCTCCGGTCCGGTACATGCGGCCGCCGGCCGGGCCGTACGGGTCGGCCACGAACCTCTCGGCGGTCAGGCCGGGCCGGGCGTGGTACCCCCGGGCCAGCTGGACGCCGGTCAGGTACAGCTCGCCGGGCACGCCGGCCGGCACCGCGCGCAGGCAGGAGTCCAGCACCCGCAGCCCGGTGTTCCACACCGGACGCCCGATGGGCACGGTGGTGCCCGCCGATCCGTCCCAGCGGTGGCAGGTCACGTCGACGGCCGCCTCGGTCGGGCCGTACAGGTTGTGCAGCGGCACGCCGGTGAGCGCGTGCCAGCGCGCGGCGGCCGCGGCGGGCAACGCCTCGCCGCTGCTGAACACCCGCCGCAGGCCGGCCGCCCATGACGGGTCGGCGGTGACCTCGCCGGCGCTCAGGAAGGCCTCGAGCATCGACGGCACGAAGTGCATCGTGGTGACGCGCTGCTCGCCGATGAGGGCGGACAGGTAGGCGGGGTCACGGTGCCCGTCGGGCCTGGCGAGCACCACGGCGGCGCCCTCGCACAGCGCCCAGAAGAACTCCCAGACGCTCACGTCGAAGCTGGACGGCGTCTTCTGCAGCACGCGGTCGTCGGCGCGCAGCCCGTACTCGCCCTGCATCCAGGCCAGCCGGTTGACGATCGCCCGGTGGGTCACGACGACGCCCTTGGGGCGACCGGTCGACCCCGACGTGTAGATCAGGTACGCCGGATCGTCCGGCCCGGCGCTCCCGAGCCGGAGACCCGGCTCGGCCAGGTGCGGCACGGCCAGGCCCGACTCGTCCAGACCCGGCACGGCCGGGTGCGACACGGCCGGACCCGGCTCGGGCGGGGTGGTTCGGAGGTCGATGAGGAGGTGGTCGACGGCTCGCGCCTCCGGGAGCAGCCGGGAGGCGGCGGCGGTCGTCACCACCGTGCCCGTCCCCGCGTCGGCCAGCATGTACGCGATGCGGTCGGCCGGGTAGTCGGTGTCCAGCGGCAGATAGGCCGCGCCCGACTTCAGCACGCCGAGCAGGGCCACCATCAGCTCCGCCGAGCGCGGGACGGCGACCGCGACGACGCTCCCGGGACCGGCGCCCCGAGCGCGCAGGCGGCGGGCGAGAGTCTCGGCGCGCGCGTCCAGTTCCTCGTAGGTGAGGGTCTCGCCGTCGTAGACCACGGCCGTGGCCTCCGGTGTGCGCGCCACCTGGGCCTCGAAGGCGGCGGCCAGTGTCGTCTCGGCGACCTCCCGTTCCTCGCCCGCGAGCCGGGCCCGCGCCGCCTCGCCGTCCGACAGCAGGTCGACGCGGGCGGCGTTCTGCCCGGGGTCGTCGGCGATGGCTCGCAGGGTGCGGGTGAGCCGGTCCGCGATCCGCCGTACGGCCTCGCCGTCCAGGCGCTGGGCGTGGTACTTCAGCCGCAGGTCGAGCCGCCGTCCGGGCTTGACGATCAGGGCGAGCGGGTAGTGGACGGCGTCGTGGAACTCGTGGCCGGTGATCCTCAGCGTTCCTGAGGGGTCGGCCGGGCCGATCTCCGAGGGGTAGTTCTCGAAGACGACGAGGGTGTCGAACAGTTCGCCTCGGCCGGCGAGCCCGGCGACGCGCTGCAGTTCCGCGAGGCCGAGGTGCTGGTGGTCCAGGAGCCGGGCCTGCTCGGCCTGGAGTCGCCCGGCCAGCTCGGCGAGGGTGTCGGCGGGCCGCCACCGGAAGCGGGTCGGCAGGGTGTTGATGAACAGGCCGACCATGGACTCGATGCCGTCGACCTCGGCGTCCCGGCCGGAGACCGTGGTGCCGAAGACGACGTCCTGGCTGCCGGTCAGGCGTCCGAGGAGGAGACCCCACGCGCTCTGGACGACCGCGCCGAGGGTCACTCCGTGCTCTCTCGCCCGTGCCGCGAGCCGCGCCGTGACGTTCTCGGGCAGCTCGACGCGCACCTGTCCGGGATTGAGCCGCGCGTCGCCCGCCGGGGCGGCGACCAGGCGGGTCGGCTCGTCGAGTCCCGCGAGCGCGGTCCGCCAGGCCGCGCGGGCGGCGTCCCGGTCCGCCGAGGCCAGGCGGCGCAGGTACGCCCGGTACGGAGCCACCGGCGGCAACGCGGCCACCACGGTCTCCGCGGCCGGCCGCATCGACGCGGCCTCATTGGGGACGACGACAGGAGCGGCCGCGGAAACGGCGCCCCAGGCAGCCTCCGGGACGACCGCCCCGAAAGCCCCAGGAACGGCTCCCCCAGCAGCCCCGGAAACGACCGCCTCGGCGGCGTCGGAAACGGCTGCCCGGTCGGCCTCGGGCACGACCGCCCTGGCGGCCTCGGAAACGGCTGCCCCGGCGGCCTCGGGGACGGCTGCGCCGGTAGCCGCGGAAACGACCGTCTCGGCGGCGTCGGGGACGGTGTACAGGGTCATGAGTTCGCGGTGGAGGACCGGCAGCGACCAGCCGTCCGCCACGATGTGGTGGAAGGTCAGCACCAGGACGCTCCGGTCGTGCTCGAGCCTGACCAGCGCGCACCGCAGCAGGGGCGGGCTGGCCAGGTCGAAGCCGCCCTCGCGCTCCTCGGCCGCGACGGCGTCCGCGAGCGGCCGCCGCTCCCCGGCGTCCCGCGCGGTCAGGTCCACCTCGCGCCAGGGCAGGTCCAGCCGGTCGGCGATGATCTGCACAGGCCGTCCGTCCGGGCGGCGGCGGAAACAGGCGCGCAGCGGGGCGTGCCGGTCGAGCAGCCCCTGGGCCGCCCGGCGCAGGGCTTCGCCGTCGACCCGACCGGCCAGCTCCACGACCTGCTGGACCACGTAGGCGTCGCCGTCCGCACCGTCCACCAGCGAGTGGAAGAAGAAACCCTCCTGGAGCGGGCTGAGCGGCAGCAGTTCCCCGACGGAGACCGGGTGGTCGCCCTGCACCTCGGCGAGCTCGTCGTCCGCGAGCAGCAGGAGCGGCGCGTCCGCCGCGCCCCGCGCCGTTCCGGGGGCACCTGCGCCGCCACGGACGGTGCCGCCATCACCGGCGGTCCCGCCATGACGGGCGGATCCGCCATCACGGACGGTCCCGCGATCACGGACGGTCCCGCCATGACGGGCGGATCCGCCATCACGGGCGGACCGGCCGTCGCCGTCGCCGTCGCTGTCGCCGGTGCCGGTATCCGTGCCTGTGAAGGCGCCCGCGTCCGTGCCCGCGCGTCCGGTGGTCACGCCGTCCGCGCGGTCCACCGCGACCCGTGCGAGCGCCGCGACCGTGCGGTGGCGGAAGACGTCGCGGGAGGTGAGCCGCAGCCCCGCTTCGCGTGCGCGGACGAGCAGCCGGATGGCGACGATGCTGTCGCCGCCGGCCGCGAAGAAGTCCTCGTCGACGGAGACCGACCGGTGGCCCAGCACCTCGGCGTACAGCGCGCACAGCAGTACCTCGCGGGCGTCGCGCGGGGCGCGGCCCGAGCCGGGCGCGGTGTGTTCGGGCGCGGGAAGCGCGGAGCCGTCGATCTTCCCGCTCGGGGTGACCGGAAGCCGGTCCAGGGGGACGAACGCGGAGGGGATCATGTACTCGGGGAGCCATTCGGCCGCGTGCGAGCGCAGGGTCTTCATCAGGGCGGTGACGTCGCGGAACGGCGCGGGGCGGTTGGCGTGCGGGAAGGCCGCGGCCGGGCGGTAGAGGTCGCCGAGAGGCGCGTCCCCGGCGGCGAAGACCACGTCGAGGCCGCCGTCGTCCGCGTGGCCGTTCCAGGTCACGGCCACCCGGTAGCCGTGGCGGGCGCCGAGCGCGTGCAGGATCTCGGGGTCGGCGGCGTCCACCTGCGGGGCGGGACGGCTGCCGTCCTCGATGGCCGACAGCGCGGCGAGGTCCTCGGCCAGCCGCGCGTTCGGCACCGCGCCGACCCGGAGCCGGGCCGGGCCCGCCGCCAGGCGCGCCTCCAGCCCGTCCATCCCGCCGAGCTCGGCCCACCCGATCTCTTCTTCGCGAAGGTCGGTCCATCCGGACCCCTCCACGCCGAGCCGGGTCCCGCCGGACCCGTCCGCATCCGGCTCCGCCCGCCCGATCCCCCCCTCACGAAGCGCCGTCCATCCGGACCCCTCCACACCGAGCCGGGTCCCGCCGGACCCGTCCGCGTCCGGCGCGGCCCGCCCGATCTCCCCCTCACGAAGGCCGGCCCATCCGGACTCCTCCACACCGGGCGCGATACCGCCGGACTCCTCCGTGCCGCGCGCGGCCCGCCCGATCTCCGCGCCGGGTTCGCCCCCGGCCGGGCCGCTTCTCCGGCCACGCGGAGAGATGGGGGAAGAATCCGTCCCGGCTCCGGCTCGGGCCGGCCGGGCCTCCCGCTTGCGCAGGACCACGTCGTAGCGGTAGCGGGTGAGTTCGTTGTGGCTGCCGCCGCGCTTGACGCGGATGTCGGCGGTGAAGTCCGCGAGGGCCGCGAAGAAGCCGGGGTCGAGCAGCAGCTCGCCCTCCCAGCTCACCGAGCGTTCGACGGCCGCGCGCAGGGCCTGCTTGTCCTCCTGGCCGGCGCCGCGCCGGGTCTCGACCGCGGCCCGCAGGCAGCGCAGAAGCCGCAGGTTGCGCACGTCGCCGAGGTAGACGCTGCCGCCCGGCGCCAGGAGGGTCCCGGCCTTGCGCAGCACGTCCGCCAGGTACTCCGCGCTCGGGAAGTACTGGGCGACGGAGTTGACGACCACGGTGTCGAAGAACCCCTCCGGAAGCCCGGTGACGTCGTGCGCGGGCTGGGCGCGCAGCTCGACCCGGCCGGCGAGCCTCGGTTCGGTGGCGACCTGGGCGCGCAGTGACCGCACCGCCTCTTCCGAGACGTCCGTGCCCCAGTAGACCTCGCAGCCGGGGGCGATGCGGGAGAGGATCAGCCCGCTGCCGACGCCGATCTCCATCACCCGGCGGGGCCGCAGTTCCCTGATGCGGGCGATCGTGGCGTCACGCCATTCCCGCATCTCGGCGACCGGGATGGGCCGGCCGTCGTACATGCTGTTCCAGCCGGCGAAGTTCTCCCCGACGCCCTCGGAGCGGGCGCTCTCGGAAACGCCCTCGGAGCCGGCGGCCGCGTAGAGGAGCTCGTGGAGGTCCTTCCATTCCTCGACCCGCTCGGTGTCGTCGCGGCCCG
Organism: Sphaerisporangium dianthi; assembly: GCF_042654065.1. Classification (NCBI taxonomy): domain Bacteria; kingdom Bacillati; phylum Actinomycetota; class Actinomycetes; order Streptosporangiales; family Streptosporangiaceae; genus Sphaerisporangium; species Sphaerisporangium dianthi. Next base: position 79,485 of record NZ_JBHSFP010000015.1, on the reverse strand, counting down.
GCCCGGCGGTGAGGGAGGGCACGACGTAGGCGGCCAGCCGCCGGTCTCCGGGCCGGTCCTCGCGGACCACGACCGCGACCTGGTCCACGGCCGGGTGCCCGCGCAGCACCGACTCGACCTCTCCGGGTTCGATGCGGTAGCCGCGGATCTTCACCTGCGAGTCGGCGCGGCCGAGGAACTCAAGCCGCCCGTCGGCCTTCCACCGCACGAGGTCGCCCGTGCGGTACAGCCGCTCTCCCGGCGCGCCGAAGGGGTCGGCGACGAACCGCTCGGCGGTCAGGTCCGGACGTCCGAGGTAGCCGCGGGCCAGGCCGGCCCCGCCGAGGTACAGCTCGCCGGCGACCCCGGCGGGGACCGGCCGGAGGCGGGCGTCGAGCACGTAGGCCCGGGTGCCGGGGTCCGGGCCGCCGATGGGCACGATGGCGCCTGCGGGGGTGTCGGGGTCGCACAGGCCGAGGGTGGAGTTGGTGGTCGCCTCGGTCGGGCCGTAGGCGTTGAACATCATCCGGCCGCGCGCGTAGCGGCCGACCAGCTCGGGCGAGACGCGCTCGGTGCCGGCCAGCAGGGTGGCGGCGGGGGGCAGCAGGACGTCGTCCGGCATGGCGGCGAGCAGGGCCGGGGGCAGGATCATGAACGTGACGCCGTTGGCGCAGGCGTAGTCGGCGAGCGGCGCACCGGGCACCCGCAGCTCGGACGGCACGACGACGAGGCGGCCACCCGAGAGCAGGCCGAGGCACAGGTCCCAGAAGGCCACGTCGAAGCTCGGCGAGGCGAACTGCAGGACACGACTGTCCGGCCCGACGCCGAACCTCTCGCTCTGGGTGGCGACGAGCTTGGCCACGCCGGCGTGCGACAGCACCACGCCCTTCGGACGTCCTGTGGAGCCGGAGGTGTAGATGACGTACGCCGCGTTGAGCACCGACAGCCGTCCGCGGTCGGCCTCGGAGGGGTCGTGGCCCGGGCGGGCCGCCAGCTCGCGCGCGGTCTCCGGCGCGTCGAGGACCAGCGTCTCGACGCCGTCGCACGGGGGGATCTCGGCCACGGTGCCCGCGGTGGTGACCAGGCAGGCGGGCGCGGCGTCGGCCAGCATGTACGCGATGCGGTCCGCCGGGTAGTCGGTGTCCAGCGGCAGGTAGGCGGCTCCGGCCTTCAGGACGGCCACCTCGGCGACGATGAGCTCGGCCGACCGGGGCAGGGCGAGCCCGACGACACGCTCGGGCCCGGCCCCGCGCGCGATCAGCGCGTGGGCGAGCCGGTTCGCGCGCTCGTCCAGTTCGGCGTAGGTGAGGGTGACGTCCTCGAAGACCAGGGCGACGGCGTCCGGGCGGCGGCGGACCTGCTCGGCGAACATCTCGGGCCAGGTGAGCGGCGGGACCTCGTGGGCGGTGTCGTTCCACTCGACCAGGACGCGGCGCCGCTCCCCGGCGGTCATCGGTTCCAGCTCGGCGACGGGGGTGTCCGGCCGGGTCAGCCCGTCGGCCAGCAGCGTCTCGTAGTGGCCGAGGATCCGGTCGGCGGTCGCGGCTTCGAACAGGTCGGGACGGTAGGTGAGCCGCGCCTCGCACGCCGCGGCGGCCACCGCTCCCGCGGTCACCTGGGGCACGACTTCCAGCGACAGGTCCAGCGGTCCCGCGGCGGCGTGGGTCTCGTGGACGCCGCCGGTCGCCATGGCGGCGTTGAAGAACAGGCCGCCGCCGCGCGTGGGCTCGGGCTTGAGGTCCGCCACGAGGCCGGAGAGCGGGACGCGGTGCGCGCGGGCCTCCTCGCGGGCGCCGGCCACGCGCCGCACCAACTCGCCGAAGGTGGTGCCGCCGTCCAGCTCGACGCGGAGCGGCAGCCCGTCGTGGCCCACGCACACGTCGTCGGAGCCGCTGTAGCGGTGCAGCAGCGCGACGTACGCGGCGAGCAGGCGATCCTCGGGCGCGGCGTCTTCGCGGAGGTCAGCGGGCGAGGCGTCGCGGAGGTCAGCGGGCGAGGCGGTGGCGAGGCCGGCGGCCAGCGTGCGGCTGCGCGTCTCGCGGCCGGCGGCGGGGGCCAGGGGGTGCGGGAAGTCGATCGGGAGGACCGTCTCCTGCGGAAGCGGGGCGAGCCGCCGGTGCCAGTACGCCATCACTTCTCCAGTAGCCGACACAGGTGACCGAGCCTCCCAAGCTGGACGAAACAGGCCAAAGTGACCCTGATCGCGAGTCATACTAAGGTAAGGATTACCTAAGTAAGTAGATCGGCGCCAGAGGGAGCCGCCCAACTCTGGGGGCTACAGTTAAGGCGTGCCTTACCTAAGCTGGGAAGGGACTCAAAACGTGGGAACAGTTCGGTGACGCGCGGCGCGGGACTCCGTCCCGTCATCCTCGTGGCGCTGCTCGGCGCCGTCCTCGTCGCGCTGTGCCTGCTGTCGATCACGCTGGGCGCCCGCGCCCTCCCCCTCGACCAGGTCGTCCAGGCGCTGCTCGGACATCCGCCCGACCAGCTCGTCGACAACGTCGTCTGGTCGGTGCGCGTCCCCCGCACCGCGCTGGGCCTGGCCGCGGGCGCGGCCCTCGGGCTGTCCGGCGCGCTCATGCAGGCGCTGACGCGGAACCCGCTCGCCGACCCCGGCCTGCTCGGCATCAGCGCCGGCGCCGCCTTCGCGATCGTGGTGTCGGTCGCGGTGCTCGGCCTGGGGACGCTGTACGGATACATCTGGTTCGCGTTCGCGGGCGCGCTCGCCGCGAGCGTCGTCGTGTACCTGCTCGGCAGGCAGGGACGCTCGGGCCTGACACCGGTCAAACTCGCGCTCTCCGGGGTCGCCGTGAGCGCGCTGCTGTTCTCGCTCACCAACGCCGTCGTCCTGACCGACCCTGAGGCGCTGAACCGCTACCGTTTCTGGTCGGCCGGCTCGCTCGCCGACCAGGACGGCGACACGGTCCTCCGGGTCCTGCCGTTCATCGCCGTCGGCACGGTGCTGGCGCTGGCCTGCGCTCCCGCGCTCAACAGCCTGGCCCTCGGCGACGACGTGGCCGCCTCGCTCGGCCGGCGGCTCGGTATGGTCCGGCTCCAGGGCGCGATCGCCGTCACGCTGCTCACCGGCGCGGCGGTGGCGGTCATCGGCCCTGTGGTCTTCGTCGGGCTCGTGGTGCCGCACGCCGCCCGGATCCTCGCGCAGCACGCCGGGTTCGGCCCCGACCACCGCCTGCTGCTGCCCCTGTCGGCGGTGCTCGCGCCCTGCCTGGTGCTGGCCGCGGACATCATCGGGCGGGTCGCCGCGCGACCCTCCGAGATCCAGGCCGGCGTCCTCATCGCCTTCATCGGCGGCCCGTTCTTCATCGCCCTGGTCCGCCGGCGGCGACTCGCGGAAGTGTGAGCATGGCCTCCCCCTCCCCCGTCCCCCCGGCCGCCGCGCTGCCCGGCACCTCCCGCCGCACGTTCCGGTCGGCCGTGCCGCCCGTCTCCGGGGTGCTGCGCCCTCGCCTGGTCGCCGTGTGCGCGGCGCTCGCCGCCGTCACCTTCCTCGTCTTCTGCTGGGGCGTCTCGATCGGCGACTACCCGATCGGCCTCACCTCGGTCGTCCAGGCGCTCGCCGGGCACGGCGACCCCGGGACGCTGCTGGTCGTCCGCGAACTGCGGCTGCCGCGCGCCCTGGTCGGGCTGCTGGCCGGCGTCGCCTTCGGCGTCTCGGGCTCGATCTTCCAGACCATGACCCGCAACCCGCTGGCCAGTCCGGACATGATCGGGCTCACCCAGGGGGCCGGCACCGCCGTCGTCGCGAGCATCGTGCTCGGATGGGACGGCGGCCTCGGCCCGCAGACGCTCGGGCTGCTCGGCGCGCTGGGCACCGGCCTGCTCGTCTACCTCCTGGCGTGGAGCCGCGGCGCCACCGGCTACCGGATCATCCTGGTCGGCATCGGAGTGTCGTGGATGTGCACCAGCGCCACCGACTACCTGGTCGCCAAGGGCGGCCGGTTCCAGGCGCAGGCCGCGCTCGGCTGGCTGGTCGGCAACCTCAACGGCCGCGACTGGGACCAGGTGGCGCCGCTCGCCCTCGCCATGGCGGTGCTGGTGCCGCTCGCGCTGACGCTGGGCCGCCTGACCCGCACGCTCCAGCTCGGCGACGACGTCGCCGCCGGCCTCGGCACCCCCGTGCAGCAGGTCCGGTTCACGCTGCTGCTCACGGGGGTCGGGCTGGTCGCCTTCGGCACCGCGGCGGCCGGGCCGGTCGCCTTCGTGGCGCTCGCCGCGCCGCAGATCGCGCAGCGGCTCGCCGGCACCTCCTGGCCGCCGCCGGTGGCCTCGGGGCTGGCCGGGGCCCTGGTCGTGCTCTCCTCCGACCTCGCCGCGCGCGAGCTGATCTCCGGCACGGAACTGCCGGTCGGAATCGTCACCGGCGTGCTGGGCGCGCCGATCCTGCTCTGGCTGCTCATCCGCGCCGACCGCGCGGGCTCAGGAGGCTGAACGCATGTCGACCATCCACCCGGACCTGCGGGCGAGCGGCCTGCACCTGGCGTACGACGACCGGCTGGTCGTGGCGGACCTCGACCTGGTCGTCCCGCCGGGCCGCGTCACCGCCATCGTGGGCGCCAACGCCTGCGGCAAGTCGACGCTGCTGCGAGCGCTGGCGCGGCTGCTGACGCCGCGCCAGGGCGCCGTCCGGCTCGACGGCCGCGCGCTGCATTCGATCCCGACCAGGGAACTGGCCCGGCGCCTCGGCATCCTGCCGCAGTCACCGGTCGCACCGGAGGGGCTGACCGTCATCGACCTGGTCACGCGCGGCCGCTCGCCGCACCAGACCTGGTGGCGGCAGTGGTCGGCGGCCGACGAGCAGGCCGTCCACGGCGCGCTGGCCGCCACCGGCATGGCCGACCTCGCCGGCCGCGCGGTCGACGAGCTGTCCGGCGGACAGCGCCAGCGGGCCTGGATCGCCATGGCCGTCGCGCAGGAGACCCCGGTGCTCCTGCTCGACGAGCCGACGACCTTCCTCGACCTGGCGCACCAGATCGACGTCCTCGACCTGATCACCGACCTCAACCGGCGCGAGAACCGCACGATCGTGATGGTCCTGCACGACCTCAACCAGGCGTGCCGGTACGCCGACCACGTCATCGCCATGAAGTCGGGCCGCATCGTCGCCGAGGGCGCGCCCGCCGACGTCATCACGGCCGAGACGGTGCAGGACATCTTCGACCTGCGCTGCCAGGTCACGACGGACCCGGTCAGCGGCACCCCGTTGATCATTCCGATGAGCCGCCACCACGACACCGCGCGCGCGAAGGCGGCTCACTAGCGCGCCGCGTTCAGGGCCGGGCGGTGAGGTAGCCGCCCATGGCGCGGAAGTAGTCGGTGGCCGCGTGCTCGGCGCCGTCGTCGGTGCGCAGCCGGTGCAGGACCAGCCCGGGGCGGCGTCCGCCGCGCGCGTCGGCGCCGCTGACGATGACCACCCCGTCCCCCTCGCGGATGAAGACGCGCCCCGGAGTGCCGCCGTACCGCGCCTGCGACACGGCCGCCGACACGATGCGGATGCGCTCGCCGCGGTGGTAGGTGAACGCGTTGGGATAGGGGTCCGACTGCGCGCGCACCAGCCGCTCCAGGTCCTCGGCCGGCCAGTTCCAGTCGATGCGGCCGTCCTCGATGGACCGCTTGTGGAAGAAGCTGGCCTTGCTGCGGTCCTGGGGCACCCACGTCGCCCGGCCCGCGGCGATGAGGTCGAGGGAGTCGCGCACGATGGGCCCGATCAGGTCGACCGTCTTGTGGAACAGGTCGGTGGCGGTGTCGCGCGGTCCCACCGGAACGGCACGTTGCAGCACGATGTCGCCCGCGTCGAGTTCGGCGTTCATGCGGTGGGCGGTGACGCCGACCTCTTTCTCGCCGTTGATGAGAGCCCAGATCAGCGGCGAGAAGCCCGCGTACGACGGCAGCAGCGAGTCGTGGACGTTCAGCGTGCCGTGCGGGGGGAGGTCGAAGATCTCCGGCGGCAGCCAGGTGCGCCAGTTGTTGGCGACGATGATGTCCGGCGCCGCGTCGCGGAGCGCCAGGAGCAGGTCCTGGTCGTCGGGGCGGTTGCGCAGGAGCACCGGGACGTCGTGCTTGGCGGCGAGTTCCGCGACCGAGTCGTCCCAGATCTTCTCGTACGCGTGCTCGCTCTTGGGGTGGGTGACGGCCAGCGCCACCTCATGGCCCGCGTCCAGCAGGGCTTGCAGCGTGCGATGGCCCCACGTCTGGTAGCCGAACATGACGACCCGCATGAACGATCCTCTCCTCGCAAGTCTTCGTAAGGTTCTTCTCAGCTCCGCCGGCACAGGGAGAACCCCGCCCGGGGGACGGCGCGCGGGCCGGTGGTCTCAGTCGCCGCCGGGGCGGCCGAGGCGCCAGTACCCCATGAAGGCGACGGTCCGGCGGTCGACGCCCAGTTCTCCGACCAGGTGGCGGCGCAGCCGCTTGACCACGCCGGCCTCGCCGGCCAGCCAGGCGTAGAAGCCGCCCTGAGCGGCGGCCCCGGGGTCGGGGATCTCCCAGAGGTCGTCGTCCTCCGGCTCCCCCGCCCTTTCCTGGGCCGTCGTGGACGCGCCCCGCGGACCGCCGGCCGGGCCCGCGACGGCGGGGGGCGGCCCGGCGGCCTGCCTGCCGGCCGGCGCCAGGCGGGCCGCGGCTTCGCGGACGGCGGCGAACAGCCGCTCGCCGTGGTCGCCGGCGCCGTCGCGTGCCAGCCAGGTGACCCGGACGCCGGGCGGGACGAGCAGGACCCGGGTGTCGGCGGGGTCGGGCACCTCGAGGATGATCTCGGCGTACACGTGAGCGGGCAGGGACTCGGCGATGGCGGCGATGGCGGGGACGGCGGTCTCGTCGCCCGCGAGCAGCAGGCGCGTCGCGTCCCGCGGCGGAGCCCATTCGCGACCGCCGGCCGGGCCGCGGTGGCGCACGTCCGGGCCGACGACCACCAGCGGGTCGCCGGGACGGGCCGCCAGCGCCCATCGGGAGGCAGGGCCGGTGGCGCCGTGCAGCACGAAGTCGATGTCGAGTTCGCCGGCGCCGTGGCGCACGGCGCCGGCGGTGTAGGTGCGGATGGGGTTGCGGTCTTCCGGTGGCAGCGTCCGCCACCGCCGGTACCAGTCGTCGCCCTCCCGGAAGTGCGGGTAGCCGCGTTCCGGAAGCGGGAAGACGAGGTTGATCCGCTGGTCGAGCCCGTGATCGGCGAAGAGGGACAGGTCGTCGCCGGTGAAGGTGACGCGCGTGAAGCTCGGGCCGAGCCTGGCCACGCGGGTCACCCGCACGCGGAAGACCCGGTACGCGGGCACTTCCGCGGTCTCGGGACCAGCGGTCTCCTCGGTGCCGACGGACATGGGCTGCCTCCTCCAGATCTCCTTGGATTTAACTTAGCTTTGCCTAACCTAATAACTCAACCCGGCCCCCGCCGCCCGCCCTCCGGCAGGGGGCCTCGCCTTCCCCCGACCTCTGCCGCGATCGCCCGCCACGCCTCCCCAAAAATTGCGCGCCCCGCATCTTTTCTGAATGCGCATTAATTGCTAGGGTGAGGGCGTGGACATCGGACAGGACGGGCGCACGGGGCTGCGAGAGCGCAAGAAGCAGCAGACCCGCATCGCCCTGAGCTGGGCGGCCATACGGCTCACCGTCGAGCGCGGGTGGGATGACGTGCGGGTGGAGGACATCGCCGCCGCGGTCGGGGTCTCCCCGCGCACGTTCAACAACTACTTCTCCAGCAAGGCCGAGGCGATCGCCTCACGGCACCTCGACCGCGCCCGGCTGATCGCGGAGGAGCTCCGCGCCCGGCCGGCGTCCGAGCCACTGTGGGAGGCCGTCGTCAACGCGGTGACGGCCCGCTTCGACATGCGGGAGGACACCGCGCCCAATGACGCCGCCGGCCCGCCGGACGTGTCCCGCGACCAGTGGGCCGCCGGGCTTCGCGTCATGCTCGCCGAACCGGCGCTGCAGGGCGAGTACCTCAGGGCCGGCGCGGCCGCCGAGACCGAGCTGGCGGCCGCGGTCGCCGAGCGCACCGGCACCGACGTCGCCCGAGATCTCTACCCGCGCCTGGTGGCGGCGGCGGTCGGGGCCGCGCTCGCCGTGGTCATGGACCACTGGGTGCGCACCGGCGGCTCGGCCCCGCTGATGCCGCTGCTGCACGACGCCCTGGGGAGGCTCTCGGCGGGCCTGCCCGATCCGAGGACTCCACCGTCCTGATCCGGCCTGCCTGATCCCGTGGCCTGATCCGGCCTGCCTGACCCGGTGGCCTGATCCGGTCTGCCTGATCCGAAGGACTCCACCCGCCCTCACCCCCGCACCGCCGCCCTCTGATCCGACCGGCGCACCGGCCTCACGCCGCCGTCCGCCCCGGCCCGCCGGAAGTGGCCCCGCCCACGGCGGGCGGTGGACCGGCCCGCGCCGGCCGTCCCCAGCCCTTCGACCACTGTCGCCGGCGCCGACCCTGGCCCGCGACCGCTGCCCGCACGCCCATCGAAAGGCCGGTGCCGCCGGCCCATTTCGCCATGCCATCCGAACGCGAGGAGAACCACCATGTCCGAAACCGGATCCGCGGCCGTGTCCGCCGACGTCGTCATCGCCGGAGCCGGGCCCAACGGGCTCATGCTGGCCTGCGAGCTGAGCCTGGCCGGCGTGCGGCCGCTGGTGCTGGAACGGCTCGCGGCCCGCACTCTGGAGAACCGGGCCAACGGCCTGGTCGGCCAGGTCGTGCGGATGCTCGACCGCCGGGGACTGTACGAGCGGCTGGGCGGCCCGCGCCCGCTGCGGCCGCAGCCGTCCTTCGTTTTCGGCGCGCTGCCGCTGGACCTGACCAAGCTGCCCGACCGCGACAATCCGCTGTACATACTCCAGGTGCCGCAGCGCCGCGTCGAGCAGATGCTGGAGGAGCGCGCCGTCGAGCTCGGCGTCGAGATCCGCCGGGGGCACGAGCTGACCACGCTGTCGCAGGACGGTGACGGGGTCACCGCCGAGGTCGCCGGGCCGGACGGCGTCTACCGCCTGACCGCCCGCTATCTGGTCGGGGCGGACGGCGGGCGCAGCGTGACCCGCAAGCTGTCGGGCATCGAGTTCCCGGGGGTGAGCCGGGACGGCCTGATCTCGCGCACAGCGCACGTGAGCGTGCCGGCCGAGATCATCGACCCGGTGACCGGGGGGCTGGACATTCCCGGCTACGGGATCGTCCCGCCCTTCCTGCACCATCGCACCGAACGCGGCCTGTTCGTGTTCGCCCCGTTCCTCACGGGGCCGCTGATCAGCACCATGGAGCTGGAGCAGGAGCCGGGCGAGGCCGCGGCCCTGCCGGCCCTCGCCCTGCCGGAGGTGCGGGAAAGCGCCCGGCGCGTCCTTGGGGCCGAGGTGCCGTTCGGGCCGCCGGAGGGTGAGGGGCCGCACCTGCTGCGGCGGCTGACCGGCGGCAACACGCGTCTGGCCGCCAGGTTCCGCGACCGCCGGGTCCTGCTGGCGGGCGACGCCGCCCACGTGCACAGCGCGATCGGCGGTCCCGGCCTGAACCTCGGCCTGCAGGACACGGTCAACCTGGGATGGAAGCTGGCCGCCGAGATCCACGGCTGGGCCCCGCCGGAGCTGCTGGACAGCTACGAGGCCGAACGGCGGCCGGCGGCCGAGCGGGTGGCCATGCACACCCAGGCGCAGTCCGCGCTGATCGCCCCGGGGAGCGATGTCACGGCGCTGCGCGAGCTGTTCGGCGAGTTGCTCCGCGACCCGCGCAACGCCCGGCACATCGCGGACACGATGGCGGGAGCGGACATCCGCTACGACATGGGAGGCGGCGAGGCCGGGGCGGCGCATCCGCTGACCGGCCGATGGGCTCCGGACCTGACGCTGGACACCGGGAGCGGCCCGGTCAGGCTCGCGGAGCTGACCGCGGGCGCCCGGCCGCTGCTGCTGGACCTCACCGAGGACGGCTCGCCGGGGCGGGAATCGTCCGGCTGGCACGACCGGGTGGACGCCGTCGCCGCGCGCCCTGCCGCCCCGTCCCCGCAGGCCACCGGCGATGACGCGACCGCGTCCGGCCCCACCGCGCCGGACGCGGACCCCCGCGATCCGGGCGCGCCCGTCACAGCGCTGTTGCTGCGCCCGGACTGCTACGTGGCGTGGGCCACCCAGAGCGCCCGTCCGGATGAGCGGGAGCGGCAGGAACTGCGCGCCGCGCTGTCGCGCTGGTTCGGCGCGCCGGTGGAGTCCGGAGGTCTCCGAGGGGACGAGCACAGCCCATTTGGTCAGGTTACGACGCAGACGGGGCTTTAGGGGGGGTGTGCTACTCCTAGCTTAAATTCTCCCGGGTAGAGCGCATCCTGGCAGGTCAAGCGATGGTGAAGCATGATGGGTCGCATGCCCCTCCTGCCAGGGACCTCAGCTCCACGGCCTTCCTCGACCGCTCCGCGTCGGAGCGATGGACGATCGCCGCGGCGCCCGCGGCCGGAGTTCCATCCCCACGGGCCGTGCGCCCCTGCCGACCGGTTCGAAGCACGGCCCTCCGCGCCGGCAGGCGCGTGCCGAGAGAAGAGAAGACCATGCAGATGTACCTTTACGGTTTCGCCCTGAGCAACTCCGAGCTGCTGCTCACCGGCCTCGGCGTCGTCCTCTTCTGTGCGACGATCATCGCCGGCGTCAAGGTCGTGCTGCACGACCCGTCAAGCGACATGCTCCCAGGAGCCCTCTCCTACGAGGAGGACGCGCTGTTCCGGAAGTTCGCCGACGGCGAGATCGACGACGACGAGTACCGTCTCCACCGCGAGGCCCTGCGCGGGTCACCGCCGTCGGCCGCCGCCCGCGGCGCCTCCGCGCGGCTGGAGGACGCCTCCACCCGCTGATCGACGCCGCACCCGCCGTGGACGGCCCACAGCCGGCCCGGCCCGCCGGCGGCACGCGATCGCGTGCCGCCGGCGGGTGCGTCCGTCGCCTGTACCGTCACCTCGTCCGGGGCTGGACCGCCGCGGCGACCCCTCGGACGAATCCCCGCGTGGCCGCGTAGGCGCCCGGCTCGGCGCTGCGGTGGCGTTGGATCACCGTGTCCAGCGCCCACACGCCCGGCCCGAGCATCGCGATGAGCAGGAAGGCCCAGCAGAACATCGCCGCGGCCTCGCCGCCGTTGTTCAAGGGGAGCAGGGCCTGCGGCTGGTGCACCATGAAATACGCGTACGCCATGGAGCCCGACGAGAGCAGGGCGCTGACGCGGGTGAAGAGTCCCACGAGGACGAGCGCCCCGAAGACCAGCTGGATTATCGCGGCCCACCAACCGGGCCAGGTTCCGAACGGGATGGCGTGGCCAGAGCCGCGGTTGCCGCCGAGGACGCCGAACACCGACGCGAGCCCGTGGCACATGAACAGCAAACCCGTCACGGCGCGGAACAGCGAGAGAACCGGTCCTGCGAACCTGTCGACTTTCATGAGTCACCTCTTGGTCTCTGTGACCGCCGCGCGCCGCGCCGGGCATGGGCGTAGAAGGCCATGCGGGAACGCGGCCGGAGCGGCCGGGGTGGGGAGCGGTTCTCGTCGGCTGCCTCGAACGGCCCCGCGTCACGCGCGCACGCGCGCCGGGGTCCGCCCGCCCACGAGAACGGGAGTTCAGGGCGCAGGCGTCGGCCGCCTGCCTTTCCGCTTGTGCTGCGTGCTATCCCGTCCATGGACCTTGAGAACGCTTCGCCCTGCGCCGTCCACGGGTGGACGGCGGCCGGTGAGCGCCCACCCAGAATCCGGTCCGGGGTACCCCTAGTCAACGCTTCGCGCGGCCTCACCGGAGCGGAGGCGGCCGCCCGCCCGCCTCCGCTCCGCCGGTCCCATCCCTGAACTGCCGTTTTCCGATCACTCCGGCGTGACCGTCCTCCGGCCTCCACCCGCGGTCCCGTGAAAGTTTCCCTCTAATATTTCCGCGCGCGTAAATTCGCGCGCGGTTGGATCACGCGAACGTCACCGCGCACGGCACACCGTTGAGGAGGAACCCGGTCGGCCTGTCGTTGGCGCCGCTGTAGGAGGCGTTGAACCCGAACCAGAAACTTCGTCCAGGGTCGACCACCGGCTGCCAGGCCGGGCTCGCGAAGGAGACCCATGGTGGCGCCTGCGTCGCGGTCGCGTTCCAGGCCGAGGTGACCCGCTGGTTCCCCGAGAAGGCGAGCCGCATGGTCCAGTTCCTGATCGGGACCGCGCCCGCGTTGGTGACGCGCAGGCTCGCGGAGAAGCCCGTGCCCCAGTCGACCGCCGAGTAGGTCACCAGGCAGTCCGGTGACGGCGAGGGCGTGGGGGTGGGGGAAGGCGTGGGCGTGGGCGTCGGTGTGGGGAAACGCGTCGGCGTGGGCGAAAGAGTGGGCGTGGGCGAAGGAGTGGGCGTGGGGAAACGCGTCGGCGTGGGCGAAAGAGTGGGCGTGGGCGAAGGAGTGGGCGTGGGGAAACGCGTCGGCGTGGGCGAGAGGGTCGGCGTGGGGCTCGGCGCCGGAAGTCCCTGCTGGGCGCGGGCCGTGTACTGCGGGGAGGGGACGCTCTGGTTGCCCGCCGCGTCCTTGGCGACCACGTAGAAGGTGTAGAGCCTGCCCCCCACCAGGTTCGTCTGGGCGTAGTAGGGCCGGTCGGCGTTGGCGGGGGTCACCGTCACCGTGCCGACGCGGGCGAACGCGTCGCCCTGCAGCATGTAGACGTCGTAGGCGACGACGGCGACGTTGTCGGTGGAGGGCTTCCAGCAGAACGGCACCGCGTTGGTGAAGTCCGCCACGCACTCCCAGAGGCCGGTCGGCTGGGACGGCGGCCGGGTGTCGGGGAAGGTCGGCGAGGGCCTTGGCGAGGGGGGCGGGACGGGAGCCGCCTCGGCGGGCGAGGCCGGCGCGATGAGCAGCGCCGCCGCCACCGCGACCGCCGCCGCCCAGCGTTTGGTCAACCGCATGGGTCACCTTTCTCGATCAGTGGCACGCGAGACGGCGGGACCGGTGCGCGGGACCGCCGACCGGCGGCGGCCGGTGAGAAGGTGTGCGGCCGGGTTCCGGGCGGCGCGATCACGGCCGTGGATCCCCCGCCGTGCGACATGGGGGGCGAGATGCGCCCTGTCGCATCAACGCACCCGCGCCGGAGGGGGTCAACCCCTCGCGCGGGGGCGGCGCGGCGACCGCGCGTTCCGCGAGGACGCCCCGCGCGCGAGGTGAAATTTTCAGCGGCGAGGGCTCAGGCGCCGGCCGCCTCGCCGGGACCGTACCGGGCGGAGGCGGTGCCGGTGAGGAAGGCCCAGTAGCGGTCCCCGTAGGACCAGTGCCACCACTCGGTGGGGTAGTTGACGAACCCCGCCCAGGCGAGGGCGTCCCCCAGGGTGACGCGGTTGTCGCGCGCCCGCGCGGAGATGCCCTCGAAGGCGGTGTAGCACGCCTCGTCGCTCTCCGGTGGGGTCGCGTTGACCTGGGTGCCCATCGGGAGCTCCTCGCCCTGCGCGGTGCACAGAGTGAGATCCACCGCTCCCCCGCTGACGTGCGGCGCGACGTCGGGCGGCGAGACGAACTTGCTGGCCTCCTTGAAGGTGCGCTCGTCGTCCCATTCCGGGTTCGCGGCTCTCAGCCGGACCTGGGAGTCGGAGAAATAGTCCTGCTGCAACGCGTACGGGCGCAGGCCCTCCACGACCAGCAACCGCAGGTCGTGCGGCAGCCGGGTCTGCGCCGCCACGAGCCGGTCTGCCACGCTCTTTCTCACGTGCGCGTACGCGCCTTCGGCGTCGGCGAGGCGGCCGTCGACGCGGATGTCGCTCAAGGTGCGCAGGTCCACCAGCGGCTCGCCGCACTCCTTCACCGGGAGTGCCGCGATTCGCGGGTCGGACAGGTACACGAGTTCCGTCATGGGGAGCCTCCAAGGTCAGCAAGGGCGCTCCACGCGGAAACGCCGCCCTCATGATGGGCGCGCGTGCTTCAAGAACTCTGTAATCCCCGGATCCGACTCTTATAGAAGAGTCTTGTCAAGACCGGGCGACAGGAGTCTCACCGGTACTCCTCCTGCCTGTCCACGATGTCGCGCGCGTCCAGGACGGCGTGGACCTCCACCGTGCCGGGCCAGGCGGAGCCGGACACCCGCCACACCTCCTCACGCCCATGCGGCCGCACCTGCAGGTTCGCGCCGAGGAACATCACGACCCCGGCGGCGGCCAGCGCGCGCAGTTCCACCAGTCGCGCGGCGGGCGGCCCCTCGGCGACGAAACGGGTGAAGCCGTCCAGCCAGGGGTCCGCGTGGCGCGTTCCGGCCAGCGCGTCGCGGGCCTGGCTCAGGGCGCGAGCGAGGGCGAGATCGGCGCCGAAGGACGGATCGGCGCGCCGGGTGAGGTCGGCGTCGAGGTAGCCGCGCGTCCAGCGCTGCAGGCCGGCACGGTCTCCGAACCGGATCCCGCCGAGCGGGCGGTCGAGCCGGTCGAAATCGAGCCGGTCGGCGAAGCGCGGCACGGCGTTCCTGATCAGCGCGCGGGCGGCCTTGCTCCCCCATTCCTCCGCGGCGTAGGCCGGGGCGAACTCCGCCCAGGTCATCCGGGCCCGCTCAGGGTGCGCGGTGAGCAGTTCGCGGTAGTACGCGAAGGCGAGGTCCTTGGCCACCAGCGGCCACACCTCGCGCCGGAAGTGCGCCGGCCCGCGCGGCAGCGCACCGGGCGCGGCGAAGCGAGGCTCGGGCACGGTCGCGCAGTGCGGCCGGTAGGCGATCGCGGCGTGGCAGGGCACGCCGCGGCCCGAGCCCAGGTAGATCAGCGGTTCGGCGCCCGACGGCAGGTAGACCACCTCTCCGCCGCGGTTCTGGGTGAACCGCCCGCCGTATCCCTCGGTGAGCGGCGAGAGGGCCTCGGCGAGCCCTGGCCCCATCCCCCGCACGAGCACGGGAAGGCCGCCGAGCGGTCTCCCCGCCGTCAGATCCGCCGTCAGATCCGGCATCGGCCGGCCGGCCACCGTCACCGCGCTCACGGCCACCTCCAATTTACCTATTAAAAAGGTAGGTAAACTATGGAGTTATGTCAACGCCGTTCGGCCGCTCAGATCCCCCGCCGGTGCGTCCAGCGGCCGCCGAGCAGCGTCCCGAGCACCGCCGGGCGGCGCAGCTCCCGCGGGCCGAGGAGGGACGGGTCCCGTTCCAGGACCATCAGGTCGGCCGGGTCGCCCGCCCTGACACCGGTGCGCCCCCCGGCGGCCGCCGCGAGCGCGTCCCGCAGCGGGATGGCCTGCTCGGGATGCCACGGCGGGCGCTCGTCGTCGGTCCTGGCCACCGCCGAGGCGATGCCGTCCCAGGGGTCGAGCGGCGAGACCGGCGCGTCGGAGCCGAGCTCCAGCCTCGCGCCCGCCGCGAGCAGGCCCGCGTACGCGAACGCCCGTGAGGTGCGGCCCCGCCACTGGTCGTCGGCGACCTCCCGGTCGTCGGGGGCGTGCGCCGGCTGCACCGAGGCGACCAGCCCTGGCCGGGCGAACCTGGGGAAGTCACCCGCCCGGACCAACTGTGCGTGCTCGATGCGCCCCGGGCAGCCGACGAGCTCGAAGGCGTCGAGCGCGATCGAGGCCGCGAGGTCGCCGATGGCGTGCACGGCCGGGTGCAGGCCGTGCCGGGCGGCCAGCGCCATCGTCTCGGCCAGCTCCTCCGGCGACATCTCCAGCCGCCCGTGTCCCGCCGAGCCCGGGTACGGGTCGTCGCAGTAGGCGGTGCGGGTGTTGAGCGAACCGTCCAGGAAGATCTTCACCGGGCCCACCTCCAGCAGCCCGTCCGAACCGGGCACCGGGTCACCGGTGCGCAGGCCGCGGGCGATCGCCTCCTCCAGCCGGTTCCGCGGGATCGAGCAGGCGACGCGCACGGCGACGTCCCGCTCGCCGGCCCTGCGCGTCCAGTCGGTGACGTTGTCGGCGAACTCGAAGTCCCGCAGGCCGACCACGCCGAGCTCCGCGGCCGCGGCGGTGGCCTCGGCCACCCACGCGTCCAGCCGCGCAGTGGGAGGCGCCGGCAGCGCGGCCAGCGCGTCGTAGCACTCGCCGTCACGCAGCACGCCGTTCGGATGGTCCGGCCTGCCGATGAGGGCGAGTGCGGCGGGACCGAGCCAGATCATGTGCAGGTCGTTGCTGATCAGCACGACGGGATGGGTGGCGGGGAGCAGCGATTTGTGCGGCCGGTCGGGCCACAGGGCGTCGCGGAAGCCGAACCCCATGACCGGCTCCGGCGTGCGCGGGCTCTGTGCCACCAGGGCCGCGGCCTCCCGCGCCGAACGCGCGCCGCTCAGGTCGATCCGCCGCCGGGCCTGGGCCCACTGCACGCTGTGCACGTGCGCGTCCCACAGCCCGGGTAAGAGCGTGGCCCCCTGCAGATCCACGACCTCGGCGCCCCGTACCCCGGACGGCTCCGCGCGCACCTCGGCCACCCGTCCCCCGGCGATCAGCACCTGCCGCGGCGCGCCCCCCAGACCGACCCGCGCGTTGGCCAGCACCAGATCCGCCCGCGCCGAAGCCGCAGCACTGAAAGACATGCCGCGAACCCTAACCCGCTTGCGAGAATCATGACTTGTCCGGGACCACGCACCTCTCCGCCCGATCATCCCGAAACCGGGGCCGGTCACGTCAGGGAAGTGGACGTGATCCCGAAGGCCGCCGCCGACATGACCGTGACGGCATCGGATCGGGTCGTCCAGCCTTGACCGCCTCGGGACGTCCGCTGAAGCCGCTGGATCCGCCTCGGTCGGGTGGGGCTGCGGGTGCGTGTCAGCCCAGTGCTTTTCGCAGCAGCGCTGTCAACTGGTCCTGTTCGTCGGGTGAGAGTCGTCCGACCGCCGTGCGGGCGAAGGTGAAGGCTGTCGCGAACCGGTGGTTGGTCTCGTCTCCTCGGGGGGTTCGCGCGACGAGTCGTGCGCGGCGGTCCCGGGGATCCGGTTCGCGGGTCACGAGGCCGAGCGCTTCGAGGCGCGCGACGATCTGGGTGATGTTGGAGGCATCGCAGCCGAGCTCCTCGGCCAGGGCGCCCATGCCGCGTAGCTCATCGAGTCGCCCGAGCACACATGCCTGCGCCGGGCTGAGCGACAGCTCGGCCGCGGCCGCCTCGTAGGCGCGGTCATACACGTCGACCAGGTCGAACAAGACGGCCTCGGCCTCGGATGAGGTGGTCACGGGTCTGTTCGGCAGCGCCATGGCTCCCAGTCTAGAGAGATTGCTTGATTCACTCAAGTAATCATGGTCCAATGTCCTTGAGTCACTCAAGTAAAAACAAGGAGGGCCGATGGACGGCGGAGTTCAGGGCGCAGCGAGCGGCGCGCGCGTGGTGCCGCAGATGAACGCGGTCGTCCTTGACCGGTTCGGCGGAATCGACGAGCTCTCGTCGCGCCGGATACCGCGCCCGGAGGTCGGCGACGACGACGTCCTCATCCGGGTGGAGTACGCGGGGGCCGCGTCCTGGGACGCGGTCGAGCGGGAGGGGCACTACGACGGTGTCTTCGGCATCGCGTCGACCTTCCCCTATGTCCTCGGCTGGGACGCGGCGGGCACGGTGGCCGCGGTCGGGCGCAACGTCACCCGGTTCGAGGTGGGCGAGCGTGTCTACGCTTCGACGATGCCGGCGTCGCGTGGCGGCTTCTACGCCGAGTACGGCGTCGTCGAGGCGGAGTTCGTGGCACGCGTGCCCGACCGGATGCCGACCGAACAGGCCGGCGCGATGGCTTGGGATGCCCTGACCGCGCTGAGCGGCCTCGACCTGCTCGGCCTGCGGCCGGACGAGACGCTCATGGTCTTCGGGGCCAGCGGGGGTGTCGGGCACATGGCCGTGCAGCTGGCGCGGCACAGCGGCATCCGGGTGTTGGCCGTGGCCTCTGGTGACGACGGTGTCGCCCTGACCCGGCGGCTGGGCGCCGACGACGCCATCGACGGTCGCAAAGTCGATGTGCTGGCGGCGGCATCGGAGTTCGCACCAGGCGGGCTCGACGCGGCTCTGGTCACCGCGGGAGGCGAGACCGCCGAACGGTCTCTTCGCGCGGTCAAGGACTCGGGACGGATCGCGTGGCCGAACGGTGTCGTGCCCGATCCCGTTACGTCACCGGCCGCGAAGGTGCTCCACCACGACGGGGATCGCACCGCCACCGATCGGCTGAACGCGATCATCGAGGCGAGCTCCTTCGAGGTCCACATCGCCCGGACCTTCCCGATGGAGCGAGTCGCAGACGCGCATCGCGCCCTGAACGATCACTACGTCGGGAAGCTGGCCCTCAAGGTCGGATAGGAATCAACAAGCGGAATCTTCCATCTCGGCGAGCCTCGGCACGTCGGCGTTGACGGAGCGGTCGTTGAGGCGCGGGTTCCACGCATTCCAGCATGCGACGTCGAACGAGCCTGGACGACGAGGGCGGCCGCGGGCTGGGCATCGTCGAACGCCTCACCACCGCACGGGGAGTCGACCCCGGCGCCTGTGGCACCGGCAAAGTCGTGTGGTGGAAGAGGTGCCGGTGACCGAGTGAGGGCAACTGCGGGCGTTGGAGGACTGAGGACGGAGCGTGGTCACTCGGAAGATCAAAAAGGCCGCTTCCCCGAAAGGGAAGCGGCCTCTGACGTGGTGGGCGATACTGGGATCGAACCAGTGACTTCTTCGGTGTGAACGAAGCGCTCTCCCGCTGAGCTAATCGCCCTCGTGCTGGCGTGACCCCCGCTCGGGGGTCTTGCCGACGGAGAAAACCATACCTCACCCCAGGGGGTCCTGGCGAAGCGAGACGAAGATCCGATCCCGAAAGGTTCCCAGGAGTCCGGCGGCGCGGCACCCTGTTGTCATAGCATCGTCATGCCCCATACTCATCCGAATCGCACCACTTATGATCTTTACTCCGACACACCCGCAGATGCCCAGTAGGACGGCCGGACGACAGCTAAAACCCTCGCAAACACGCACCTCTAAGCGATGTTTGACCAGGTAGAGGCGCAAATGTCGCGCTGTGATATGCGTTACAGAAGGGCCCAGGAGCGGAATCTCTCCTGCAGGTCTCTTCGTTCCGCAGACACAGCTCCGGACGAAGTCCTTCAGAGCACCGCAACCCAAGCCCCGCGCAGGGGACCCACCGACGAAAGGTTTGGCTGACGATGAACGCCACCGTCTCTGCCGAGCTGGGCCTTCGACTTGTGGTCCCCGACCGTACGACCGTCCCCCTGCTCGCCGGTCTGAGCTACACGGCCGACGACCCCTACGCCATCCGGATGGCCTTCCACGTGGGGAACGACGAACCGGTCGAGTGGATCTTCGCCCGCGAGCTGCTGACCGTCGGCATCGTCAGGCGGGTGGGCGACGGAGACGTCCAGGTGTGGCCGGCGCGGGCGGACGGCGAGCGGACGCTCAACATCAGCCTCACCTCCCCTTTCGGCCAGGCCCTGTTCGAGGTCCCGCTGCCACCGCTGACCGAGTTCCTGCACCGCACCTACGAACTGGTGGCCGCCGGTCGCGAGACCGACTTCATGGACCTGGACGACGAGCTGACGAACATGCTGTGGAGCTCCTGACCTCCCGCCGCTCACACAGCACGCGCGCCAGAGCCGGACGCCGGAGGTGACCGGCAGGGGCCGCCGGGCCGCCGCGCGCCACGGCACGGTCCGGCCACGGGCCTGCCGGCCGGGCTTCTAGCGCATCAGCGCGCGCATTCTGAGGATCTCCACGCGCTGACCGGACGCCATGTCCTGGGCCACCTTGCGCATGATCTGGTCGGTCCCGCCCGCCATTTCCTCCCCCGCCATCTTCACCGCCCCCTCGTGGTGCCTGATCATCAGACGCAGGAACAGCGTGTCGAAGGCCGCCCCGCGCGAGGCGCGCAGCGTGTTCATCTCCGTGAGGCTCGCCATCCCGTAGGCGTCGGGACCGGGCGAGGCGCCGTGCCCGTCGTGCCCCGCGGCGGCCTCGCGGCCGAGCGCCCGCAACCAGCGCGTCATCACGTCGATCTCGGGCCGCTGCGCCGCCGAGACGCGCCCGGCGAGGCGGCGCACGCCGGGATCCGCGGCGCGTGAGGAGGCCAGCCCGGCCATCTCCAGCGCCTGCCGGTGGTGCGGGACCATGCGCTCGGTGAAGCGGACGTCGGCGGCGGAGGGCCCGGGGCCCGGGCGGCCGAGCCGCTCGCCGGGCTTCGCCGTCCGGCCGTGATCCCCGGGCGCCCCGGGGACGATCACCGGGGCACCGGTGCCGGCGACGAGGGGCTCACCCGCGTCGGGCGTCTCGCCCGCGCAGCCGGTCACGGTGGAAGCCAGCCCGGATGCCAGCACAACCGTTACAAAAACCCCACACGCCCGGCTCCGGATCGACATAGCTTCCATACTGCGACACATTCCCATATGCAATATGGACTTCGGGGGGCATTGTGGGTAGGCGGCGAATCGGCATGTTCGCGTCCATGGCGGGCGCGGTCCTGCTGCTCGGGGCGTGCGCCGGAGATCCGGCGCCGGTGCCGCAGGCCGCCACCGCGAAGCCGTCCGGCCCCGCCGCCACGTCCTCCTCCGCCTCCCCCGAGGGCGACCGGCACAGCCCCAACGCCAAGCTCGTGGCGCGGGTCGCGCCCTCCGCGCCGTTCGACGGCGAGAACGCCTGGGGAACCGACCTGGCCTTCCAAGGCGACTACGCCTACGTCGGCAACTACGAGGGTTTCACGGTCCTCAACATCAGCGATCCGGCCAAGCCGAAGGTGGTGACGCGGGTCGTGTGCCCCGGCGGGCAGAACGACATCTCGGTCACCGGCAACCTGCTGTTCCTGTCGGTGGACGACCCGCGGGACGGCGACAAGTGCGACAGCGAGCACGGCGAGCCGTTCGGCGGCTGGGAGGGCATCCGGATCTTCGACATCTCCGACAAGGCCCACCCTCGCTACGTCAAGGCGCTGGCCACGGCGTGCGGCTCGCACACCCACACGCTGGTGCCCGCCAAGGACGATCCCAGCAAGGTCTACCTGTACGTCTCCTCGTTCGGGCCTGACGAGAACTCCTCGACCTGCAAGCCCCCGCACGACACGATCGCGATCGTGGAGGTGCCGGTGGCCGCGCCCGCGCAGGCGAGGATCGTCGCCGAGCCCGTGCTGTTCCACGACGGCGCCGACGAGACCCGGCCGGGCGCGACCAGCGGCTGCCACGACATCACGGTGTACCCCGAGAAGGACCTGGCCGCGGGCGCGTGCATCGGCAACGGCATCCTGATGGACATCTCCGACCGGGCACGGCCGGAGGTTCTCCAGCAGATCACCGACACCGACAACTTCTCCATCTGGCACTCGGCGACGTTCAGCAACGACGGAGGCCAGGTGATCTTCTCCGACGAGCTCGGCGGCGGCGTGGCCCCCGCCTGCGACGCCAAGACCGGGCCGGAGAAGGGCGCGGACGCGGTCTACGACATCACCAAGGACCGCAAGCTGGAGCGCAGGGCGTACTTCAAGATCCCGCGCTACCAGACGGCGACGGAGAACTGCGTGGCGCACAACGGCTCGCTGCTCCCCGTGCCCGGTAAGACGATCATGGTGCAGGCCTGGTACCAGGGCGGTGTCTCGGTGGTGGACCTCACCGACGCCGACCACCCCAAGGAGATCGCCTACGTCGACCCGGCGCCGCTCGCCGCCCCCGGCGACGAGCCCACGCTCGGCGGCTCATGGTCGGCGTACTACTACAACGGCTACATCTACTCCAGTGACATCACCAAGGGGCTGGACGTCATCGCGATCGACGACCCGCTCACCGACCCCGCCAAGGGCGTCAAGATGACCGAGCTGAACGCCCAGACCCAGGTGTCCTACCCGGAGTGACCGCCGGCTCCGCGGCGATCAGGGGTCGATGTCGGCCGCGCCGCGCTCGGCGAACACGCGCATCGCCTTGGCGGTGATCGGGCCCGGCGCGGTGGGGAGCACGGTGTCGTCCACCAGCCGGATGGGCTGGACGTCGCGGGTGGTGGAGGTAAGGAAGGCCTCCTCCGCCTCGTACAGCGCCGAGATCGGCACGTCGGCCTCCTCGCCGCCGTGCCATTCGAGCACCAGCGCGCGGGTCACGCCGGCCAGGCACCCGGAGGCGAGCGTGGGCGTGATCAGGGTGCCGCCGCGGACGATGAAGATGTTGCTGCCCGTGCCCTCGCACAGGTCGCCGGCGAGGTTCTCGAAGATGGCCTCCTGGCCGCCGCGCTCCTTGGCGTAGGCGAGCGCCTTGGCGTTGTCGCCGTAGGAGGTGCTCTTGATCCCGGCGAGCGCGCCGCGCTCGTTGCGCGGCCACGGCACCACGGTCACCGCGGCGCTCTCGGGGAACGGGGCCTGCGCGCCCACGATCACGACGGCGTTGGTGCCCTGGTTGCCGCGGTCGGACCCGAGGGGGCCGTTGCCGCTGGTGTAGGTGATGCGGATGCGGCCGAGCGGCCACGGCGGCGCGGCCGAAAGGCAGGCGCGCACGCCGGCGGCGATCGCGTCCAGGTCGGGCTCGGGCAGGCCGAGGCGCTCGGCCGAGAGCTTGAGCCGGTCCAGATGCCGGGTGAGGGCGAACGACTCGCCGTTCATGCACTTGATCGTCTCGAACACGCCGTCGCCGACCATCAGCCCGTGGTCGAACACGGAAACGCTGGCCTGCGCGGGATCGAGCAGTTCGCCGTTGACCCAGACCGGAACGTTCATCTATCCAATCTCCATTCTTGCTTCCTCACGGCCCTCCCTGAGGCGAGCGCGATGAGGCGGGAAGCCTTCAGCTCGGTCTCGCGCCACTCGCGCCGCGGATCGGAGCCCCAGGTGATGCCGGCTCCCGTGCCGAAACGGATGAGGTCGTGCTCGACCCAGAACGTGCGGATGCCCACGGCCAGCGCGGCCCGCCGACGGTCGGCGTCGACCCAGCCCACAGCCCCACAGTACGGCCCCCGCGGCTCTGGTTCGAGTTCATTGATGATACGAACCGCGGAGGACTTCGGCGCGCCGGTCACCGAGCCGGGAGGGAAGGTGGCGGCGAACAGCTCCGGCCAGCCCTGCCCCGCCGCCAGCTCGGCGCGGACGGTGGAGACCAGGTGGACCAGGCCGGGGTGCTGCTCGACCTCGCACAGGGCGGGGACTGTGACCGAACCCACCTGGGCGACCCTGCCGAGGTCGTTGCGCACCAGATCAACGATCATGACGTTCTCGGCGCGGTCCTTTTCGAGCAGGTCGCCGGCGGTGACGCCGGTTCCCTTGATCGGCCGGGACGCAACGACGTCGCCGTCCCGGGACAGGTAGAGCTCCGGCGAGGCCGACACCACGGTCAGCTCCGGCACGCGGACGGCGGCGGCGTACGGCGCGGGGTTGCCGCTCGCGAGCCGCCCGGCCAGCACCAGCGGGTCGGAATCGGGCGGGAGCACGGCGGTCAGCACCCGGCACAGGTTGGCCTGGTAGACCTCGCCCTGCTCGATGTACGCGCGGATCCGCCGCACGCCGTCCTCGTACCCCTGCCGGTCCAGCGAGCCGGTCCACTCGAGGGACGCCGGCCACGGCCCGGACGGCGCGGGCAGCGGCGCCCGCCTGACCTGGTCGAAGCGCGCGCAGGTGACCTTGCCTTCGTAGGTCACCACGACGGCCCACCAGCCGGTCCCGTCCAGAGCCCCGAGATCGGTGGTCACATCGCGCAGCCCGGTGGCCAGCAGGCCTCCGACGTGGGCGAAATACACCTGTCCATTCTCCCGCGTGCGCCGGGCGGCCCGCGATGCGCGTCTCAGGCGAGCGGGCCGGTCACCGACTCGGCGGCCGTGACGACGCCGCCCTCGGCCACCAGGCGGGCCACCGACTCGATCTCGGGGGCCATGAACCGGTCGGGGCCGGGGCCCGCGACCTCCTGGCGCAGCGCGGCGACCACGGCGCCGGTCGCGGGGGCGGGCTCCAGCGGCCCGCGCAGGTCGAGGGCGCGGGCGGCGGTGAGGATCTCGATGGCGAGCACCCGCGTGAGCCCGTCGACCGAGCGGCGCAGCTTGCGCGCCGCCGACCAGCCCATGGAGACGTGGTCCTCCTGCATGGCCGAGCTGGGGATGGAGTCGACGCTGGCGGGGACGGCCAGGCGCTTGAGCTCCGAGACGATGGCCGCCTGCGTGTACTGGGCGATCATGTGCCCGGAGTCGACGCCGGGGTCGTCGGCCAGGAATGCGGGCAGGCCGTGGCTGCGGGCGACGTCCAGCATGCGGTCGGTCCGCCGCTCGGCCATCGAGGCGACGTCGGCGACGGCGATCGCCAGGAAGTCGAGCACGTACCCGACGGGGGCGCCGTGGAAGTTGCCGTTGGACTCCACGCGGCCGTCGGCGAGCACCACGGGATTGTCCACCGCCGAGGCCAGCTCACGGCCCGCCACGGTGGCGGCGTGCGCCATGGTGTCCCTGGCGGCGCCGGCGACCTGCGGGGCGCAGCGCAGCGAGTAGGCGTCCTGGACCCGGGTGCAGGAGTCGTCGCGGTGCGAGGCCATGATCGCCGAATCGCGCAGCAGGGCGCGCAGGTTGGCGGCGGAGGCGGCCTGCCCGGGGTGGGGGCGCAGCGCCTGCAGTTCGGGGGCGAACACCCGGTCGGTGCCGAGCAGGGCCTCCACGCTCATGGCGGCGCCGATGTCGGCGGTCTTGAGCAGCCGGGTGAGGTCGTGCAGCGCCAGCACGAGCATGCCGAGCATGCCGTCGGTGCCGTTGATCAGGGCGAGGCCCTCCTTGGCGGCGAGCTCGACAGGCTCGATGCCGGCCCGCTTCAGCGCCTCGGCCGCGGTCCGCTGCTCGCCGTCGCGGTCGCGGACCGGCCCTTCTCCCATCAGGGCGAGGGCGACGTGGGACAGCGGGGCCAGATCGCCGGAGCAGCCGAGGCTGCCGTACTCGTGCACCACGGGGGTGATGCCCGCGCTGAGCATGCCGGCCAGGGCCTGGGCGGTGGACGGCCGCACCCCGGTGTGCCCGGTGGCCAGGGTGTGCAGGCGCAGCAGCATCATCGCCCGGACGACCTCGGCCTCCACCTCGGGGCCCGACCCGGCGGCGTGCGAGCGGACGAGCGAGCGCTGGAGCCTCGCGCGCAGCGCGGGGTCGATGTGACGGGTGGCCAGCGCGCCGAACCCGGTCGAGACACCGTAGGCCGGGACGGGGCTCTCGGCGAGCTCCTCGACGCGCGCCCGGGCCCTGGCCATGGCCGTGAGGGCCTCGTCGGTGAGGTGGACGGCGGCGCCGTCGCGGGCGACCGCGACGACGTCGGCGAAGCTCAGCGGATCCGGGCCGATCTCCACGACCTCGTTGTCGCGCATGGTGTCACTCTCTCGCTCGGGTAACTGGCGTATTGGATGTTAGCCCCTTACAGGACAACATCGCGGCCAGCCCTTTCCTGCCCAGCTCCGTCACCTCCAGCAGGCGCGGTACCGGCCCCCGCCGATACCAGTCGCGCTCGATCAGCGCCCCGGTGATCGCCGCGCCGAGCGCGCCTCCCAGGTGCGGACGGCGCTCGGTCCAGTCGACGCACGCGGGCGCGAACCTGCGGCGGGCGGCACGCGCGGCCGCGAGATCGACGCCGAGCTCGGCCAGCGCCGCCTCGCCCGGCGCGGTGATCTCATAGGAGTCCCGGCCGGCCAGGTGCCCGGCATCGACCATGGCCGCCAGCAGCTCCACACCGGCCCTGCCCGCCAGGTGGTCGTAACAGGTGCGCGCCTCCCCCAGCAGGCGGGCCTGCCGGGACTGCCGCAGCGACCGGACCGGCGGGCGGGGGCTCACCCGCGCGAGCACCTCCAGCACCTCGGCCACCTCCGGGCCTGACAGCCGGTAGTAGCGGTGGCGGCCCTGGCTGACCACGGTGACCAGCCCGCCGGCCAGCAGGCGGGCCAGGTGGGCGCTCGCCGTGGCCGGGCTCACCCCGGCCAGCCGGGCCAGCTCACCGGCCGCCAGCGCCCGGCCGTCCAGCAGGGAGGTCAGCACGGCGGCCCGGGTGGGGTCGGCGATCAGCGAGGCGACCGCCGCGATGTCGGCGTCGCACGCGACGTACTCGGCAACCATGTCCTCGACCGTAGTCCAGCGACGCTTCCACCAGCGTCGAAGCATGACCCGCCCCAGCGCCTCCCCCGCCGCGCCCGCCCAGGGCCTCCCCTGCCGCGCCCCCACGGCGCCCGCGCCCCGGACCGGACGCCGCGACGGACCGCCGGGCGCGTGGCCCGGATCACCCGATGCGCCGGGCGGATCGGCGCGCTTCGGTTTGGGGAGTTGGCCTTCGGTTCGCTAGAGTTCTCTGCGTGAGGCCGGGTGTTCACCGGCCGATCACGCGGACGTGGCTCAGCTGGTAGAGCATCACCTTGCCAAGGTGAGGGTCGCGGGTTCGAATCCCGTCGTCCGCTCGGAGAGGCCTTGCCGCGACGAGGCCTCGCCTGGTGGAGTGGCCGAGAGGCGAGGCAGCGGCCTGCAAAGCCGCGTACACGGGTTCAAATCCCGTCTCCACCTCTGCTTCAACGGAAGACACGGGCGATTAGCTCAGTGGGAGAGCGCTACCTTGACACGGTAGAGGCCACTGGTTCAATCCCAGTATCGCCCACCACATGAAAGACCCCCAGGCCGGCGGCCTGGGGGTCTTTCGTTTTCCGATCGGCCGGGAGCACGCGCGGATCATCGGCGCCCACCCGCCCCGGTCTCGCGGCCTCGCAGTCCCGCGGGCCCACCCCCCGGTCGCGCGGGCGGCCCATGAGGAGTACGCGGTCCGGCGCACGGCGGCATTTGACGAATTCCGGTCATTTCCTGGAGGCGGACGTGACGCGGAGGGATCATGGGCTGTCCCGTCAACGAGACAGAGGTGGAGTTCGTCATGGTCGAGCGCGTCGATCTGACCGAGTGGATCCAGAGCCTCAAAGAGCAGCTCACGGCGGCCGAGCGGAACAGCGGCCGGAACGGCCCTCCCCTTTTCACGGTCGGGTCGATCGAGCTTCAGCTGTCCGTGACCAGCACCCGCGACGTGGAGGGGCGCACGGGCCTGAAGTTCTGGGTGGTGGAGGCCGAGGCGGCCGCGAAGGCCGGCAGCGGCACCTACCAGCAGATGACGCTGACGCTCACGCCTCTCCGCGAGATCAACGTCTCGGATCCCGTCGACGAGTTCGACGAGTAGGCCGCCGCCGTGGCGGCCCCCGGGCCGCGTTTCGACGCGGTCGTCGAGCTCCTCGTCTCGTGGCCCGGCGGTGACCGGTCCCAGGCTTCCGGTCATCGCGTCGGCGATCGCCATGTGCTCACCGCCCGCCATGCGGTGGCCCGCGGCGCTCGTTCGGCGGAATCGGTGGACGTGCGCTTCGGGGGAACCGGCGACGGGCGGGTCCATCCGGCGCGGCCGGTGTGGTCGAGCCGGGCTCCGTATGGTGACCTGGCACTGCTCGAACTCGGGCAGGATTCACGACCTCCGGCGTTCGTCCCTGTGCCTCTGGCCAAGGTGACGCCGGCGCATCCAGCGCGGCCGCGGTGCGAGATCATCGGCTTTCCCCGGCACGCCAGGCGTGGTCATCCCTCGGGCAGGGGCGGCTTCCGGGAGCGCGTGGTGGTGGAGAGCACCGTCTCCACCGCCGGCGCCAAGCGCGGGCTGCTGGAGATCCCGCTGGACAACCGGCAGTTCGAGGACATGAACGGGTGGATCGGCATCTCCGGCGCGGGCGTCTTCGTCGAGGGATCATTCGTGGGCGTCGTGGTCCGGATGGATTCCTCGCGGCGGATGCTCCTGGCAGAGCAGCTCGGGGTCGCCACCGGCGACATCCGCGTCTCCATCCCCGGCTGCGACGAACCGGCCGACAGCGCCCGCCGCCTGCGCCGGCTGCTGGGGGGCGATTCGTTCGACCTTCCCCCCGCGCGCAGACGGGCCGGGTACCGCGACCGGGTGGAGGCCATCGCCGCGCGATGCCCGCGGCTTTCCGGCCGGGAGCGGGAAAGGGAGATGCTGCGGCGCTTCCCGGGGCCCTATCTGCTGTGCGGCGGGATTCCCTGGTCCGGCAAGACGAGCCTCGCCGCCTCCTTCGCCGCCGATCCCGGACCGGGGATCGACGTGGTCTCCTTCTTCGCGTCCCGCCCGGAAGGGCAGCAGGAGCATGAGCTGTGGACGGCCGTGACGGATCAGCTGGCGGCCATCGCGCACGAACGGCCCCCCGCCGATCCCAAGGGCGCTTTCGACGGCCTGTGGCGGCGGGCCGCCGAGATGTCACGGTCGGACGATCGCACCCTGGTCCTGCTGCTCGACGGCCTGGACGAGCTCGACGAGGATTCCTCGGGGCCCATCGGCCCGCGCCTGCCCTGGTTCGTGCCGGACACCGCCCGGGTGATCCTGTTCAGCCGCCCGAATCCCCGGATCGGCGCCCGCGTCTCCCCCGATCATCCTTTGCTCGCGGGAGCGACGGCGGTGGAGCTCGAACCGAGCGAACACGCCAGGATGGCCCGCGACCGTGCCGCCGCGGAACTGTCCGGGCTGCTGACGGCGGAGGACGGACTGCCCCGGCTCGTGCTGGGGCTCCTCACCGTAGCCGGCCCCCTGTCGGCGCCCGAGGGCTCCGGCCTCCTGCGGGAACAGGGCTTCGACGTGGACAGGGGCGGCGTCCAGCGGGTGTTCGACCGCGCGGTGTCCGGACGTGTGCTGCTGCACGCGGACATCGACGACGGCGGACGCTACGCGTTCTCCCATGAAGCGCTCCGCGAGGGGACGGAGCTGGGTGTGGATCACCACATGCTGGATCGGCACCTGACGGCCATCCGGACCTGGGGCGACCGGTACCAGGCGGCCGGCTGGCCGGACGACACCCCGCGCTGCCTGGCCGACGAGTACGCACGGACGCTGATCCGCGCGGGCGACAGGGACCGCCTGGTGGCACTGCTCACCTCGCCGGAGCGCCTTGCCCTGCTCCGCCTGGTCACCGGGTCGGACCTGCGGGCGATGGAGGACCTTCGGAAAGGGCTCGGACTGCTCCTCGGCCCCGGCGCCGAGGACCTGCGGCAGGCCATACGGGCCGCCTCCATGGTGGACGTGATCCGCCGGGGAGAGCGGGACGTACCCCTCGATCTCGTGATCGCCCACGCGCACGCGGGAGCATGGGCCCGTGCCGAACATCTGGCCCACCTGTGTGAGCGCGTGAGGGGCGTCGAGGCGCCGATCGCCGTCGCCGAGGCCGCTCTCGCCGCAGGGCGCGCCGCCCGTTGCCGGCCGATGCTCGAACTGGCCCGTGAGAGGCTGGCGGGCATCGACTGGGACGTGTACCAGAGGAGCATCGACGAAGCCGAGAATGTGCGGTTCCTCCTCACCGTCGCCGGTCGGCCGGATGGGCCGGCGCGGGAGGACCCCGATGTCCGGCCGCGGGGAAACCGGGCCGGACACGTCGAGTCGGCGGGGCTGCTCGCGCGCATGGTGGCTCTGGCCGTGCGCCTGCACCGTTTCGCGATCGCCCGGTCACTGGCCGCACTCATGTGGGAACACGCCGACCAGGTCGCACTGATCGACCCCTCCTGTTTCGCGGCGTTGTCGCATGCCGCTCTCGCCGCCACCATGACCGCCGGGGAGACCGACCGGGCCCGCGCGCTTCTGCGGCGCCTGCACGAGTCGCTCGACGACTCCGTTCCCGCCGGTCGCGGGCAGGCCGCGTTGAGGCGCGCCGCCGAGGCCGCCACCCTGGCCGGTATGGACGTGGCCCGTCACGCCTTCGCGCGAGCCATCGTCGTCCACCCGCCGGACGTCCCCATGGCGGTGGACGTCGATGAGATCCTCCGCCGGGCCGCCGCGTCGCCGGCGGAGCCGACGAGCATCCTGCACGTCAACGAACATGACGACTTCCTGATAGAGCAGGCGTATCTGTGCGTCGCGGCGGAGGACATGGAAGGAGCCGCGCGGCTCATCGAGGCGATCGCTTCGGCCGGCCCCATATTCTCCTACGAGGACCAGGTGGCCGGCGTCGCGCTCGCCGCCGCGAAGAAGGCGCCCGGATCCGGATCGCGGCGCGTGCTCACCGCCGCCGACGCGTATGTCCGCCGGACCCGGATGACGCGAACGTCCAGGGACTGGAGCTCCGACCACCGGCCGGTGGCCGCGATCACGACCGCCGCCCTGTGTCATGGACGTGAACGCGTCCAGAGCGAGGTCGGGCGGCGTACAGGCCACCTGGAACCGGAGGTACGCGGCCCGCTGCTCTCCGCGGTCGCGCTCGGAGCCGGACAGGCCGGAGATGTGCGGTGGGCGCTCTCTCTCCTGGACGGCCTGCGCCACTTCGACAGGAGCGCCGTCCTGAATCTCGCCAGGTTCCTGGCCCCGACGGTCTTCTGGCCGCGGGCGCTGGCCCTGGTCGCTCAGCTGCGGGCTTCCTGGGAGACCTCCGCGGTCGTATGGTCCGCCGTCGAACCGGCCGTCCGGCTCGGAGACCACGACACGATCGTGGAACTGCTGGAGGCCTACCCGGGAAATCCACTCTGGCCCGGGACCGACGACCTGCTCTGTCATGTCGTCGCCACTTCGGCGCGGCTCGGATCCCTCGACCTCGCCTGGGAGTTCCTGTCCTGGATCGAGGGAAGGTCCGGCCGCCTCGCCGCGCTCACCTCTCTGATCGTCGCGGCGTCCGGTGACCGTCGCGAAGCGGACCTGCGGCCACGGCTCGACGAGGCCGCCCATCTGGCGCTGCACCTGTCCGAGCCCTTCTCGCGCGCCATCGCCCACGGCCATGTCGCGAAGGCGGCGCTGGCCTTGAACGACGGCCCGGCGTTCGAACGGGCGCTCGGCAGGGCTCGCCGGGGCTGCCGGCGGGTGAAGGGGAAGGGGACCAGGATCACCGTGTTCCTCACCCTTGCTCAGGTCATGGCCGACGCCGGCAGGCGGGCGGGGGCCGACGGCTTCCTCTCTCGTGCGATGTCCGAGATGCGATCCTGGAGCGACACAGAGTCCCGGCGGGTCAGTGCGGTCCAGATCGCCTCCCTCGCTTACGCGATCGGCCGGGCCGACC
Organism: Sphaerisporangium dianthi; assembly: GCF_042654065.1. Taxonomy (NCBI): domain Bacteria; kingdom Bacillati; phylum Actinomycetota; class Actinomycetes; order Streptosporangiales; family Streptosporangiaceae; genus Sphaerisporangium; species Sphaerisporangium dianthi. The sequence continues at coordinate 48,652 of NZ_JBHSFP010000015.1, read as the reverse complement.
GCGCGCGTGACGCGGCGGCCGAACTCCTGGATCGTGAGCGTGAGTCCAGCGGCGGCCTGTCATACACGCTGATCGAGGCGGCGGTGTCCGCCGGCGACGAGGAGACCGCCCGGCTCCTCGCCGAGGCGTCGACCGAAGACTTCCGCCGCCCCCTGTTCGCGCCGGGGGAGCCGTTCGTCCGGTCCCGGGTGGCGGAGGCGGCCACGTTCGCGCAGGCGGGGCTCTGGAATCTCGCCAAGCGTGTCGCGCAGATCGCGCACCCCGATACGCAACCCGAGATCCTGGCGGGCCTGGCCGCCGCCTCGGCATGTGGCAATCCGCTATTGGCGCGCAGATGGCTGGCCCAGGCGCTCACCGAGCACTTCTCTCCTGCCGCGCTGGCCGCCGCGTGCGCGCTCGACAGCCGGTCCGGTCCCGTGGCCCTGGACGAGGTCCTCCTGCGCGCCGGCGCGGGCCCCCCTCTGGGAGCGACGCCTGCCGCGAAACGCTAGAGACCGCTGGTCCGGCCCCCGCCGCCGGGTCTCCCGCGCCACCGCCGTCCGGCCGATCGTCACCCGCGAGAAGTGCTCTGCGACGATGGTGACCCCCTGCGCACAACGCGACCTTCCTGGAGGATCGAGCATGACGAACGCGCTTCCGGTCACGCTGGACGACGTCCACGACGCCGCGGCCCGGCTCAAAGGCGTCGCGCACCGCACGCCCGTGCTGCGCTCGCGGACCCTGGACGCCCTGGTCGGCGCGGAGGTGTTCCTCAAGTGCGAGAACTTCCAGCGCGTCGGCGCGTTCAAGTTCCGCGGCGCGTACAACGCCGTCTCGCGGCTGTCGCCCGCGCAACTGGCCAAGGGCATCGCCGCGTACTCCTCGGGGAACCACGCCCAGGCCGTCGCCCTCTCCGCCCGTGAGCTGGGCGGCCAGGCGGTGATCCTCATGCCGGAGGACACGCCCCGGTCCAAGATGGACGCCGCCGCCGGATACGGCGCGGAGGTCATCACCTATGACCGCTACACCGGCGACCGGGTGGCGATCGGCGAAGCGCTCGCCGCCGAGCGCGGCCTGGCACTGATCCCCCCGTACGAGCATCCGCATGTGATCGCCGGCCAGGGCACGGCCGCGCTGGAGCTCATCGAAGAGGTCGGCGAACTCGACGCGCTGGTCGTGCCGGTCGGCGGGGGCGGGCTGATCGCCGGCAGCGCCACGGCGGCCAAGGGCCTGCGGAAGACGATCCGCGTGGTCGGCGTCGAACCGGAGGCGGGGGACGACACCAAGCGGTCGCTGAGCGCGGGCGAGCGGGTGTCCATCCCCGTCCCGCGCACGATCGCCGACGGCCAGGCCGCGGACATTCCCGGCGAGCTGACCTTCTCCGTCAACAGGCGGCTGGTCGACGAGATCGCGCTGGTCTCCGACGACGACATCCGCGCGGCGATGCGGCTGGCGTTCGAGCGGCTGAAGATCGTCATTGAGCCGAGCGGCGCCTCCGCGCTGGCCGCGCTGCTGGCCGGCCGGCTGGAGCACGTCCCCCGGCGCATCGGCGTGATCGTCTCCGGCGGCAACGTCGACGCCCGCCGCTTCGCCGAGCTCTGCGCCGGCGCGGCCCCGGCCTGAGGAGGCCGCGTCCCCTGACCTTTCCGGACGCGGGAAATTGACACCACTGTCAGCGTTCCCTCGCCCGGACGGCGCATTTACCCTCATTTGGGGGTCCGATGTCCGGGGAGGGGAATCCACGGAATGCGAAGACGACTATCGGCATGGACGGCGCTCGCCGTCCTTTCCACCGCGACGATGTTCGCCGGCGGCGGCACGGCACACGCGTCCGCCACGGGAAAGGCCGGGTCGCGGGACGTCCTGGCGCACAGCCGCGAAATGGACGGCATGAAGTCGGATATCAACACGGCGCTGTACGTCGTGGACCGCTTCTGGGCGGCCCATTGGTCGCAGTACTTCACCGGCCGCTATTACACGCCGAACATTTTCGGCGGCTACTCGCGGAGCGGAAGGTCCGCCCCCTACTGCGGGAACAAGCGGCTGTCCTACGACAACGCCTTCTACTGCCACAACGGGCGCTACATCGCCTGGGACACCGACCTCATGAGGCGCGGATACCGCTCGGGGGACGCATGGGTGTACGACGTCATCGCCCACGAGTGGGGACACGCCGTGCAGGCGCATCTGAGCGTCCTGTTCGTCTCTCGGGCCGCCGAGTTGCAGGCCGACTGCCTGGCGGGCGCGGCGCTGTACGGGGCCGCCGCGGACGGGACGCTGCGCTTCGAGGAGGGCGACGTGGAGGAGATCGCCGACGCGCTCCGGGCGATGGCGGACGAGACCCGGTGGACCAAGCCGGGCGATCACGGCAGCGCGCGCCAGCGGATCGCCGCGTTCGACCGTGGCGCCGCCTACGGCGTCCGCTCCTGCCTGTCCATGTAGCAAGCGGAACGAACGGAACGAACGGAGACGGATGACACCGCTGAGGAGATCCTTCGCGACCGCGGTCGGCCTGGCGGCGGGGGCCGCCATCATCTCGACGGCGAGCCCCGCGGCGCCGGCCCTCGCCGCGACGCCCGCCGCCGTGACGTCCGCCGCCGCGCCGGCGGGCTTCGCCGCGACGGGCGCCGGGGCGGCGGGCAGGGCCGTCAACCTCAAGCTCTCGGGCAAGACCCGGGCCGCACTCGCCGCCGCCTACCGGCGGAGCCTGCGGCCGTCCCATCACGGCAAGGTCGACGGCCCCACGTCCGTCTACTACGGGAAGATCACCGGGGCGACGTCCGCCAAGGACGTCTACTGGGCGGTCGGCTCCATCGGGATCAAGGGCGATCCGGTCTCCTACCAGGACGGCCCGCACGTCTGGCGCAAGCGGGGCGGCGGCGCCTGGAAGTACCTGGGCGACACCGGCGGATGCCTCGGCAAGGTTCCCCGCGCGATGCTGCGCGTCTGGCACTTCAGAGCCGGAAACTGCTGACCCGGCAGGGCGCGGACGTCCGCGCCCGAGGGCGGAGGACGCGACGCCGGCGTGGCGGCCGCCGCCTCCGCCCCGGAGGCGGCGATCCGCTCGGCGAGGGCCCGGCGCGGCGGAGGACGCCGCGGCGGGCTCTGCCGGTCCTCGCCGGTCGGGTGGGCCCGCGTGGGCTCAGCGGGCCGCAGGCCAGGCCGGGATGGCTCAGGCGGGGTCGGCCGGGCGCCGAGCGGCTCAGGACTCGGCCGGGTTGATCGGCAGCAGGACGCGGAAGCGGGTGTCGCCGGGCTCGGACTCCACCCGGATGTCCCCATGGTGCTTGTTGACGATGATGCGGTAGGAGATGTCCAGGCCGAGACCGGTGCCCTCGCCGACCGGCTTGGTGGTGAAGAACGGCTCGAAGATGCGCGGCCTGATCGCGGCGGGGATGCCGGGCCCGGTGTCGGCGATCTCTACGAAGACGCGTTCGGCGTCATGCCCGGTGCGCACCGTGAGCGTCCCGCCCTCCGCCCGCATCGCCGAGAAGGCGTTGTCGATGAGGTTCGTCCACACCTGGTTGAGCTCGGCGGCGTAGGCGGGGATCGAGGGGGCCGTGCGGTCGTACTCCTTGACGATGCGGACCCCTTCGGGGATCTTGGCCTGCATCATGGTCAGCGTCGCCCCGAGCAGGTCGTGCACGTCGACGGTCTGGTAGGGGGCCCGGTCGAGCTGGGAGTACTGCTTGGCCGCGGCGACCAGCGTGGACATGCGGGTCACCGCCTCGGCGATCTCGCACATCAGCTGCTCGGTCTCGACCGTGTAGGTGAGCCACCGCACGGCCGCTTCCAGGTTCTCCCCGCCGACGGCGCCGGCGATGCGCTCGAGCCACTGCGCGTCGATGCCGGCGGCGACCAGGGTCGAGGCCAGCTCCCAGCCGCCGGCGATGTCGTGCTCGTCGAGCCAGTCGCTCAGCTCGTCCTCGGCGTCCGCGGTGGCCATCGCCGACAGCGGCGGCGCGTTCATGGCGCGCTTGACGGCCTCCTCCTGCAGCTCGACCAGCCCGTGCAGGCCGCTGGCGTCCAGCCGTCCGTCAGCGATCATGGCGAGCTTGTGGCGCATGTGGGCGACCCGCTCGCGTAGCACGGCGGTCGCCCGGACGGCGGCCGCGGCCGGGTTGTTCAGCTCATGGGTCAGCCCCGCCGACAGCGAGCCGAGCGCCAGCAGCCGCTCACGCTCGCCGACGATCGTCTGGCTGGCGCGCAGGCCCAGGAACATGCCCTCCAGAAGGTGCGTCGCCATCGGGAACCACTCGCGCAGCGACGTGGCGAGCACCTGGGCGGGCAGGGAGAACAGCTCGACGTCGCTCACCGCGAGCATGCTGTGCGGGTACTGCTGGTCGGCGCGCTCGCCCAGATACGCCTGCGTGGCGCCCGCGTAGACGCCGCGCTGCTCGGTGCGGTTGAGCTCGACCTCGTCCCCCTGGATGCGGCGCGACAGCGCGATCGTGCCGCTGAGCAGGACGTAGAAGCAGGTCGCCGGCCGGCCTTCCTCGTACACCCGGGCGGCGGCGGGGTAGCGCTCCACGCGGCCGTTCGCGACGTACAGGGCGAGCTGGTCGTCGGTCAGCGACTCGAACAGGAAGAGGGTGCGCAGTTCCTCGGCGGTCAGGCGCTCCGCGCCATTGTCGCCGCATCCGAGGTCCGCGGCCGGTTCGCTCATGGGGTCTCCAGGTAGCGGTGGATCAACGACACCGCCATGGCGCCCTCGCCGACGGCGGAGGCGACGCGCTTGACCGAGTCGGCGCGCACGTCGCCCGCGGCGAAGACGCCCGGCATGCTGGTCTCCAGGTGGTAGGGGTCGCGGGGCAGCGTCCAGCCGGGCGGCCTGCGGCCGTCGGCCAGCAGGTCGGTTCCGGTGACCACGAAGCCCCGATCGTCACGGACGACGGCCTTGCCCAGCCAGTCGGTGCGCGGCTCGGCGCCGATGAAGACGAACAGCCACGAGGTGTCGACCGTCCGGGCCTGCCCTGAGCGCGGGTCGCAGACGGTCAGCCGCTCCAGGTGCTCGGCGCCCTCGCCGCCGATCACCTGGCTGTGCGGGTGGACCTCGATGTTGTCGATGTCCTCGATCTGGCCGATGAGGTACTGCGACATCGACCGCCGCAGGTCGCCGCCGCGGATCAGCATGTGCACCCGTTTGGCGTACCGGGAGAAGTGCACGGCGGCCTGGCCGGCGGAGTTGGCGCCCCCGACGATGTAGATCTCCTGCCCGGAGCAGCTCGGGGCCTCGGTGGAGGCCGAGCCGTAGAAGACGCCCCGCCCGGTCAGCTCGGCGAGGCCCGGCGCGTCCAGCAGGCGGTAGGAGACGCCGGTGGCCAGCACCACCGTGTGGGCGGCGATGACGCTGCCGTCGCCGAAGCGCAGCAGCCGGGCCGACCCGCCGGACTCCAGGCCGACGACCTCGCGGGTGGTCAGGATCTCGGCGCCGAAGCGCTGCGCCTGCCGCCGGGCGCGGTCGGTGAGCTGGGCGCCCGACACCCCGTCGGGGAAGCCGAGGTAGTTCTCGATGCGGCTGCTCTGACCGGCCTGCCCGCCGGTCGCGCGCTGCTCGAGCAGCACGGTGCGCAGCCCCTCGGAGGCGCCGTACACCGCCGCGCCGAGGCCCGCAGGGCCGGCGCCGACGACGACCAGATCGTAGAAGTCCTCGGTCGGCGTGGTGGTGAGCCCGACGTGCGCGGCGAGATCGGCCTCGGTGGGCTTGACCAGCGAGGTGCCGTCCGGAGTGACCACCAGCGGCACGTCGTCGTGGGTCAGGGCGGCCGCCGACAGCAGCCGGCAGCCCTCGGCCTCGTCGGCCGGCAGCCAGCGGTACGGCACCAGGTTGCGGGCGAGGAAGTCGCGGACCGCGAACGACGGCGCCGACCACCGGTGCCCGACGACGCGGGTCTCGGTGATCGTCTCGTCGGGCGCGGCGAGCCAGGCGTCCAGGAGTTCGTCCACCACCGGGTAGAGCTTCTCCTCCGGCGGGTTCCACGGCTTGAGCAGGTAGTGGTCCAGGTCGACGATGTTGATCGCGTCGATGGCCGCGTCGGTGTCGGCGTAGGCGGTGAGCAGGACGCGGCGGGCGCGCGGGAAGATGTCCATCGCGGCCTCCAGGAACTGGATGCCGTTCATCTGGGGCATGCGGTAGTCCGCGAGCATGACCGCCACCTGCTCCCCGCGCAGCTTGATCTCGCGCAACGCCTCAAGGGCGGCCTGTCCAGAGTCGGCGCGCACGACACGGTAACGGTCGCCGTAACGGCGGCGGACGTCTCGGGCCACCGACCGGGAGACGGAAGGATCGTCGTCGACGGTCAGAATCGCCGGGTTTGACATGAACTCAATAAAAGCATGTCCGCAGAGGGGCCGCCTCCACCCGGGCCTGCTTGCGGCGTGCCACCGAAACGCACCCGCACCAGGGGTCACGGCCGTTCCGGGCGCCAGGGCCCGGCAACCTCCCCGTCCGGCGGCGGACGTGCGACGGCATGGGTAGAGTCACGGGCGATGACGACGCATACGATCACCACCCGATGGGACGAGATTCCCGAGAACGCCGATGACCTCGCCCTGGTCGAGGGTCACGCCTTCCGCGCGTTCCGGTGCGAATGCGGCGTCCCTCTTCCCAACCGGACGGCCGCCGAACTGCACGCCTCGGAGACCGGACAGTGCACGGCCTGCCTGGGCTCGGCCGACGAAGAGATCGTTCCCGGCTTCGTCCGCCGCTGCGCCGCCTGCGCCGCCACCGGGCGCCGCAACGTCCAGCTCGTCTGGGAGGTCGCGCACGGCGAAGCGGAGCAGGTGATCACGCTGGAGCTGGTGCGCGGGCTCATCGACGGCTTCTCCGGCCCGTTCCGGCTCTCGGAGGTGGCCGACCAGGCGCGGCTGGCACTCGGCCTGCCGCGCGGCCGTCTGCCCGTCGGCCCCCGGGTACGCGACCTGCTGCGCACGATGGAGGCCGCCGGCGAGCTGGTCATGCTGTCCGCGCCCGACGAGATGCTGCGCGGCCCGTCCGTGGTGCTGTACCGGGACCCGCAGTGGCAACGCGTCTCCCCCTCCTTCCCCTGACCCGCGGGTCTCCGCTCCGCGGGAAGCTCCAGGGACACGAGCTGATCAGGCGCCCGCCCGGAGCCGGCCTCAGCTGCCGGACGCCTCAGATGCCGAACAGGGTGAGGACGGCCGCGGACGAGGCCGCCCCGGCGAACGCCCCGGCGGCCACCTGAGCGATGGTGTGGTGGGCCAGCCGGACGCGCGCCCAGCAGACCAGCGCCACGACCGCCGCCCCGGCGGCGAGCGTGGGCGCCGCGGGCAGGACGCGGGCGATCACGAGCACGGTGCCCGCCGAGACGGCGGCGTGGAAGGAGATCTTCCAGCGCATGGTCACCGGCACCGTCACCGCCAGGCCCGCGAGCATCGCGCTCACCGTGGCCACCAGCAGGCGCGGGGCGCCGAGGCCGGCCAGCAGCACCAGCGCCGCCAGCACCGCGCCGACCGCCACGAGCAGCGGCACGGTGCGGCGCGAGCGGTCCACGATGTGACGGGAGTCGAGCCTTCCGGCGCGGACGCCGAGCGCGATCACCAGCGCCGGGACGCCCCCGCACAGCAGCGAGGCGACAAGGCCCCACCAGAACCCCGCCGGGCCCTCGGACGCCAGCCCGACCACCGGCGGCAACGCGATGACGAGCACCTGCGGAGCGAAGATCTCGGTGACCCAGCGTGCGACGCGCTCGGAGGCGGCGGCCTCTCCGCTCGCCTGTCCCCCCGCGCTCACCACAGGCTCTCGCCCCATCGTGCTCCCCCGTCGCCACCTGCCGGAGCTACGCAGCCTGCCACATCCGGGCCGCTGATCTTCGCCTCTGGACGCGCGCGCCGCCTCGCGATGGGACGCGGAGCCTATACTGCCTGGGAGATCGTCATCTGGGGGACGTATGCGATCGGCGGAGCCGCTGGTGGTGGGCGTCGACGGCGGCGGGACGAGCACGCGCTGCCTGATCGCCACGTTCGGCGGCGAGATCCTCGCCCGGGGCCTCGCCGGAGGGGCCAACCCGCGCTCGGCGCGCGACCCGGGCGGCAACCTCGCCCGCGCCCTGTCCGAGGCGCTGTCCCAGATCGGCCCGCGGTTCGGTCCCGGCGACGTCGCCGGCGGGGTGTTCGGGCTCGCCGGCGCCAGCGAGGCGGGCCGCAGGCAGGCGCACGCGATCACGGCGGACGCCTGGCGCTCGGCCGGCCTGCCCGGGCGCCCCGTCATCGTCCCGGACATCCTGGTGGCCTTCGCCGGAGCGACCCCCGAGCCGAGCGGCAGCGTCGTCATCGCCGGCACCGGGGCGGTGGCGGCCCGCGTCGAGGACCGCGCGATGGTCCGCCGGTGCGACGGCTACGGGTGGCTCCTCGGCGACCAGGGGTCGGGGGTGTGGATCGGCCGCCGCGCCGTGCAGGCGGCCCTGGCCGCGATCGACGGCCGCGGCCGCCCCACCGCGCTCACCGGCCTCGTCGTCCCCACCCTCCAAGATCCGGCTCCCGGCCCGGGCCGCGCCGGGGCCCCGCCCGGCGGCGGCCCGCAGGGCGAGGCGCTCGCCCAGGCGATCATCGCCGCGGTGTACGACGGGGAGCCCGCGCGGCTCGGCAGGCTGAGCCCGGTCGTGGAGGCGGCGGCCCGCGAAGGCGACCAGGTGGCGCTGTCCATCGTCGACGACGCCGCCCGTCACCTCACGAGCACCCTGGCGGCGGTGCGCGGGGACGACACGAGCCTGCCCGTCGTGCTGGCCGGGTCTCTGCTGACCCGTCCGACGCTGGTCGCCGAACGGTTCCTGCGGTCCCTGGCCGGCCGTCCGGTCGTCCTGGCGCGCGACGGGGCCGCCGGCGCGGCCGCGCTCGCGTTGCGCGCCGCCCTCCCCGGCGGGCACGGCGTCCCGGCGCCCGAGGCCGAGGCCGCTCACCGCCGCCTCCTCGCCACTTGACGCCGCCGCCGTCCTCGCCGAATGGCCGGACGCGGCACTGAACTCCATCGGAAACCGAAAGGGTGTGGCATGCGAATCACCGTGCTGGGCGGCTGCGGCGCCTGGCCCGCGGCGGGGCAGGCGTGCAGCGGCTACCTCGTGGAGCACGACGGCTTCCGGCTGCTGGTGGATCCGGGGTACGCCACGCTGCCGCGCCTGCTGGAGCACACCGGAGCGGACGACGTCGACGCGGTGCTGGTCAGCCACGGTCATCCGGACCACTGCGCCGACCTGAACCCGTTGCTGCGAGCGCGGACGTTCAGGGACGCGCCCCCGCCCGCGTCCGCGCTCGCGATCTTCACGCCGCCCGGCGCGGTGGATCCCGTGCTGGCGCTCGACCAGGGCAGAGCGCTCGCGGACGCCTACCGGCTGCACGACTTCACGCCCGGCGGGCGTCTCGAGGTCGGCCCCTTCCTGGTCGGCACCTGGGCGCTCCCGCACTACGTGCCCAACGCGGGCCTGCGACTGGAGGCGGGCGGGCGCGTCCTCGCCTACACCGGTGACACCGGGCCGAGCCCTGATCTGGCGCATCTGGCGCGGGACGCCGATGTCTTCCTGGCCGAGGCGAGCTACGCGGAGCACGTGCCCGCCGACGCCGCCCCCTACATGTCCAGCGCGCGGCAGGCGGGACAGAACGCCGCCAAGGCCGCCGTCCGGCGCCTGGTGCTCACCCACCTGCTGCCTGGATCCGATCCGGACGCCGTCGAGGACGCGGCCAGGCGGTCCTACTCCGGCGAGATCGCGGTGGCCCGTCCCGGATCGACCCTCGACATCGCCTAGTACGCCGTGAGGGGCCGGAGCGGAAGTCCTGCGGCGACGGCGAGCCCGACCGCGCCGGCTGCTAGCGGGCGCGGAGGCAGGGGCTGGGGAGGCTCTGACGGTTGGCGCGGTCGAGGGCGGTGACGCGGTAGCGCGAGCCCCGCCGTCCGCCGGGGTCGGTGAACTCCGCCCCGCGCCCGCCGGGCACCACCGCGACCAGGTGCGCCGCCGGCGTCTCCGGGTCGCCGTCGTCGCGGCCGGCCGCGTCCGCTCCTGAGGCGGACGGGCTCGACGCCGGCGCCGGCGTCCGCCCGCCGGCGGGATCGGGGGCCGGCGTGCCGGCGGGCGACGGGCGCTCCTCGTCGAACCGGTAGACCGCGTACAGCCGGGGCTCGGCGCGGCCGGTGGCGTGGAAGGACAGGGTGACGCCCTCGGCGCCGGCGCGGGCACTGGTGAGGGCGGGGCTCCGCGGCGGGGCGCCGGAGGCCAGGCGGGGCAGGACCGGCGGCAGCGCGGGCCGGGTGTAGTGGTCCTCCAGCAGCCGGGTGGTGGATCCGAGCCGGTCGGCGCGCAGGTCCCCCGCGTTGTAGTAGATGTCCCCGCCGATCTCGGGATGGTCCCGGCCGAGGGTCAGGTGGCGCGACAGTTCCGCCGGGTCCTGCCAGGCGGCGGGCTGCCCGGCGACGCCCGCCTTGTAGGCGGCCTGCCCGATCCAGAGCTGGGTGCGGGTGCCGGCGACCACCTGCGACCACCACGGGGCGAGCACCGCGTAGTCGGCCGCGGGCAGGCCGATGTTCCAGTAGAGCTGCGGCGCGATGTAGTCGAGCCAGCCCCGCTTCACCCACAGGCGGGTGTCGGCGTACTGCTGGTCGTAGGACTGGGAGGCGGAGGTGGCCGAGCCGAGCGGGTCGCTCGCGGCGTTGCGCCAGACTCCGAAGGGGCTGACGCCCCACTGCGCTTCGGGCTTGGCGGCGCGTACGCGCTCGCTCATCTCCTTGATCAGCAGGTTGACGTTGTGGCGCCGCCAGGCCGCCTTGTCGGGGAATCCGGCCCCGTGGTCGGCGAAGGCCTCGGCGTCGTCGAACTCCTGGCCTTCGACCGGGTAGGGGTAGAAGTAGTCGTCGAAGTGGACGCCGTCGATGTCGTACCGCTCGACCGCGTCCATGATGGCGTCCTGGACGAACGCCCGGACCTCGGGGAGCCCGGGGTTGTAGTACAGCTTGCCCGCGTACGCGACGGGCCAGGCGGGGTTCTGGCGTGCCGGGTGGTCGGGGACGAGCCGGCCGAGGTCGGCCTGCATCGACAGGCGGTAGGGGTTGAACCACGCGTGGAAGGCGAGCCCGCGCTCGTGGGCGGCCTCGACCATGAAGCCGAGCGGGTCGTAGCCGGGGTCGCGGCCCTGGACGCCGGTGAGGTACTGCGACCACGGCTCGTAGGTGGAGGGCCAGAACGCGTCGGCCGCCGGCCGCACCTGCGCGAACACCGCGTTGAGCCGGTGCGAACGTGCGTAGTCGAGCCAGGACGCGAACTCGGCCTTCTGCCGCTCGGCGGGCAGTCCGGCGCGTGAGGGCCAGTTGATGTTGGTCACGGAGGCGATCCACATCCCGCGCATCTGGCGCTCGGAGTGGCCGTGCGGCTCGCCGCCGCCGGGCGAGGCGTCCCGCGGGCCCGTGAGCGGGACGGCGCCGATGCGCGAGGCCGGCGCCCCGGCCCGCGCCGCTCCGAGCGCGACGGGGCTCAACGCCGCCGCGGCGAGGCCGCCGAGTACGGCCCTGCGGGTCACGGGACGGCTGTTCATGCGGCCTCCAGACGGCGTGACGGCGTCGCTTCCTCCGGCGCCGGGCATGCGGGCGGGGGCCCCTGGAGCGCTCCGGTGGCGAGGCCGCGCGGACGGCCATGACATGCCCGCCCGCCGCGGCCCCAGGCGCGAAGATGGCAGATAACTTCCAATGGATCAATGGATCTGAAGAAAGTTGTCATCAGGCCGTGACCTAACCGGGAGCCAATGAAGGAAATCTTCCTAGAAGATATGCGGAAAGTCGCACATTGCCACATCCGTGGCGAAACTGGTCACAACCACCGGAAGCCCCGCATGCCGCACAGTCCCGATCTCGACCGCCTGGCCGCCACGGTGCTCCAGCCGGGGTTCGACGGAACCACCCCGCCCGGCTGGCTGCTCAGGCAGATCGCCGGCGGCCTCGGCGGCGTCGTGCTGTTCGCCCGCAACATCTCCGAAGACACCGCCGGGCTGATCCGGCGGCTGCGCGAGGAGGATCCGCGGGTGGTCGTCGCCGTGGACGAGGAAGGCGGGACGGTGACGCGCCTTGAGGCCACGACCGGCAGCTCGTGGCCCGGCAACGCCGCCCTCGGCCTCCTGGACGACCCCGGCGTGACCGAGGCGACCGGCCGGGAGATCGGCCTGCTGCTGGCCGCGGCCGGCGTCACCCTGGACTACGCGCCCGACGTGGACGTCAACGCCACCCCCGACAATCCCGTCATCGGCATACGCTCCTTCGGCGCCGACGCCGGGCTCGTCGCCCGCCACTCGGCGGCCTGGATCACCGGCCTGCAGAGCACGGGCGTGGCGGCCTGCGCCAAGCACTTCCCCGGGCACGGCGACACCGTGACCGACTCCCACCTCGCGCTGCCCACCGTGCACGCCTCCCGCGACCTGCTGGAACGCCGGGACCTGCCGCCCTTCCGCGCCGCGATCGCCGCCGGGGCGCGCGCGGTCATGTGCGGGCACCTCATGGTCCCCTCCCTGGACCCCGAGCTGCCCGCCACCCTCAGCCACCGCGTCCTCACCGGCCTGCTGCGCGAGGAGCTGGGTTTCTCCGGGATGGTGGTGACCGACGCGATCGAGATGAAGGCCGTCGCCGCGCTCCTGCCCCCGCCCGAGATCGCCGTGCGCGCGCTGGCCGCGGGCGCCGACGCGATCTGCGTGGGCGCCTCCACCTCCGGCGGCGAGAGCGTCACAGCGCTGCGCGAGGGCATCGTCCGCGCCGTCCACGAGGGCGCCCTGGCCGAGGCCCGGCTGGCCGAGGCGGCCGGCCGGGTGCGCGACCTCGCGGCCTGGCACGAGACCGCGAAGAGCACCGAGGCGGACACGATCGAGCGGGACCCGCGTCACGGCGTCTCGCGGCTCGGTTTGGACACCGCCCGGCGGGCGCTGCGCGTCACCGCCGCCGGCGGGATCGCGCCGCGCCGGCCGGTGCTCGAACGGCCGCCGCAGGTCGTCGAGATGACCGCCCGGCCCCACCAGGCGATCGGCGGCGCCCTGCCGTACGGGCCCGGCGAGGCGCTGGCCCGGCTGCTGCCCGGCACCGAGCGCGCCGTCCTCACCCCCGGCCGGGACGCGCCGCCCGTCCTGCGCGAACCGGGCGAGGCGCCGCTGGTGGTGGTCACGCATGACGCCCACCGGCACGAATGGATGCGGCGCGGCCTCGCGGAGATCCTCGGGCGCAGGCCGGACGCCATCGTGATCGAGACGGGTCTGCCCGGCCGGCCGGCGGGGGCCGTCCATCTGGCGACCAACGGCAACTCCCGCGTGTCGGCGCTGGCCGCCGCGGAGTGGCTCACCGGCCGCTGAGTTCTGGAACGACACAAAATGACCTCGACGAGGGGGTCGTCATGACCAGGATTGAGTAATGTGTCGGTAACAGAAAAGGAACCGCATGATCGACCCGCAACGCTCGACCCCCGAGAACCTGGTCGCCCGGGTGCGGGCCGTGCTCCCCTCGCTGACACCGTCCGCGCAGATCATCGCGCGGCTCATCCTGGACGACCCCGCGACCGTCGCCCGAAGCACGATCACCGAGCTCAGCGCGGCCTCCTCGACCAGCGAGGCGACCATCGTGCGCACCGCCCGCGTTCTGGGATTCTCCGGGTACGCCCAGCTCAGGCTGGCGCTGGCCGCGGCCGCCGCCACCCGTCACGGCCCCGACCGGCTCGTGCCGGGCGACCTCGCCCCCGACGACCCGCTGTCCGACGTGATCGCCAAGGTCGCCAGGGCCGAGCGCGAGGCCATCGAGGACACCGCCGCGCAGCTGTCCCCCGAGCGGCTCGGCGAGGTGGTCGACGCCATCATCGGCGCACGCCGGGTCGACGTCTACGGTGTGGCCGCCTCGGGGCTGGTCGCCGCCGACATGGCGCAGAAGCTCCTGCGCATCGGCCTGTCCTCCCACGCCTTCACCGACGCGCATCTCGCGCTGACCAGCGCGGTGCTGCTCAAGGCAGGCGACGTCGCGGTCGGGGTGAGCTGCACGGGCGAGACGCCCGACGTCCTCGAACCGGTGCGCCTGGCCCGCAAGGCGGGGGCGACCACCGTGGCGATCACCAACAACCCGCGCTCGTCGCTGGCGGAGGTCTGCGACCACGTGCTGATCTCCGCGGGCCGCGAGACCGCCTTCCGGCCCGGCGCGCTCGCCAGCAGGATCAGCCAGCTGCTGATCGTCGACTACGTGTTCGTCGGCGTCGCGCAGCGCACGTCCGAGGTCTCCAACGAGGCCCTGCGCACCACCCGCGACGCCGTCGGCCAGTACCTCTCAGAGTCGCGCCACCGCCCCCGCCGGCCGTGACCCGCGGCGCGTCCCCGCGGTCACCTCACTCCGAGTGGCGGGAGCGGAGGATGCGGGAGAAGGCCATGTACGCGAGGACGACGACGCCGATGATGAGCGCCCACTTGAGGATGCCGGCGATGAAGCCGATGACGGTGCCGAGCAGCATGAAGCCGACGATCACGGCGGCTATGAGGAGAAGGATTCGAGCCATGACCTCAGGCTAGATCCCCGCACCGGGCCGCGCAGGGCCCGCGGCGCGAGTTCAGGGACGAGTCAGGGTCGGCCCTCAGGGTCGGCTGCGGGACGCACCGGAGAACGCCCCGCCCGGCCCCCGTGCGGGGCCGGGGACCGGTGACCGAGCGGCCGGGTCACAGGACGGCGCAGCCGATCGTGACGGGGACGCGGGCCGACCAGCGGCCCGACAGCACGTCGTAGGCCTGGGCGTAGCCGTTGGGGGCCTTGCCTGCGCGCGAGCAGTCGAAGGCGCCGGTCTTCTTGCCGAAGCTGCCGCCCGCGAAGCCGCCGTGCGCGGTGGCGGCGACGGTGCCGGTCCAGAACGTGCGGCCGGTGTTGTAGCGCAGGTAGAGGCGCACCTGGCCGAAGTTGTAGTGGTCGCCGCTGAGCTTGATCCGCGGGATGTCGTCCACGGAGGTCGACGTCGAGGTGCCGTCGCCGTTGTCGCGCGGCGGGACGGTGTACCGGTTGATCCACAGGCGGGCGGCGACCTTGCGGTCGGCGGCCTGCCCATTGTCGAGGGCGGCCTGCCGGCGCACCGCCGGGGTGACGCACACGTCGTCGCCGCTGAAGGCCTCCCGCCAGACGTAGCCGGTGACGCAGGTGTGGGCCCCGAAGGCGCCGGAGGTCCAGCGCCCGGCGGCGGCCGCGTTGTCCGAGCGCGTCTGGGTGCGGGTCGCGCCGGTGACGCAGACGTGGTCGGAGGGACGGGCCTCGCGCCAGACGAAGCCCTCGCGGCAGGTGTCGGGGCCGAAGTCGCCGGAGGCGGCGGAGGCGGACGTCGCGGGGACGGTGACGGAGAGGCCCGCCACGGCGGCCACGGCGAGTCCGAGGAGGGTTCGCTTCATCGTTGTCTCCTGAGTGTGATGGCTTGCCATCCCTGGTCCGTTTCGTCCAGGGCTTTCTGCACACTCAAGAGATAGGGCCGGTCACCTGCAGGTCCATTGACCGCCGCTTGACGCCGTCCGGGCAAGCGGCCTGCAAGGCCGTCAAGCCGGCCGCGGCGGGAGGCCCCGCGTCACCTTCGGTCAGAAGGGGACGGCGAACAGGACCCTCCGGCCGCGGAACTCGGTGAGGCTCCAGAGCTGGTTCTTCTCGTTCCAGCAGGTGAGGTCCTCGGGGCCGATCGGGAACCTGCGGACCTGCGGCGGCTGCCCGTCGGCGACGACCAGGAGCGAGCCGTTCTTGACCGACGAGGCGGCCTGGCTGAGGTACCAGCGTCCCTTGCGCGACAGCGCGCCCTGGATCTTGGCCGCCGGCAGCGTGAAGGCGTGCGCGGCGGGAGCCAGCCCGTCCGCCCCGGCCGCGAGCCCGCCGCCGGCGTCGAGATGCCATCGCGCCACCCGCCCGGCCTTCCCCGGCTCGTCCGCGGGGTCCACGTACTCGCCCGAGACGAGCATGTGCGGGTTCAGGGTCCGGTCGACGGCGGCGAAGGAGAACCGGGCCGAGCCGCTGCCGCTCCACGCGTCGACCTGCGGCATCACGTACCGGTACCCGAAGGCGTGGTACCCGCCGCCGCGCAGGCCGACCTTGTCGTCGTCACCCCGCACCTCGTAGATGTGCCGGGTGTCGAAGACACGGATCCCGCGGTTGGTGTCGACGACGTAGAGCAGGTCGCCGTACCAGGCGATGCCGCCGGCGTGGATGTTGATCACCTTGTAGTCGGCGCCCTTGACGGGCTCGACGAGCAGGACGTGCCGGTACTTGCGGGTGGCGGTGCTGAGGAAGGAGACCCGGACGCCGCGCTCGGTCGTCGTGCCGTCCGGCTTCCAGTACCAGGTCACCGCGAACACCTGGGGGTCGCCGCGGCCCGCCTCGGAGCTGCCGGCGATCCCCTGCGGATACCAGTCGGGCGTGTCGTCGTCCCCACTGTCGAAGCAGTACCAGTCGGCCGGCTTGGGGGACATCGAGCCGAACGCCGTCGTCGCGCCCTTGCGGACGGCGGTGCGGTTGGCGTCGGCGAGCACGGTCGCCAGCTTGCGCGCCGGCAGCGCGCCCGCCAGCTCGGCGACCCTCTGCGGGAGGTCGCGGGTGTCGCGCCGCAGCCGGAACGCTCCTGGGTCCGTCCCGGTCATGAGGCTCGGGCTCATGCGATGCCCTTCCGCTGAACGCGTCGGGAACGGGACCGTCGCGGCCACGCCGGCCGCTCCCGCTCGGCCAATGATCAATCACGACAGTCTCCCGCAGGAGCGATATATCCGTCTACGTAATGACGCATCCCCGCAAAGACCTGGCATGGCCGAGGGCTCCCCGTCCCTCTCCGCGGCGGGCGTCCCCGGCATGACGGGGGAGGCGGAGCGGGGTGCGCACGTGGCATCGGCCCGGAACGCGGGCCACGGCGCGCGGACGCGGAAGGGCCGGGTACGGGGCGCGCCGTACCCGGCCCTTCTCCCGCCGCCGCGGGCGGGCGGATCGCCACCGCGGGACGCGGGATCGTCTCCGCGGGGAGGCGGGATCACCCCCTCCCCGCGGACTCCCGATCAGCCCACCGTGCAGGCGGTCCCGTTGAGGGTGAAGCCGGTCGGCGAGGCGTTGCTGGACGACCAGGTGCCCTGGAACCCGAACGAGGTGGTGCCGTTCGCCGGGATCGACCCGTTATGGTCCACGTTCCTGGCGGTCACGGACGAGCCGCTCTGGGAGACGGTGGCGTTCCAGGCGTTGGTGATCCTCTGGTCGCCCGGGAAGGTGAAGGCGACCGTCCAGCCATTGACGGCGTTCGCGCTGCCGACGGTGACGTTGGCGGTGAATCCGCCGGCCCACTCGCTCTTGGAGTAGGTGACCCGGCAGGAGCCGCCGTTGTTGCCACCACCGGAGGAGGTGGTCACCGAGACGGTGTTGGAGGCCTGGGAGGTGTTGCCCGCGGCGTCGCGCGCCCGCACCGAGAAGGAGTACGCCGTCGAGGCCGACAGCCCGGTGACGTTGTAGGACGTGCCGCTCGCGGTGCCGACGAGAGTGGAGCCGCGGTAGACGTCGTACCCGGTGACGCCGACGTTGTCGCTGGAGGCGTTCCAGGCCAGGCTCACACCGCTGGAGGTGACGTTCGAGGCCCGCAGGTTGGACGGCGCGCTCGGCGGGCTCGTGTCGCCGCCGCCGCCCCCGCCGACGCTGTAGGAGAAGTTGTTCACGGCCAGGCCGGTGCCGCCGACCCAGGGCTCGAAGCCGGCCTGCACGCTGGTGATGTACCACGAGTTCTGCGCGTAGCCGCGGCTGACCATGTCGCTGTAGAACGTGCTCACGTTGAAGCTGATCGAGCTGGTCGGCGAGGTGCGCACGTACGACACGACGTTCCAGCCGATGTTGCCGAACCAGACGTCCCACGTGCCGCCCGCCAGGTTGACCGTCCCCACCCGGTTGCCGACCGGCTGGACCTGCCCGGTGTGGTTGAGCCACACCATCAGCTCCGCCCCGGTGTTCTGCCCGTCGGTGCGTGCCGTCGGGTCGAACCAGACGTCGTAGGCCGCGTCGTAGACGCCGGCGCTGGACGGGTAGGTCATGCTGACGCTGGTCTGGATGCTCGCGAACCTGCTGTCGCTGACCCGCATGGGCAGGCTGCTGCCCGAGCTGCAGTTGGCGTAGTGGCAGCCGGCGTAGACCGCGGGATAGGAGCCGGGGGCGCCGTTCTGCGGCTTGTTGTGGTTGCCCTCGGTGATGGTGAACCCGCTCGAGGTGACGTTGATGCACTGGCGCGTGTCGTCGCCCCAGTTGTTGTTGATCACGACGTACCTGCCGCCGGAAATGGTGGTGGCGCCGTACTTCTCGCAGATCGTGACGTCCGCGCGGGCCGGGCCGGCGATCACCGCCGTCATGAGGATGGAGCCCACGGCGGCGAGGACGGCCGTGAGGGCTCTCAGTGCTCGGCGTTTCATCTTGCCTCCGGGGGGTGGGCCAATGGGAGCGCTCCCAACTGCTCGCGACCCTAGGCCGGGCCCACCGCCCGCGACAGGACCTGTCAGGAGGAACGCTCGTGTTTCACCACCTGAGCAGGCACGACATCCGGTTCCCCGGTGAAACTTACAGCGCCGGAGATCGCGGCGGCCGCGCGCGCCACGTTGGCGGGCATGCGGCCGAAGATCAGCCCGTGGAACGGGTACGCCGCCCACCAGTACAGATGGCCCAGCAGCCCGCGCGGATGGAAAATGGCCCGCTGGCCGTACACGGTCCTGCCCTGTTCCACACGGCAGCACAGTTCCAGCCAGGCCAGGCCCGGCAGCCGCATCTCGGCGCGCAGCCGCAGCAGGCGGCCCCGCTCGATCTCCTCCACCCGCCAGAAGTCCAGCGCGTCGCCGACCCGGAGCCGCGCCGGGTCGCGCCTGCCCCGGCGCAGGCCCACGCCGCCGACCGCGCGGTCGGCCAGGCCCCTGATCCACCAGGCGAACGGCAGCGAGTACCACCCGTGGCCGCCCCCGATGCCCTCGATGACCCGCCACAGCGCCTCCGGGGGCGCGTCCACCATGCTGGTGCGCTCGTCCACGTACAGGCTGCCGCCCGCCCAGTCGGGGTCGGTCGGCAGCGGGTCGCTGGGCGCGCCGGGCGTCGACGCCGAGGACCAGCGCGTCGCCACGTCGGCCTCCTTGATGCGCAGCAGGGCGAGCCGCACGGCCCGCGCGAAGGAGGTCGGCCCCTGCGGCGGGTCGGGGATGTACCGGGCGATGTCGTGCTCACGGCAGACCGCCTCGTTGCGCAGCGACTCCACCAGCGGCCGCGCCACGCCCGCGGGGACGGGGGTTACCAGCCCCACCCAGTGGCTGGACAGGTTCGGCGTGAGGAACGGCACCGGGATGACCAGCCGCGGAGGCAGCCCGGCCGCGGCCGCGTAGCCCTGCATCATCTGGGCGTAGGTCAGGACGTCCGGCCCGCCGATGTCGAACGCCCGGTTGATCCCCTCCGGCATGTCCAGCGCCCGCACCAGGTAGCGCAGCACGTCCCTGATCGCGATGGGCTGCGTGCGGGTGCGCACCCAGCGGGGCGTGGTCATGATCGGCAGCCGCTCGGTCAGGTGGCGCAGCATCTCGAAGGACACCGAACCCGAGCCGATGATCACCGACGCCCGGAACGCCACCGTGGGCACCCCGGACGCGAGCATGACGGTCTCCACCTCGGCGCGTGAGCGCATGTGCGGCGAGGGCCGCTCGGCGGGGGCCAGACCGCCCAGGTACACGATGCGGCGCACCCCCGCGTCCTTGGCCGCCGCCGCGAACGTGCCCGCCGCCACGCGGTCGCGCTCGGCGAAGTCCCGGCCGGCGGCCATGGTGTGGATCAGGTAGTAGGCGACCTCCACGCCCTCCAGCGCGGCACGCGTCGCCACCGGATCGGCGGCGTCCGCCTCGGCGACCTCCACCCGGTCGCGCCAGGTCTGGCCGCGCAGGCGTCCGGCCGCCCTGGCCATGCACCGCACGGAGTGCCCGGCGTCCAGCAGCTCGGGCACCAGCCGGCCGCCGATGTAGCCGGTCGCGCCCGTCACGAGGCATCGGGTCATCTCACCACCCCCTTGCTATTCGTGCCCGCGACCGGCTCCGGTTGCCCCTCGGGCGTCCCGTCTTGTACCACGGTGATCTCACCCGACCGGCGGATCATCCCGGCGATTCGGGGTAGGCATCGGACGTCCAGCGATTTAGGGGGCAATTCATATGCTTTACGGCAAAGAGCACGTCGAGCGTTACCGTGCCACCGACGGCAAAGAGGGGCACGAGTGGAACGGCACGACCGTGCTGCTCCTCACCACCACGGGCCGCACCAGCGGCGCCGAGCGCGTCAATCCGCTGATCTACCAGCGGCACGGCGACGACTACATCATCGTCGCCTCGTACGGCGGCGCCCCGAAGTCGCCGGACTGGTACCAGAACCTGCAGGCGCACCCGGAGGTCGAGGTTCAGGTCATGGGCGACCGGTTCCGGGCGAGGGCCCGTACGGCGACGCCGGAGGAGAAGCCCGAGCTGTGGCGGCTCATGACGGCGACCTGGCCGCAGTACGACGAGTACCAGACCAAGACCGACCGCGAGATCCCGATCGTGGTCCTGGAGCGCGCGAGCGGCTGACATCGGGCCGCCGCCACGCCCCCCGGGCACGCCGGCCCCCTTCCCCTGCTCCGTCGCCGCCCGCCGCACATGTGCGGCGGGCGGTGGCCATGGCGGCACGGCGTTTGCGAAGATGTGCGGGCGGAACCACGGGGGACGGCCCGGACGGTGATCCGGCCCGGCGGCCATCCGGTCGCGACGGTCCCGCGCGGGCGCGTGACCAGGGAGGCACGGTGGGCGGCGAGAAGCAGACGGCCGAGATCATGATCGCCGAGGCGCGGAAGGCGTTCTGGGTCATGGTCGGGTTCCTGGCGCTGATCTGGGTCCTCCAGATCCTCAATTCGGTCACCGCCTACACCCTGAGCCGGTCGTTCGGCATCGTCGCCCGCGATCCGGCACGGCTGCCCGACATCGTCACAGCGCCCTTCCTGCACTGGAGCTGGGAGCACATCGAGGGCAACTCCGGGCCGCTGTTCGTCTTCGGCTTCCTCGCCGCCTACCGGGGAGTGGTCAGGTTCCTCGGGGTGACCGCGCTGATCGCGGCGGCGAGCGGGCTCGGCGTCTGGTTCGTCGCCGGGCCGAACAGCGTCACGGCGGGCGCGAGCGGCGTGGTCTTCGGGTACTTCGGCTACATCCTGGTCCGGGGCATCTTCGACCGGCACCGCATCGACATCGTGGTCGGCCTCGTCATGGCCCTCTGCTTCGCCTACCAGTTCACCGGACTGCTGCCGACCGACGAGTTCAGCTGGCAGGGGCACCTGTTCGGCTTCGCCGGTGGCATCCTCGGCGGCTGGCTGTTCCGCGAGCGGCGTCCGCGCGCCGCGACGGCGCCCCCCGTGAGCGGCGCCACCGCCCGTCCGCTGGGGGCGGCCACGCCGCACGGGCAGCACCGGCCCACCTCCACCGACCCCTCCCGCGCCGCCCTGATGAAGGAACTCGACGACCTGGGCCTGTGACCACGCCTCGGCACTCCCGGCGACGCGGGCCGTCCAAGGACTCCCGGTCACACCGGGCCGTCCCGAACACTCCCGGCGGCGCCGGCCGTCCCGAGGCGGCGCCGGCCGTGCCTGCGAGGGCCGATATCGTCCCCTGTGTGACGGTGCTCATCGATCCGCCGAACTGGCCGGGGCCGCGGGGCCTGCTGTGGTCCCACCTGGTCAGCGACGCCTCGCTGGAGGAGTTGCACGCGTTCGCCTCCCGGCTCGGCGTGCCGCCGCGGGCGTTCGACCGCGATCACTACGACGTGCCCGAGACCGTGTACGACCGGGCCGTCGGCCTGGGCGCCGAGGCGGTGTCCTCCCAGACCCTGGTGAGACGCCTCATCGCGGCCGGGCTCCGCCGCCGGCGCCGCGCCGGCTCGTGAGCAGGCCGGCCAGTTCGGCCCGCAGGTTGCTCCGGGCCGCGCGCTCCCACAGTTCCCGTGCGGGCGGGGTGCGATACAGCGCCGGCATGGCGAGCAGGCCTTCCAGCACCCGCGCCCGGCCCGCCCTGAACGCCTCGTCCGGCACATGGCGGTACTCCTCGCGCACCGCGCGGGCGTAGGCGTCGTAGCCGGGGGCGGCGAGCACGGCGAGGTCCGCGTCGCACAGCACCTCTCCGTTCCGGTCGCCCGGCGCCGGGTCGTGCCCGGCGGTCACCCGCACCAGGCGCGCCACCTCGGCCGCCGACGCCGCCGGGCCGGCGAGACGGGCGACCCGGGACCGGGCGAGCTGCGCGCTGCGCTCCTCGTCCCGGCCGGGCCGCCCGTCGTACACCGCGTCGTGGAACCACGCGGCCAGCCGCACGGCCACCGGGTCGGCCGCGAAGCCGGCGAGGGGCTCGACGGCGTCGAGCACCGCGCGCAGATGGCCGAGCGTGTGGTAGCGCCGGTGCGGCTCCGACCAGCGCGCGATCAGCTCGGCGCCGACGGCGCGGGCCGCCGCCGAGTCACCGGCGACGCCCGCCCACGCCTCCGCCAGACCACGGGAGCCTCTGGCACGCGCTGGATCGCCGTCAGGACCGCTCCGAGCCGCCGCGAGATCATCCATGCCCTTATCGTGCCGGGTGGCCTCTCCCTCCGGCGCGCCGGGGCTCAGTCGGCGATGTAGGACAGGGACCGGACCTCGTAGCCGCGGGTCCTGCCGCCGCGGACGTGCATCAGCATGGCCCCGCCCTCGTAGGAGTACGCGCACACCTTGCCGCCGCCCTCGGGGGTGCATCCCTGGTAGAAGTAGCCGACGCCGCCGAACCTGGTGCGGAACAGCTTCTTCACCACGCCCGCCGTGGCGATCTCCAGGCCGCGGTGGCGGTCGCCGGCCTTCCACGCCGCGAACAGGTGCTTGGCGGCCTTGTCCCCGGTGGTGAGGTGGCGCGACTCGTAGACCTTGGTGACGGTGTTCCCCGAGACGATCATCAGGATGCCGTTGAGGCCGCCCGGCACGCGCACGCTGGTGTGGACGAACCGGCACGCGCCGCCGGCGCAGCCGGCGAACTCGTCCGGCGCGCGGTAGACGTAGGCGAACAGCGTCTTGACCGCGGCGGGGGTGGCGACGGCGGCCGCCGCTTTCCTGTCGCCGCGCAGCCACGCGCGAAACAGCCTGTTCGCGACCTTCCCCGGCGCCCGCGCCGCCGTGGCCGTCGCCGCGCCCGCGCCTTCCGGTGACGCGGCGCCCGCCGTCACACCGGCCGTCACACCCGCCGGCGACGCCGCGCTCGCGTACGCCGTGCCCGTCCCCGCGGCGCCGGCGGACGACGCCAGCACCCCCGCCACCGCCAGGGCGGCGGCCTTCGATCCACGCATCTCCACTCCCTCTCCCCCAGGGCCCCTCGGGCCCCCGCAGGAGACGCGGGACGGTGCGCGCGGGTTGACCGGCGCCCGTGTGCGGAGGTCCGGCGGCGGTTCATGGACCGACCATGGCGTGGCTTTCGGCAGTATTGACAGTGTGAGCCTCCTCGAGCACCTCCCCAAGGACACCGGCCCCGACGCCCTCTTCGAGGCGTTCGTCGACTGGAACACCCAGCGCGGGCTGACGCTGTACCCGGCGCAGGAGGAGGCGCTGATCGAGATCCTGTACGGCAACAACGTGATCCTGGCCACGCCGACCGGCTCGGGCAAGAGCCTGGTGGCGGCGGGCGCGCACTTCGCCGCCCTGGCCGCGGGCGAGCGCACCTTCTACACCGCGCCGATCAAGGCCCTGGTGTCGGAGAAGTTCTTCGACCTGTGCGCGATCTTCGGCACCGACAACGTCGGCATGATGACCGGCGACGCCGCCGTGAACCCCTCCGCGCCGATCATCTGCTGCACGGCCGAGATCCTCGCCAACATCGCGTTGCGCGACGGCGCTCGGGCCGACATCGCCCAGGTCGTCATGGACGAGTTCCACTTCTACGCCGAGTCCGACCGCGGCTGGGCGTGGCAGGTGCCGCTGCTGGAGCTGCCGCAGGTGCAGTTCGTCCTGATGTCGGCGACGCTCGGCGACGTCAGCCGCTTCGAGGGCGACCTGACCCGGCGCACGGGCCGCGAGACCTCGGTGGTGCGCTCGGCGACCCGGCCGGTGCCGCTGTACTACAGCTACCGCACCACGCCGCTGCACGAGACGCTGGAGGAGCTGCTGTCCACGCACTCGGCGCCGGTGTACGTGGTGCACTTCACCCAGGCGGCGGCCATGGAGCGGGCGCAGGCGCTGATGAGCGTCAACATGTCCTCCAAGGCCGAGAAGGACGCCATCGCCGCGCTCATCGGCAACTTCCGCTTCACGACCAAGTTCGGCCGGGCGCTGTCGCGGCTGGTGCGCCACGGC
Source organism: Sphaerisporangium dianthi (assembly GCF_042654065.1). NCBI lineage: Bacteria > Bacillati > Actinomycetota > Actinomycetes > Streptosporangiales > Streptosporangiaceae > Sphaerisporangium > Sphaerisporangium dianthi. The sequence continues at coordinate 24,350 of NZ_JBHSFP010000015.1, read as the reverse complement.
ATCGGCGTCCACCACGCCGGCATGCTGCCCAAGTACCGCCGGCTGGTCGAGCGGCTGGCCCAGGCGGGGCTGCTGAAGGTCATCTGCGGCACCGACACGCTCGGCGTCGGGGTGAACGTCCCGATCCGCACGGTGCTGTTCACGGCGCTCAGCAAGTACGACGGCAACCGCGTGCGCCTGCTGCGCGCCCGCGAGTTCCACCAGATCGCCGGGCGGGCGGGGCGCGCCGGCTTCGACACCCTCGGCTACGTCGTGTGCCAGGCGCCGGACCACGTCGTCGAGAACGAGAAGGCGCTGGCCAAGGCCGGCGACGACCCCAAGAAGCGGCGCAGGGTCGTCCGCAAGAAGGCCCCCGACGGGTTCGTCGGCTGGAGCGAGGAGACCTTCGAACGCCTGCAGAAGGCCGAGCCCGAGCCGCTGGCCTCGCGGTTCAAGGTCAGCAACGCCATGCTGCTCGCCGTCATCAACCGCCCCGGCGACTGCTTCGCGGCGATGAAGCACCTGCTGACCGACAACCACGAGGACCGCAAGGCCCAGCGGCGGCACATCAGCCACGCCATCGCGATCTACCGCTCGCTGCTGGCCGGCGGGGTCGTCGAGAAGCTGAGCGAGCCCGACGAGCACGGCCGCATGGCGCGGCTGACCGTGGACCTCCAGGAGGACTTCGCGCTCAACCAGGCCCTGGCGACGTTCGCGCTGGCCGCCTTCGAGCTGCTCGACGCCGAGTCGCCCGTCTACCCGCTGGACATCGTGTCCATCGTGGAGTCCACGCTGGACGACCCGCGGCAGATCCTGCACGCCCAGCTCAACAAGGCCCGCGGCGAGGCCGTCGCGCAGATGAAGGCCGACGGCGTCGAGTACGAGGAGCGCATGGAGCTTCTCACCGAGGTCACCTACCCGATGCCGCTGCAGGACCTGCTGTTCGGCGCCTACGAGACCTACCGGCGCGGGCACCCGTGGGTGGGCGACTACGCCGTCAGCCCCAAGTCGGTCGTGCGCGACATGTACGAGCGGGCGATGACCTTCGCCGAGTACGTCGGGTTCTACGAGCTGGCCCGCTCCGAGGGCACCGTGCTCCGCTACCTGGCCGACGCCTACCGCACGCTCAGCCGCACCGTCCCCGACCACATGAAGACCGAGGACCTGCAAGATCTCATCGAATGGCTCGGCGAGCTGGTCCGCCAGGTCGACTCCAGCCTGCTGGACGAGTGGGAGCAGCTGCAGAACCCGACGGAGGAGCTCGAGCGGCCCGGCCTGGAGGAGAACACCAGGCCGGTCACCGCCAACCGGCGCGCCTTCCGCGTGCTGGTGCGCAACGCCATGTTCCGCATGGTGGAGCTGTCGGCGCTGGAGCGGTACGAAGAGCTGCACGAGCTGGCCGACATCGACTGGGAGTCCGCGCTCGACGACTACTTCGAGGAGCACGACGAGATCGGCACCGGGCCGGACGCCCGCGGGCCGGCGCTGCTGCTCATCGAGGAGGAGAAGGAGCTGTGGCGGGTGCGGCAGGTGCTCCACGACCCGGCGGGCGACCACGACTGGGGCATCAGCGCCCAGGTCGACCTGGCCGCCTCCGACGAGGAGGGCCGCGCCGTCGTCCACGTCACCGCCCTCGACCGCATGTGACCCCCGGGCGCCGACCGCCGGAGGTCGCGGCCGACCGCCGGAGGTCGCGGCTAACCGCCGGAGGTCGCGGACTCGGCGTCCTCGGGGACCGCGGCGTCGCCGGGGTCGTCCAGCCAGCCGTCGGGCAGGTGCACCCGCTCGCGGGCGGTGGACTTGCCGCGCGGCCCGTCGGCGGCCTCCCCTGGCCAGGGCTGGCCGGCCGGGAGGACGGCCAGGCGCTCGCGCAGCTCCGCAAGCGAGCTCGACGTGGCCAGGTCGCGGCGCGGCCCGGCGCCGACGGTGAACCCCTTGAGGTACCAGCCGACGTGCTTGCGGAAGTCCAGGACGCCGTGGGTCTCGCTGCCGAAGCACTCGACGAGCAGCTCGGCGTGGCGGCGCATCGTCTCGGCGACCTCCCCCAAGGACGGCCGCGCGCGCTCGGGACGGCCGTGGAAGGCGTTGTCCAGGTCGCGGAAGAGCCAGGGCCTGCCCAGGCAGCCGCGGCCGACGACCACGCCGTCGCAGCCGGTGTGCCGCATCATCCGCACGGCGTCGTCGGCGGTCCAGATGTCGCCGTTGCCGAGCACGGGGATCTCGGGGACGGCCTCCTTCAGCCGGGCGATCGCGTCCCAGTCGGCGGTGCCGCCGTAGTGCTGCACCGCCGTGCGGGCGTGCAGGGCGACGGCGCTCACCCCCTCCTCGGCGGCGATGCGGCCGGCGTCGAGGTAGGTCAGGTGGTCGTCGTCGATGCCCTTGCGCATCTTGACGGTGACCGGGAGCGTCCCCGCCGCAGCCACCGCCGCGCGCAGGATGCGCCGCAGCAGGTCGCGCTTGTAGGGCAGGGCCGAGCCGCCGCCGCGCCTGGTGACCTTGGGCACCGGGCAGCCGAAGTTGAGGTCCACGTGGTCGGCCAGGCCCTCGGCCGCCACCATCGTGACCGCCGCGCCCACCACCGCGGGGTCGACGCCGTACAGCTGGAGGCTCCTCGGCTTCTCGCCCGGCTCGAAACGGATCATCGCCAGGGTCTTGGCGTTGCGCTCGACCAGCGCCCTCGTCGTGATCATCTCGGAGACGTACAGGCCGCCGCCCTGCTCGCGGCAGAGCGCCCGGAACGGCGCGTTGGTGACGCCCGCCATCGGCGCGAGGACCACGGGAGGCCAGACCTCGATCGCTCCTATCTTCACCTGCTCATTTCTACCGCACGCTCCGGCGGGCGGCGCGACGCGCCTGGTGGAGCCCATGCCGTTTGGACCGGAAGGAGCGCGGGCGGCTAGATTGGAGCGGGGTGCCGCCCCACGTGACATCGGAGGCGCTTGATGCTCCTGAGAGTGCGTATCTCGCTGCCCGACCGGCCGGGGTCCCTCGGTCAGGTCACGCGTGTCCTCGGGGTCGCCGGCGCCGACATCACGCAGATCCTGGTGCTCGAACGGGGTGAGGGCCGGGCGGTGGACGACCTCACGGTGTACTGGCCCGACTCGGCGCCGCGCGAGACGCTGATCCAGAGTCTCGAGAGCGCCGCCGACGTGACCGTGGAGGGGGTCTGGACCACCCGCGAGGCGCCGGGCACCTACCCCGAGCTGGAGATCCTCAAGTACATCACCACGGCCGGCGACCGCGCCCTGGCCACGATGATCGACTCCATGCCCGTGCTGTTCAGCGCCGACTGGGCCGCCGCCGGCACCGACAAGGTCCCCCGCGGCGTCGTCCACTCGAGCTGGCGGGCCCCTGAGGAGGTGCCGTTCCCCTCGATCACGCCGCCGCGCCCGGAGGCGCACACCCTGCCCTCCGGCCTGCACATCATCGCGGCTCCGCTGCCTCCGCTCGCGCTGACGTTCCTGCTGGCCAGGTCCGAGGGCCCGCCCTTCCACCGCATCGAGGTGCACCGGCTCACCCGCATCCTGGAGATCTTCCTCACCCTGCCCGCCGTCGAGCGCAGCGTGGCGCGCACCTTCCGCGGATCGGCCGCCGGTTAGGCACAGGCGAGGAAAACCCGCTAGAGTTCCTTCTCGTCACCGAGGGAGTCGATCCCCCGGCGGCGCACGCGGACGTGGCTCAGCTGGTAGAGCATCACCTTGCCAAGGTGAGGGTCGCGGGTTCGAATCCCGTCGTCCGCTCGGAGAGGTCTCCACGCAGAGGCCTCGCCCGGTGGAGTGGCCGAGAGGCGAGGCAGCGGCCTGCAAAGCCGCGTACACGGGTTCAAATCCCGTCTCCACCTCTGCGTGACAGATCGGCAGGCTCGGGCGATTAGCTCAGTGGGAGAGCGCTACCTTGACACGGTAGAGGCCACTGGTTCAATCCCAGTATCGCCCACTCATACCCATGGCACACATGGGCCGACATGGTCAGAAGGCCGCCAAAGTCCCCGTTCGGGGGCCTTGGCGGCCTTCTGCCTTCTCTGGCCGATTCCGGTTCCTCCGGGTTGATGCCGGCACCGGCGCTGACGTCGCGCCGGCCTGTCCCCGCACGCTTCGGCGAGGGCCCGGCGCGGCGGCGCTGGGCCTGTACCGCCAGATGGCCGCCGCCGCGGTGCCGATGACCGAGCTGCGCTACCACAACCACCGCGGGGACCTGATCCTGCGCGAGTCACGCAGTCGCGCCGCGGGATACGACTGGCCGCAGTTGTCGATCCACCGGGGCGCGCTGCAGATGCTGCTCGTCGAAGCGGTGCGCGCCAGGCTGGGCGGGCGATGCCTGCGGCCCGGATCGCGGGTGACCGGGTTCGCCGAGACTCCGGGCTCCGGCCTGCGCCTGGACATGGTGCGAGACGGGGTCCCGGCGTCGGTGCGGGCGGACATCCTGGTGGGCGCCGACGGCATCAGGTCGACCGTGCGCCGGGCCATGTACGACGAGAGCGGCTAACCGGCTTGGAACGGGATGACGGTCTGGCGTGGGATGACGTGGGCCGATCCCATCGGCCCCGGAAACAGCATGATCATTGCCGGAGACGGGATGCGCAAGGTCGTGCTCTACGCCGTCTCCGCTCCTCGCGCCGATGGCAGGGTGCTGCTGAACTGGGCCGCTTCGCGGCAGGTGGACACCGGCGCCGGCCGCGGCGACTGGTACGGCCCGTGCCCGCGGAGAGGTTCGCGCGCTGGTTCGAGGGCTGGCGGGTGGGCGGCGTCCTGCTCACCGACCTGTTCGCCGGGGCGGACTCCTGCGTGGAGTACCCGATGCTGGACCGTGAGCCGCTGCCCAGGTGGACGCGGGGACCGGTCACCCTGCTCGGCGACGCCGCGCACGCCATGCAGCCGATGGGCTCCAACGCCACCACGCAGGCCGTCATCGACGGCAGGGCACTGGCCTACTGCCTCGCCACCGCCCCCGATCCCCTGACCGGCCTGGCGGAGTACGAGCGGCACAGGCGCCCGGTCACCTCCAGGGTCCAGCTCGCCAGCCGGAGCAAGGGCCCGGAGATCGTCATCGACATGGTCGCCGCCCGGGCACCGAACGGGTTCGCCGACGTCGAAGACGTCGTACCCGAGCGCGTGCTGCGCGCTATCTCCGCCGGGTACGCCGCGCTGGCCGAGTTCGACGTCGGCGGCGTCAACACCCGCTCCCCCTACGACGTGCGCAGGGCACGGCTGATGCGGGCCGAATCGGCCGTCCGTGGGTAGCGGGGCGACCGGCCGCCCCACTCTCACCGGCTCGCCGACGAGCCGGTGACCCGGTGATCCGTTCTGCCTTGCCTCGCCGGCCTCCCGGCCACGAGTCCGAGACATGCCAAGCACCGAAGACACAGGAGATATCAGAATGACGCGTACCGGCCAGGAGTATCTGGAATCCCTCAGGGACGGACGTCAGGTGTGGCTCGACGGGGGCTCGTCAAAGACGTCACCACGCACCCGGCCTTCCGCAACACGGCCAGGTCCATCGCGGATCTGTACGACCTCACCCACGATCCCGCCCGCGTGGACACCCTGACCGTGCAGGGCGCCGACGGCACGAGGATCCACCGCGCCTACCACCTTCCCCGCAGCCACGAGGACCTGGTGGCCCGGCGTCAGGCCTACAAGGTCTGGTCCGAGGCCAGCTTCGGGTTCCTCGGCCGCTCGCCCGACTACATGGCCTCCGGCATCGCCGGCTTCCGCCCGCGCGGTCCAGACGGGCAGGCGGCCCGCCGCGCGAAGCGGCGGCCACTGCTTCGAGGACTTCTCGGCGCACGGTGACGTGCCGCGCCCAGTCCAGGAACACGTCCCTGCTCACCGAGTCGTGCACCGTGATCGGGGCCGGCGCCTCGGGCGGCGGCCCGGCCACCTGGGGCCTGCCGGCCGACGCCGCCGACGTGACCAGGTCGAGCGCCGGGATCCGCGGCAGATCTGGCCCGGTGGCCGAGAGCAGCGTGGGTGGCGCGCCGTCCGCGCCGAACCACACGACGTGCTGGAACAGCGTGACGGTGATGTCGGGGGTGGCGGGCTCGCCCTGACGGGGCGGCAGGGATTCCATGAACCAGGCGGCGTCGTAGCCGAGGGAGGTGAGGAACCCGAAGGCGAAACGCGTCTGGGGAACCTCGGTCCGCACGTCGAACAACTCCTGGACGCGGCGCAGCAGCCTCCACACCTGGGCGGGATCCGCCAGGCCGCCGTACGTCGGCCAGTCCGGCCCGGGCGCAGCACGCGAGCAGCGCCTCCCGCAGGGGCCCGGCGGCGTCGACGCTCACCCTGCTCCCCGCCACCGTGATCTCGGCGAGACGCCCGAACCCGGCCACCGCCCTGGCGGAGCCGGGTTCCGGAGAGTGCGGATCCTCCAGCAGGAACACCTCCCGCTCACCCAGGCGGTCGCGCAGCCCGGCGACGAGCGCCACCGGGTCGTCGAGTGACGACGGCAGGGGGCGCGGGTCGACCCTGACGGCGACCGTCGTGTTTCCCCACCCGTTCGGCGACGGGGTATGCGACATCGGATCCCCTCGTTTCCATGCAGGAATGGCCGGGGCCTGGCCGGCCGAAAGAGTGCGACCGGCTGCGCGAGCGGCTGGCCGCGGTCGCCGCCGGGGAGGCGTTCGTGCTCCAGGGCGGCGACAGCGCCGAGACCTTCGCCGGCATCTCCGCCGAGGGCATCCGCAACAAGCTCGAGACGTTGCTGCAGATGGCCGTCGTGCTGACCTACGCCGGATCCATGCCCGTGGTCAAGATCGGCCGGATGGCCGGCCAGTTCGCCAAGCCCCGCTCCAGCGGCACCGAGACGGTGGACGGGCGCACCCTGCCGTCCTACCGGGGCGACGCGGTGAACCGCCTGGCCTTCGACGCCGAGGCCCGTACGCCCGACCCGCGGCGCCTGTGGCGGACCTACCAGGCGTCCGGCATCATCTTGAACCTCGTCCGCGCCTTCACCGGCGGCGGTTACGCCAGCCTGGACCAGCTCCACGCCTGGAACCGCGACTTCTTCGCCCGCTCCCCGGCCGGCGCCCGCTACGAGGAGCCGGCCGACGAGATCGACAATGCGCTCGCCTTCATGCGGGCGTGCGGCGTCGATCCCCAGCGGCTGCGCTCGGCGGAGTTCTTCTCAAGCCACGAAGGGCTGCTTCTGGACTACGAGGCGGCGCTGACCCGGCTGGACGCGAGGGGCGGGCGGTTCTACGCCAGCAGCGCGCACATGTTGTGGGTCGGCGAACGCACCAGGGACCCCGGGGGCGCGCACATCGCCTACTTCGCCGGCATCGACAACCCGGTCGGCGTCAAGCTGGGCCCGGACACCACCGCCGAGGACGTTCGCGCCTACATCGGCAAGCTCGACCCGCAGCGACGCCCGGGCCGGCTGACCTTCATCGTCCGGATGGGCGCGCGCCTGATCCGCGACACGCTCCCGCCGCTCGTGCGCGCCGCCCAGGCCGAGGGCGCCAAGGTGGTCTGGGTGTGCGATCCCATGCACGGCAACACCTTCACCGCGCCCAGCGGGCACAAGACCCGCCTGTTCTCCGACATCATGGCCGAGGTCGAGGGTCTCTTCGAGGTCCACCGGTCACTGGGCTCCCACCCGGGAGGCATCCACGTCGAACTCACCGGGGAGGACGTCACCGAGTGCATCGGCGGCGGGTCCGAGATCCTCCTTGAGGACCTGGCCGAGCGATACGAGTCGGCCTGCGACCCGCGGCTGAACCGCAGCCAGTCTCTCGACCTCGCCTTCCAGGCCGGCACGATGCTGTGAGGCCGGGGCCGGACGCGGTGGCCGGCCCCGGCTCCGGCTCCGCGGGGCAGGGCGCGCGGGCGCACCGCCGGCTCTGGCCGGCCGGTCCCGCGTGGTCGCGGCGATGACGGTCCCCTCGCGCCCGCCCGGTCAGTTCCTCCTCAGGTCACGTCCGCGCTGGACGTCCAGGGCGAAGTACCTTCTCACGGTGCGGCCGAGTTCCTCCACGCTGAAGAACCCGCGCCGGGCCATCTCGACGACCGGCGAGGAGCCGCGCCGCTGCCAGTGGCGCAGGAAGAGTTTCCCGCAGAGCTCCGGCGGCGGGACGACCAGCCGGTGGCGGGTCCGTTCTGCGGTCTCGTCGGCGCGGGCGACGATGTCGGACCATTCCTGCCACCGGTCGGTGTCCCGGAGGCGCGCGAGGACGATCGGCCGCCAGTCGGCCGACTGCCAGACCGGCCACACGCGCACCATGACCGACCGGAACTGCTCCGCGACCGGCAGGGTGACCAGCTCAGTCTCGGTGAGCCACGACCGCAGGGCGTGCGGAAGGGCGGAGCGGTCATCGACCCCGAGCGCGGCGTGCACGTACGCCTGCGGCGCGAGGCCTCGCGCCTCGGCGAAGCCCCGCAACAGGCCGGTCAGGACCTGCTCGTGCACCGAAGGGTAGTCGTGGCCGAACAGGCGCGCCGCGTTCAGCACGTCGAGATCCGACATCCACCTGCCCGGCGCGTACTCCCGCCTCGACCGCCATCTCAGCGCCTCGTTGTGGGTGATCCCCGTCAGGGCCGCGCCGTCCGGCCGCGGCGCGGGCGTCGCGGCCCCGCGATCGTCCACGGCCCTCAGCGCCGACATGGCGTCCAGCCGCTTGAGGTCCCACTCGCCCGCGCCGATCATCCGTTCCAGCGTGCGGAGTGCCTCGCGGACGCCGGGGCCGAGCGCCTCGTCCATCTCGTCCCATGTCCGGTGGGTGAAGGGCCTCGCCTTCGCCGCCTCGACGATGCGCTCGCCGGTCGCCGCCGGAACGAGGCCGGCCTTCGCCGCCTCCCGGCAGCCGTGACGGATGTTGACCATCGCCACGGTGCTGGTGGGGTACCCCATGGCGGCGGGCCCGTGCAGCACCGCGACCTCGTCGTCCCCGTCGACCTCGCCGGTCGCGTACATCTGGAAGACCGAGCCGACGCCTCTCATGCCGTAGGGGCTCAGCTCCGCCGCACGCAGCGCGCCCATGCTCGCCGCGCCGATGACCTCCACGCCTCCGCCGAGGAGCCAGAGGATCTCCTTGTGCCCCACCGACAGCCGGTCGCGGTAGTAGCCGTCGATGATGACGGCGGTGTCGCCGGGACGCCAGTCCTCGGCGAGGAGGTCGCCCCGGGCGACGGGCGGCCGCACCCGCGCCTCCGGGACCACGCCGCGGACCTCTTCTGGCGAGACCGTCGGGCCGGCGTAGACGACCACCTTCTGCGGGCTCACTACAGCACCTCCAGGCAGATGCGGCTTCCCGGCGCCACCACTTTCACCACGGGAACCCCGATGTCGTCGCGGGTCAGGTCGACCACGAGCGGTGCGTGGGAGAACGCGGCCGTGACCCGCTCGATCACGTCCGCGAGGTCGCCGGCCAGGCTCTCGTGAGCCGGGAGCCGCGGGATCGTCTCGCCGGCCGCCGCCGGCGCGGGCCGCGTGGGACGCTTGGCGCCGTGGTCGTCGTTGAAGTCCGACCGCAGGTCGTCTCGCGCGCCGGAGATGTAGGCCAGCCTGGCCTGCGCGGCCTCGGTGACGGCGCGGGTGAGCGAGATCTCGGAGCTGAGGTGGCAGCCGAAGCCGTAGAACGCCGGAGGATAGTCCTCGCAGGTGATCCGCGAGAGGAAGCAGGGCAGCCCGGTGGGCGAGGGCACCAGCCTGACCTCCTGCGAGATCCCGGCGCGCTCCATCATCTCGCACAGCTCGTCGGCCACCGGCGATCCCATCGTCCGCGGGTCGACGCGGACGCCCATCTCGCCGCCGCCGGTGTACGCCGCTGTCATGGCGTCCCTCTCGACCACCTCGTACAGCGCGTGCAAGATGCTCTCCACCAGCGTGTTCCCGCTGGCCAGGCCGTTGGTCGACTCGAAGAACACCGGCGGGTTCCACCCGGCCCTGCGCACGAGCGAGAGCGCCACCACATCGCGGGGGACGAGCGTCTCGGCGCCGTCGACCAGTGACCTGGCCGCGACCCAGTCCAGCGGCAGCCCGTCGTGCAGCACGCTCGGCACCGATGGCGCGAGCTCGCGGACGTCGTAGTCCAGCCGCCCGCCGAGATCGCGGGGGGCCGCCGTCATGACCGGCGGCATGGGTTGCTCCGCGTGCCAGAGCTCGATCGCCTCCATCGTCGCCGACAGCTTCGCGAGCTGAGGAGTGATCCCTTTGCCCTGGGACACGGCGAGCGTCGTGGCGGTCGGGCGGATCGCCTGGAACGTCGGGATTCCGATGGTGTCGAGGCGCGTGATGTCGGCGATCCTGGTGATCCCGACCTTCGGCGCCGCGCGCAGGGCCATCGCCAGCGTCGCCGCCGGGTCCTGCGCCCGGTCGGTGCCCGGCAACCGGACCTTGGACTCGTCAGAGTGCGAGAGGACCCACGAAAGGGAGGACTCATCGGTCTGTATCGTCATGGCACCCATCCACGTTGGCGGCCGACTCGGCGACGGCCGCGTTCGTCGCGCGGTCACATGTTGCGGGCTCGGTTGAGCAGGGCGCGGCCGGCCACGCCGTAGGTGACGGCCGCGACGACGGCCAGCACGAGCAGGTTCGGCCACGCGCCGGCGAAGCCGAAGATCGCGGCGTCCCGCATCCCGTTGATCGCGTACGTCAGCGGGTTGACCACCGACACCCACTGCAGCACCACGGGCATGTCGGCGACCGTGTAGAGCGACGGGGCGCTGAAGACGAGGACGAGAAGCGACACGTTCGTCAGCACCATGAAGGTCTGGAAGTCGGTGATCGTGATCGCCGCCGCCAGGTACAGCCCGTTGAAGGCCACGGAGGCGAGCGTGAGCGCCGCCAGCAGGCCGAGCCAGCCTTGCGGGTCGAAGGGGAACTCGAAGATGAGCACCGCCACCCCGAGGGCGAGCAGGCTCTGCCCCAGCACCAGCGACACCCCGGCCAGCATCTTGCCGAGCAGGAACCGTGACCGGCGCATCGGGTAGGACCACAGCTGCGTCGACACCCCGCTCAGTTCCTCCTGGAACAGCGCCATGCCCGATGTCCCCGCCGCGCTGACGACCGACATCGCCAGCACCGTCGGGAGCAGGAAGACCGCGAACCGGAGCTCGGCGCCCTTGTAGTCGATGGTCCCGACGAGGTTGTTCAGCGAGGTGTTCACCAGCAGCAGGTACACCAGCATCGGCGTCAGGCTGAGGACGAGGTTCACCCGGTTGCGGGCGAGCAGCGCGTACTCGCGGTACAGCACGGCGAACAGGTCGGCCGCCGTCGCGGTCCCTGCGGGAGGGGCGTTGGTGAACGTCAGTCTGGCGGCCATGTCACCCGTCGCTCTCGGTCATCCGGAGGAAGACCTTCTCCAGCGAGTCCGAGGCGGTCGAGACTCCGGAGATCGCGACGCCGGAGTCCTGGCAGTGCCTGGACAGTTCCGGCAGCACGTCCCGCGCTCGCGCGCCCTGGACGCGCACCTCGAAGTCCTCTGCCGTGGCGGTGAACCCGGCCGCCTCCGCCCAGGCGGCGACGACCCGGCTCGCCTCGGCGTCCTCCACGGTGACCAGCAGATGGGTGCTGCCGAACTCCTCGACGAGCTCGCGCGGTTTGGCGAAGCGCAGCACCCGGCCATGGTCGATGACCATGACCCGCTGGCTGTTGCGCTCCAGTTCCTCGATGTGGTGGCTGGTCCACAGCACGGTCACTCCATGCTCCTCACGCAGCCAGGTCACGAATCGCTCGACCTGGTGCCGCCCGGCCACGTCCAGGCCCGCGGAGGGCTCGTCGAGGATCAGCAGCCGCGGAATGGTGATCAGGGCCCGTACCAGCTGCAACCGCTGCCGCTGCCCGCCCGAGAGCTGGAAGCACAGCTGTGGCAGGGCGTCGGCCAGACCGAGGAACGCCGCGACCTCCAGCGCCCACGGCCGCACCTCGCGCCAGCTCAGCCCCCGGAACCGCGCGGCGATCCGCAGGTTGTCGAGCGCCGGCAGCATCATGTCGAACGGGCCGGTCTGGTGCATCGCCCCGATGCCGCTCTTGGCGGCGACCGGCTGACGCACCGGGTCGGCGTCGAAGACCCTGACCTCGCCGGAGGTGGGGGTGGTGACCCCGCAGATCATCTTGATCAGCGTCGTCTTCCCTGCGCCGTTGGGTCCGAGGAGCCCGATGGTCTCCCCCCGCGCGATCTCGAACGAGACGCCGTCCACGGCCGGCCTGTCGCTACGCCGATAGCGTTTGGTCAGCCGATCGGCTGTCACTACATCGCCCGACACAGCCCCACCCTTCACTTCGCCCTGCGCTGCGGCCATCCGGTCCAGCGATCGTGCTCATCGCCCGGTGCTCCTCCGGCATCCGTTCCCCCCTTCGCGCCCGCGCCGGCGGCCCCGGGTGCGGCCCCGGGCCTGGTCCGGCCGGCACGCCGCCGCCCGTGAGGCCGGGGCCGCGGAGCCGCCCGCGGGCCGCCCGGGGTCAGTTCGAATCGGATCCGGACCCCGACCAGGCGCCGCACGCGCACAGCATCGCGGCGTCGTAGCCGTGCTGCGCGGCCTCCGGCTTGCTCCATCCGCCGTCCACGGAGTGCGCCAGCACCTCGGGCACGATCGCGGGAATCCGGCTCTTGAGCGAAATGAGCAGATCGGTCTCCTCTTTTGTCAAGGAGGCGAGCGCCCTCTCGACTTCCTCGGGGATGGGGTCACTCGCAATTCCGGCCTCGCGCAGTGCTCGCCTCGGATCGAAGGCCATACCTCCACCTCTCTTTTGGCGGGAACGCGTCGCTGGTCGAGTATGTCCTGGCGAGATGTGGGCGGCACAACCCCACAAACGTGGGCATGCCGGAGTGTGGCACCTCATGCCGGCGGCCCGGACCTGGGCATCAACCGGCCGCATGGTTACGCCATACCGATGGTTAAGCGCGCTCTTCTAGCGTCGGCACGCAGAAGCGCTCCATCAGGGGCGGCTCCGGCCAGGCGATTCGACCCGGGACTTCTCATGAACCTTGTTTCCGATGGCCCGACGAATGATCGCGACAGGCTGCTGATCGTCATGCTGGCCAGCGGGTACACGACGACAAGAATCGCGCGCGAGATGCGCCTCAGCAGATACACCGTGGCCGAGCGGATCAGCAAGCTGCTCGAAAGGTTCTCCTGCAGCAACCGCAGCCAGCTCGTGGCGTATTCCTATGTCCATGAGCTCCTGCACGTCGGGATCTGGCCGCCATGCGCCTCCGACGCCGGAGAACTCGACGCGAGAAGCAAGGCGATCCTGCCTTAGCTCATGGAATTCGAGGTGGCATTCTCCCTTTACGAGGGATATGCCCACGTTTGTGGGGTTGTGCCATCCGTGTATCGCCAGCCCATACTCGACCAGCAAGGCATCCCAGCAGAAGAGAGGTGGAGGCATGGCCTTCGATCCGAGGCAAGCGCTGCGTGAGGCCGGAATTCTGGGCGGCCCGATCCCCGAAGAAGTCGAGGGGGCGTTCGCCACCTTGACGAAAGAGGAGACCGATCTGCTCATTTCGCTGAAGAGCCGGATTCCCGCGATGCTGCCCGAGGTGCTGGCGCACTCCCTGAGCGGCGGGCAGTGGAACAAGCCGGAGGCCGCGCAGCACGGCTTCGAGACCGCGATGCTGTGCGCGTGCGGCGCCTGGTCGGGGTCGGGACAGAACTAGTCCGAACAGCCCATGGGTGCGGCCCCCGGCGACCCGGCTCCCGGAGCCATCGGGATGCCTCCGGAAAAGGGCTCGGGGCCGCACCTACGGCTGAGGCGCGAAAAGGGAGACCGGATGCCCGGGAAGCTGACCCGAAACCGCTCGTTGTTCGACGTACCGGAAGATTTGACCTACTTCATCCATGATGAGGACTATCTGGTGGTCAACCCGAAAGTGGGCGGCCGGTGTGTCCTCGACTCGCGTGAATTCGGTGTCCTGCGAGCCCTGGCCCGTCCCCAGGCGAGCGGAGAGCCCGCGCACCTCGAGGAGACCAACGAGACCGAGCGGACACTCGCCAAGCTGATCCTCAACTCGGTCGTCTACTACAACGGGATCCGCCCGGAGATCAAGACGAAGGAACCACCGCTCCGCATCGCGTACTACGCCATCACCGACGGCTGCAACCTGCGCTGCCCCTACTGCTACGCCTCCTCCGAGAAATGCCTGCCGGGTGAGCTCGACACCGCCGAGTCGCTCGACCTGGTCTCGCAGATCGCCGGCTTCGGCGCCCGGCTCATCGTCTTCACCGGCGGCGAGCCGATGCTGCGCAAAGACCTGTTCCGGATCGTCGAGCACGCCAACGGCAGCGGCCTGCAGTCGAACATCATCACCAACGCCACGATGATCAGGACGCCCGCGCTGGCCAGACGGTTCGCCGAGCTCTTCGGCGCCGTCACGGTGAGCGTCGACGGCGGCACGGCCGAGGCGCACGACCGCACCCGCGGCGCCGGGTCCTTCGAAAGGACCCACCGCGCCCTGCGACTGCTCAACGACGCCGGCGTGGTGCCGAGGATCAACCACATCGTCACCTCCGACAACGTCGGGGAACTGGAGTCGTTCGCGACCTTCCTCGAAGGGCTCGAGGTCGAGAACATCCGGCTGATGTACCACAACAAGCTGGGCCGGGGAGAGACCGACGACTACGACTTCGGCTGGGAGGACCACCTGCGGATCCAGCAGATCGCCTGGACCTCGCCGGTCGCCGGCAAGCTGAGGCCGGACGGGCCCAGGGCCGTGACGCCGTGCTCCGTGAAGGGCAACTGCGGGATGGGCGGGAACGAGATCTACATCAACTCGCTGGGCGACATATACCCGTGCAAACTCGTCACAGGACGGCAGCACTTCGCGGGCAACATACGACGGCAACCGCTGTCGGAGATCTTCGCCAGCCCGGTCCTCGGCGGAATGCGGAACAGCACGGTGTTCGACGGCGAGTACCACGCCGACTGCCAGAGGTGCTACATCAAGTCGTCCTGTGGCGGGGGATGCCGCGCCGCCCACATGGCCGAGTCGGGGGACCTGAGGCGTAACAGCCGCCATCTGTGCAGGATCCTGCGGCACGGCGTCGTCACGCAGTTCTGGCAGGAGGCCGGCGTCAGCCGCGCGGACCTCGCCAGGAACGACCTTGCGATGTCGGTCCCCCGTCTGGTCGCCAGCGACGACGTCCACCCGGTCTTCGACGACTGGAAGGGCCAGGCGCCCGCCTCGCCCAGGGCCGTCAAGGTCGGCGAACTGCTTTCCATAACACCGGTGTGAAGGAGGCGGAGCGTGTCGCTCCAGATCAGTGACGCCGTGGTGTGGCAGGAGACCGCGGAAGGCGTCTCGCTGTACCACACCGAGACCGGGGATTTCCGTACCCTGAACGAGACGGGCTCCAGGATCTGGATGCTCGTCGCGAGCGACGGCGACCGCGAGCCGGTCGCCTCGAAGCTGTCACGCGAGTTCGCCGGCGACAACACGGCGGTCCTCAGACGCATCCTGGTGGACGTGCACGAGTTCATCGGCACCCTGATCGACGACGGCATGATCGAAGAGCGCCTGTCGTGAGGCGTCCGGGCGCGGCGTCGTCGCGCGCTCCTGTCCGGCCGATGACGCCGGCCGCGCTTCCATGACCACGGTGGTGGTCCTCGGCGGCGGCTTCGCGGGAGTGCTGGCGGCCGCCGTGCTCGCGAGGCACGCGGACGACGTCGTGCTGATCGAGAACGACCGTTACCCCCGCGGCCCCGGCACCCGGCGGGGGCTGCCCCAGTCGCACCACACCCACGTGCTCGTCACCGGCGGGGCGAGGGCTCTGCGCACGTTGCTTCCCGGGACCCTGGAGGAACTGTTCGCGCGCGGCGCCCACCGGCGGGGCCTGCCCGGCGGCGCGCTGATCCTCACCTCGGAGGGGTGGTACCGGCGGCATGACACCGAGGCCTACCTCATCTCGTGCAGCCGGGGGCTCCTGGACGAGGTGGTGCGGCGGCGGGCGCTCGGCGGCGGCGCCGTCTCGGTCAGGGAGGGCACCCAGGCCCTCGGCCTGGTGGGCGACGCGGCCCGGGTCACCGGGGTCTCGGTCAGGCGCGAGGGCGCTCCGGCCGAGACGATCCGGGCGGACCTCGTCGTCGACGCGACGGGGCGCAGGTCCAAGGCGGCACGGTGGCTGGCCGATCTCGGCGCTCCGCACGTCGAGGAGGTCACGGTCGCCTCGGGCCTGGCCTACGCCACGCGGCTCTACCAGGCGCCGGCCGGGCTCGCCGCGGGCATTCCGGCGATCATCCTGCATCCGCGCTCCGAGGCCGGGCGGCCCGACCGCGGGGCGACGCTGTACCCGATCGAGGACGGCCGGTGGGTGGTGACGCTGACCGGGACGCGCGGCGGCGAGCCGCCCACCGACGAGCGCGGCTTCCAGGACTTCGCGTGCTCGCTGCGCAGCCCGATCGTGGCGCGGCTCATGGCGGCGGCCAGGCCCGCCGGCCGCATCCGCCCGTATCGCGACACCGCGAACAGGAGGCGGTTCTTCGAGCGCGCCCTCCTTCCCGAGGGGTTCGTCGCGATCGGCGACGCGGCCGTCGCGGTGAACCCCGTCCACTCGCACGGGATGTCGGTCGCCGCGCTGAGCGCGCTCAGGCTTGAGCAGGAACTGGCGCGGCGCGGGATCGAGCCGCCGGTCTCCTCCGGGCTGCAGGCCGCCATGGCGGCCGAGGCGGAGATGTCCTGGCGGATGGCGACCGGGCAGGACGCGGGGCACGCGCACGGCGCGAAGATCCGGCGGCCGGAGGCGACCGCGTTCGAGCGCCGGGTCCGGAGCCACCTGGCCCGGGTGGCGCTGGGCGACCCCGGCCTCGCCGCCGAGCTCTTCCGCGCCCACACGTTGATCTCCACCACCGACGCGGGCGCCTGTTCGCCGTCCCGCGTGCGGCCCGGAAGGCCGCGCCCCCTGCTCACCGCCGAGCAGGCGATCACGCAGTACCCCGGACTGGCCGGATGGTGGCTCTCCCGCTTCGCCTCCGCGCCGGCGGATCCGGGATGCCCCGCGCCCGCCGGCCCGCCGGCACTCGACGACCACGTGAGCCCCGTGTAGTGGGAGAACGTCATGATCACTGAAGCCGTTCCGCTGATCCCCCGTGCCGTCCTGTTCGGCAACCCGGCGTACATGGCGCCGGGGATCTCCCCCGACGGCACCCGGCTGCGCTTCCTCGCGCCCGACGAGGGCGTGATGAACGTGTGGGTCGGCCCGGTGGACGCGCCGCAGGAGGCCAAGGTCGTGACGCACGACCGCGGGCGCGGCATCCGGGCGTTCGGCTTCTGCCACGACGACCGCACGCTGTACCACCTGCGCGACGAGGACGGGGACGAGAGCTGGCGGCTGTACCTGGTCGATCTCGACACCGGGCGCGAGCGGTGCGTCACGCCGTTCGACGGGGTCCAGGCACGGGTCCTGGCGCACAACCGGTGGCATCCGGACACCATGCTCATAGGGCTGAACAAGGACCGGCGCGAGCTGCACGACGTGTACCGGCTGGACCTTCCGACCGGCGAGCTCACCAAGGTCGCCACGAACCCCGGCTACATGACCTGGGAGATCGACACCGACCTGCGGATCCGCGGCGGGACCGCGATGAGACCCGACGGGAGTTGCGCCGTCCACCTGGCCGGCCTCGGCGCGGACGAGGCGGCGCCGTGGCTCGACGTGCCCCGCGAGGACGCCATGGGCACCCACATCGCCGGCTTCTCCCGCGACGGCGCGACGTTCTACCTGCTGTCGTCGATCGGGGCGAACGCCACCCGCCTGTTCGCGGTCGACGCCTCGACCGGGCGGCGGACGCTGCTCGCCGAGGACCCGGTCTACGACGTCAAACGGGTCGAGATGGACCCCGGGACGCGCGTGCCGCAGGCCGTCGTGCTCGGCAAGGACCGCGACGAGCGGGTCTTCCTCGACGACGGCTACGCCGCGCAGGTCGCGCGGATCCAGGGCGAGCTCGCGCGACTCGGCGTCGACGGCGAGATCTCCATCGACCGGTCGGAGCGCGCCGACCGGCGCTGGACGATCACGGTGGTGGCGGCCGACCGGCCGGTCGGGTTCTACCTCTACGACCGGGCCGGCGGCGGCCTTCACTTCCTGTTCGACCACCAGCCGGAGCTCGCGCGCCACCGGCTCGCCGGCATGGAGCCCTTCGTGTTCACCGCCCGCGACGGCGTCGAGGTGCACGGCTACGTGACCTGGCCGCCCGGCGCCGGCCGCCGGGGGCTTCCCGCCGTGGTGAACGTGCACGGCGGGCCGTGGGCGCGCGACTCCTGGGGCTTCGACGAGGAGGCCCAGTGGCTGGCCAACCGCGGCTACGCCTGCGTCCAGGTCAACTTCCGCGGCTCGGTGGGGTACGGCAAGGACTTCCAGAACCTGGGCGCCAAGCAGTGGGGAAGGGCGATGCACACCGACCTGCTCGACGCGGTCGGCCATCTCGTGTCGGGCGGCGCCGTCGACGCCTCCCGGGTCGCGATCATGGGGTGCTCCTACGGCGGGTACGCCGCGCTGGCGGGCGCGGCCTTCACCCCCAAGGTGTTCGCGTGCGCGGTCGACCTCTGCGGCCCGTCGAACCTGCTGACGCTCCTCGAGGGAGGGCCCGCCTACCTGCGGCCGCTGATGGCCTTCATGCACGCCAACGTGGGCGATCCCCGGACCGAGCGGGAGATGCTGTGGGAGCGTTCTCCGCTCTCGCGGGTCGACGACATCGTCATCCCGGTCCTGGTGGCCCAGGGGGCCAATGATGTGCGCGTGACGCGCAAGGAGGCCGAGCAGATCGTCGCCGCGCTGGAGGCCAAGGGCCTGCCGTACGAATATCTCCTCTTCGAGGACGAGGGTCACGGCCTCGCCAGGCCGGAGAACCGCGAGTCCTACTACGCCGCCGTCGAGCGCTTCCTGAGCCGGCATCTGGGGTAGAGCCGGAGCTTCCCGGCGCCGCGCCGCGCGGCTCCCCGATGACCGGCGGATGACGACGGCGCGCCAACGATGACGATAAATGTCCTCAACCCCGACGCTTGGCGGCCGATTTGGGGATAACGATGCGCGCGTATCGCGTCCGATCCAAAGGAGAAGGAAAGGACCGGTCGGCGGGGCGGGCGGCCGTGGCGTCCTTCCCTCCGGCAGACGGCGCGTTCCCGGCGACAGGGGCTGCCGGATCCCGCTCGATCCAGGGTTCCGGCAGGCCCTGAACGGGCGGGCGGCCGGTACCGGCCGATACTGAAGACATGCCCGAACAGAGCGAGCTGCGACATTTCCTGCAGTCGCGCCGCGCGCGCCTGACACCCGCTGACGTCGGCCTGCCCTGGCATGACGGACGCCGGGTCGCCGGGCTGCGCCGGGAGGAGCTCGCGTCCCTGGCCGGGGTGAGCGTCGACTACTACACCCGCCTGGAGCAGGGACGGGCCCGCAACGTCTCCGATCAGGTCCTCACGGCGGTGGCGGACGCTCTCCAACTGCACGATCTCGAGCGGCGCCACCTGTTCGACCTGGTGAGGGCCGCCGCCCCGAAACGCCCGGGCGGCCAGACGCCCGGTTCGGTCCCCACGCCGCTGGTGCGGGCCAGGCCGGCGCTGCACGCCCTGATCCAGACGCTCGACCCGATGCCGGCCATGTTGTACGGCCCGCGCCTCGAAGTGCTGGGCGGCAACAGGATGAGCAGGATCCTGTTCGACGACTTCAGCGCCATGCCCGTGGCCGAGCGCAACCTGGCGCGATGGATGTTCCTCAACCCCAGGGCGCGCGAGGTCTACGTCGACTGGGAGGACATCGCCCGGCAGATGGTGTCCGTCCTGCACTTCACCGCCGGTCGCGACGCCGGCGACCCCGCCCTCGCGGCTCTGGTCGACGGGCTGCGCGCCCGCTCCGAGCTGTTCGCCCGCTACTGGAGCGACTACGCCGTCTTCCAGCACACCTACGGCCTCAAGCGCTTCCACCACAGCGCGGTCGGCATGGTGACGCTGCACTACGAGACCCTGCACCCGCCGGCCGACCACGACATCTACCTCACCGTCTACACCGCCCCGGCCGGCTCCCCCTCCGAGGAGAAGCTGCGGCTGCTCTCCAGCTGGGCCACCTCCGGCGCCACCCCGCACGAGCACGAGAAGCGCGGGACCAGGTAGCCCGCCCGGCGGACCGGCCGCGGCGCAGGGGCCGATAGAGTCCTGGCGTGGAGCGAGAAGGCGTGGCCGGGTTGCTCGCCGGCGCGGGGGTGGACGCCAGGCGGTACCGCACGGCGCTCGGGCTGCTGTGCGGCGGTGAGTGGTGGACGCTCGCCGACCTGGTCCGGGCCACCGCCACCTCCCGGCGCGGCATCGAGGCGCTCCTGCGGGAGGCCTCGCCTGAGCGGTCGGGCGAGAGGTTCCGGCTCGCGCCGGAGCAGATCGCGCTCTGCCGCGACGTGCTCGGCGACGACGCGGCCCGGACGGACGGCGGCCCCGCGTCCTCCTTGGGGGAAGCGCCGGCTCCCGGGCCGGCCGACCCCGTGGGGCACCTGCTCCCCCGCCACTCCGATGTGGTCGAGCAGATGGAGAAGCTGATCGCGCGGGCGCCGCGCGGACGGCACGTGCTGGACCACGTGGCCGCCACGCCGCAGACCGTGGTGCGCAGAGCGCTGCTGCTCGGGACGAGGTTCTGGCTGCGGGAGGCGCGGCTGCTCTGCGTGGGCGACCACGACCTGACCTCCCTGGCGGTCAAGATGATCCACCCCGAGACCGACGTCACGGTGGTGGACGTCGACGAGCGCATCCTGGCCTACATCGACGAGCAGGCCGAGCGGCTGGGCTTCACGGTGCGCACCCTGTGGGCGGATCTGCGCCTCGGCCTGCCGCCCGCGGCCCGCGACCGGGCCGACCTCGCGATCACCGATCCTCCCTACACCCCCGAGGGCGTGGGGCTGTTCGTCGCCAGGGCGGTCGAAGGGCTGCGCGACCCCGACCAGGGACGGGTGCTGCTCGCCTACGGGGCGGGCGAGCGGACCCCGATGCTGGCACTCAAGGTGCAGAACTCCCTGCACGACCTGAACCTCTGCTACGAGGCCATCTATCCAGATTTCAACCGTTACTTCGGCGCGGAGGCGATCGGCTCGGCCGCCGATCTCTACATCCTCCGTCCCACCACCAAGACCCGGCCAGCCGTCGCCGCCCGGGCCGACCGCTACGTCACCGGCATCTACACCAAGGGGCCGCAGTCGGTCGAGGCGCGCCCGCCCGCCGGTGCGCCCGCCGGTGCGTCCGCCGCCGGCGACGGCTTCGAACCGGAGGTCCTGGTCGGCGACTGGCCGAAGGACCTCTCGCCCAGGACGCCGCGGGCCCGCCTGTCCACCTGGCTCGCCAAGCCGTACGCCGCCGCGCCGCGCCGCGCCGCCATCGCGGTGCCCGCGGGCCTTGAGGCCGCGCTCCCCCGCCTGCTGCTGGCGACGCGCGCCGGCCACGTGCGGGTCTCGACGGCCGAGCCTCTGGGCGACATCGCCCAGACGGCCGAGCAGCTCTCTCCCGTCTACCGGCTGACCGCGCAGGGAGACGTCCTTTCCGCCGAGCGGCTGGACCCGCCCGAGGACGAGGCGGGACGCCTCCTGCGCGCGATCCTGGACAACGCGCACGGCAAGCTCGCCAACACCTGGCGCGAAGGGCTGATCCGCGCGCGGCCCGAGCTGACCAAGAAGCAGGCGAGGGCCGTCATCGACGAGGTCGCCCCGTGGGCCGGCGAGGTCACCGTCCTGGAGCTGCCCGCCCACCGCCTCCGCGACCTCCGCGTGGCGGTGGGCGCCTCGCTCGCCGCCCCCGGTTCGCTCAGGTGACCTCGCGGCGGGGCGGTGACCAGGTGTCGCAGGCGCCGGCGCGCCTGGAGCGGTAGCCCTTCTCCAGCCATCGCAGCTGCGTCCCCAGGCGGCCGTGGTCGCGGACCCACTGTCCGGGGAGCGTGCCGAGGTAGCCGTACCGGAACTGCGCCCAGGCGGGCATCGACCGGCCCATGGCCCCGATCGACACGCCCGCGAGGCACTCGGCCTGCAGCTCCACGCGCCTGCTCACCAGGTCCTCCTTCGCGGCGGAGCGGGCCTCGTCGTAGGCCTCGCCCGCGTAGTCGGAGATGTAGGCCATGTTCTGCACGTGGTGGCCGTACTCGTGCGCGATCACCTCGGCCAGGTACGCGGCGGACGACGGGTGCATCTCGTACCGCTCGACGATCACATAGAAGATCCTGGTCTCGTCGCAATAGGTGCCCGCCGCCCCCTTGGCCGGCATCATCCCGCAGTCGCGGTCGCGGACCCGGTGCCGGACGAACCGGCGCGGCGGCAGCGTGTAGTAGAGCCTCGCCTGCGCGAACTGGCGCGTCCAGACGCGGTCCATGCAGGCGGCGACGGCCCGCATGTACTTCTTGGTGGACGCCCAGTCGCCCGCCTTGATCGCCGGGACCCGGCATTTCGCCTGGGCCTTACGGAGGGCGTACAACGGGTTCTTCACCGCGGCCGCGCGGCCCTGCGGGGGCGGGATCCTCTTCGGCTCCCGCTCCGCCCGCGCGAGGCGCGAGGGGGCCGGCGTGGCGGTGGCCGGCGGCGAGGGCGCCGCCGGAGCGGCGGATCGCCCGGCCGCCAGGGGCGGAGCCGGCGTCTGTCCGGGCGAGCAGATGGGCAGTGCCGCCTCAGCGGCGTCGGCTGTCAGGAAAGCGCATGCGACCAGCAGCGGGAGGAGACGGCGCATGATCGCAAAGTGTATGCACCGTTTATTACGAAATGGCGGTCAACATAACCGGTATAGCGAAATAGCGGACCGAGTAACGGGCGAGGCCCGCCGGAGCGGGGCCCGGCCGGCCGTCCCGTCAGTCGCGGGCCATCGCGTCCAGGGTCTCGATCATGTGATCGCGCAGCTCGGCGAGGCGGACGTCCATGATCAGCGAGGCGATCTGGGGGTTGCTCTGGATCATCTCGCGCAGGCCGCTGCGGCCGGGACCGTGGACGAAGCTGTGCCGTACCACCGTCTGGCCGGGCTCGTCGCCGGGCACCAGCTCGTAGTGCCAGCGCGACGAAGGGCGCTCGGGGTCGCCCTCGGGGTCGAGCACGAGCCACCCGAACGAGCGCGGCGCCTCGACCTCGGTCACCACGCAGGTCACCGTCCAGACGCGGTCCTGGCGGCGGTTGCGCCCCTGGAAGCGGGTGCCCTCGCGGACCTCGGCGTGGTCGGGGTCGACCCACGCCCCGTGCTCGCACTCGGGGCTGAAGTCCCCGATGCGCGAGACCTCCGTGATCCTCTCCCAGAGATGCTCGGGCGGCGCGTCCACCGTGAGTTCCAGGTCCACCCGCGCACCGGTGACGCCGTAGTCCTCCATGCCGACCTCCGCAAGTTCCCATGGCATCCGCCCGGCGCCCACCTTCGCGATGGGCCCTCTCCCGCAACTATCCGCCGCGAGGGGCCACGAGGCCGAGGGGGACCCGGCGAATAAGGGTGAGCAGGGGTGCCACTGGGGTGGCCCGCCGCACCGGCCCGGCCACGCCACCCGATGCGCCTCCCCGTAAGCCGCCGGCCGCCGGGGCACGTGCGAGCGCCTGACACCCGGGAGTCGGAGCCACGGCGGCGTCCTCGATCATGAGGGAACTGCCCCGGCATCATGAGGGAGCCGCCTCAGGCGTCCGCTCGATCAGGAGGGGTCATCGGCCGAAGGGCCGGTCGCGAGGGTGTGGCAGGCGCGAAGCTCCCAGTGGCTGATGGCCGGGTCGCTCAGGACCTCGGCGACCGTCGCCTGGATCTGGTCGCTGGTGGTGTCGTCGGCGGTGTCGACCCGGATGACGATCTCGCCGTTCGCCTGCCGAAGGTCTTTACGCCATTTGTCGGGAAGCAGGGCCAATATCCGGATGCCGTCGATGGGGGAATTGGCCGATGGCTGCGACGTGGCGGTGCTGTACATCGTCAGCTCGACCAGCATCGTCACCCGTCCCTCGTTCAGTCCCAGGTGATGCCCGGGATCGTCGTGATGCAGCGGCCTATGCCGATGGTACCGCCGATGGTACCCGAGGGGACGGCCGTGACGATCGCGATGGAGAGTTTCGCCGGGAATGCCGGTGTTTGCATTTCCTTATCCATTTCCGAGGGCGCGCATTTCGTCCGCGTGCAAATGATCGGGGGATTCAAGCGGCCCGCGGCCGGCGAATCGGCGCGCGGCCGGCGAGGCGGCCGTAATCGGCGTGGCGCCCCGCCCGTCGCCCACGGCTCCCCGCGGCGCCGTCCCGGGAGGCGTCGGGACGGCGGCGTCGCGGCGGGCGTGGCCCGGTCACGTGCCGCCGTCCCCGTGCGCGCGGTCGTCGTCGCGCACGCGCCTCGCGGAGGCCGGCCGGCTCAGGCGAAGAGCTTGGCCAGCCAGTCCTGCCATGCCTGCTCCACCTTCTTGGGATCGGCCTTGTCGGCGAAGATGTGGTGACCCACCACCACCGTGTCGTGCTGACCCCGGATGAACCGGTACAAC